>CAZNCQ010000328.1:0-7688 GCA_964571275.1 uncultured Myxococcales bacterium
GGACGGTCTTCAAAACCGAAGGCACGTCGACGGGGACATGCGGGTTCTTGCCGGCAATATCGGGTGTTTTGGGCGGGTTTTTGTCTGCCACGGAACCGAGGAGCTTGCCTTGAGAATTACGGTCGTACAAGGTCATCCGAAGCCCTGTGTCCACACGTAACGCCGTGGCGGCGGCGCTCCTTTGGAGTTCACAGGGTCCCGGCCGTCGGCTAGTATCCACTCCGACATGGAGCGGGAGAGAGTCGCGAACCCGGGCCGTGCTGGCGAGCGACACCGCGTCGCCTTCGCGATCGTCGAGGGTCGTGAATACGTCGCCGACGGGGAGAGCGTCGAGATGTGGGCACGCTTCGATGCCGCGGGGTACCTGTGGCTCGACTTCGTCATCGTCGGCACGATTCAGCCGAAGGTGTCGTACCCCGTTGGTGGCGAGCGCTCTGCCGTCCAAAGGATGGAACCGATCCTCTTCGCCTAGCTCACCCGCGATTGGCAAAGGGCTGGGCAAAGGCGTCTGGGGTTTCCACCGACCGCCTCGAGTTCTGGCGGACGTTCCGAAAGCCGGTCGACATCGACGACTTGATCGACGGCGTCGCGCGCGTCCTCGGCCGTGCGCGCGAGGTTAGTTAGCAGACTCAAGGCTGCTGCACGCTCTGGATCGTGAAGGAGACGGTCATCTTGGCGCTGGTGACGGGCGCGTCGGTGGGGGGAACGCCGGTGGTGACGGTCGTTCCCTCGGTCAGGCTCGCGCCGCCGGGGTGGATGATGAACGGGGGCGTGCCGGGCGGGAAGACGTTGTTGACGCTCGCCGGGCCGAGGACGAAGCCCAGGTCGGCCATCTGGACGTCGGCGTTGTTGGGCGCGAGCGTCAAGAACACGTCGCCGACCGCTTCGACCGCCGCCGACGCGATCGCGGTGACGTCCTGCGACGGGTTGTCGACGCCCAGGATCACGTGCTGGTCGACGGGCTGCACGGTGGTGACGTCCGGCTGGTTGGAGAAGCTGACCGTGACCGTCAGGGAGCCTGTGACGTGGACGTTGACGTGTTGAGCCGCCACGGTCGGCGTCGTCGAGGCCAGCTGATAGATGAGGTTGCACTTCGGCGTGCCGATGCCGCTCACGAGATCGTATCCCGCCACGCCCGGGAAGCCGTTGTTGCCGTCGGACACGTCGTTGAAGACCGTGGCGTACACCGACGGCACCTTGCTGATCCCGTAGAGCGTCGGGTTCGGGAAACCGAGCGACGGGACGCCGGCGGCCTGCCGCCGCTCGTTGATGAGCGCCGTGAACCCGGCCCAGAGCGGCGTGGCGACGCTGGTTCCCCCCTCGGTGTGCACGGTGCCGTGCACACCGCCGATGGTCTCGAAGGTCTGCACGCCAACGCCGCCCCCGATCAACGAGACGTCGGGGATGTTGCGCTGGGTTGCCGACGCCTGGTTACTGGCATTGGCGACGCCGGCCTGGAAGTCCGGCAAGCAGGTGCCGTCGCCCTTGAGGTAGACGCTGTTCGGGCAGTCGACGAAGCCGGCGCCGCTGTCCTGCCAGCCGTCCTCTTTGCCGTAGACGATCGCGCCGGTTGAACTGGTGGCCATGGAGAGCGCGGTCTCGCCGACGTAGGTGATGTTCGCCAGGTCGTAGATCGTGTCCGCCCCGAACCCGGTCTTGCCGTGGTCGCCCGAGGACTGGAAGAACGATTGGCCCTGCATCGCCATGCGATCGAGGGACGGCTGGTAGAACTGCTGGGGGATCTGAACCCATTCGAACGACGAGCTGACCTGCTTGCACAACCGGGGCGCGCCGCTGGCGATGTTCTTCAGCGCCGTCACGAGATCATCCTGGGGATCGAGGCTGCCGATGCCGTACATCACCACCGCGTCCAGATGGGGCGCCATCGCCAGCGCCATCTCGATGTCCAGCGTGACCTCGCTGTTCGGGGCCTCCGTCGACTGCGCGCCCACGATGGGCACGAGCTGGGCGTCGGCGAGCCCCATGTCGTGCTCGAAGGCGGTGATGTCGACGCTGTTGAATCCGCCTTGGCCGATGATGTCCACGCACTGCCCCTCGCCGCCGAGGGGGAGCGCGCAGGACGCGTAAGCGGACCGGAGCTCCGGCGGGCGATAGGAGCTGTTCATGCCGGTCCCGAAGACGAAGGCATCGGGAGGCGGGAGCAGCCGCGGGAAGGTGTCGAGCCCGGCCAGGAAGAGCACCGGCGTGGCCACATCCAGCGCCGGCTCCTGGTCGGGAGCAACGAAGGTCGACCCGTCGGCGCGCTGGTAGACGTTGAGGTTGACGAAGAACGCCTGCTCGGCCTGGGCAGCCGTCCCGCTGACCTTCAGCAAGATGTGCTCGCTGTCGCTCGCGACGACGGTGAAACCGCGCGACGTCAGGTAGTCCTGCAATGCCTGGTAGCTGGCGAGGGTCGGGCCGTACGTGGCCGCGAACGCGGCCGGCGTCAGGAACTGGAGGTACTGGGGGTTCGACGGGTCCGACACCGCGGCCGCCAGCGTGTGCACCTGCGCGGCGTTCTGCAGCTGGAGCTCGACGGTGATCGGCACCACCGTCGACGGCGGCAGCGGGCCGACCAGCGGCGCCCCCTGCTCGCCCGCGAAACGGTGCCCGGAAAGCTGCTGCGTGTGGCGCGGCAAGCGCAGGTCGACGAAGTCCAGCGACGTGCCGAAGCTGGAGCTCGAGCCGTTCTTCCCGGTGACGCTCAGCCTGACCTCGTAATTCCCATAGGCGGCCACATGCACGGTGCCGACCTCGATAGTCACGTAACCCGGCGTCGCGGCGTAGCCGTCAATCACGGGCCCGACGTTGGTCGTCGTGTTGAAGATGGTCTGGAACCGGCCGCGGTCGGGGCCGGTCTTGTAACGCAGCGCCAGGATGTAGTCGCCCGGCAAGCTCACGGGGAGCGTCACCTTCTGAAAGTCGCCGGCAGCGTTCAGGCGCGCGACGTCGAGCTTACCGGCGCTGGCGGCGGCGTCGTTCGTGATCGTGTGGCTGTCGCCGCTCGACACGATCGAGCCCGAGGCCTCGGCCTCGAAGCGCTGGCCGTGCGGGTAGAGCCGGATGACGTCGACGCCGACCCGGAAGGCCGACGAGGCGGCGTTCTTCCCGGTGACGAGGAAGCGGAACGTTCGCGCCGTGGTCGCCTGCAGATCGATCTCGCCGAGGTCGGCCTCGACGTAACCTGGAGTGGCGGCATAACCGTCGCCGGGGCCACCGACCGGTGCGCCGTCGACGGAGAGCTGCGCCAGGCCGCGATCGGGGCCCACGGCGTAAGTGACCTTGACCTCGTAACGGCCCGTGACCGGCACAATGAGCGCGAGGTCGGCGGTGCCGCCGTTGCCCGGGTCGGCCAGGAAGTAGTGTCCGTTGCTGGCCGCCGGGTCGCTGACGATCGACGACGTCCCGCCCGAGAGCGTTTGCGACACCGTCTCGCCCTCGAAGCCGAAGGGCGTCGTGACGCACGCGGTGTTCGACGTAGGCGCGGCGGTGGTCGGCACCGCGCGCACCCGGTAGCAATATGCGGTGTCGTAGGCCCTCGAACCGTCCGTCCATTGGGTCGTGCCGGCGGCGAGCAGCAGGATCTGCGACCAGGACGTGCCGCCGTTGGTCGACCGGTCGACGAAGAAACCGGTGCTGCCGGCCACGTCGTTCCAGTAGGTCTTGACGGTGTTGGCGGCGGTGGCGACCGCGATCAGCTTGGGCGCCGCCGCGGTGAGCGCCCCGCGCGTCAGCTCGAGGCGGTCGCCGTCGCTTGCCCCTGGCGTGCATCCGACACTCGCCAGCGCCCATCCCGCCAGCAAAACCCGGCCTGCCTTTACCAACGTCCGTCCCATCGGCAACCCTCCGCGCAATCAAATGATGCGCGGGGGAGTGTCCTGGGCGCGGTCGGAAGGCTCAGCGCCCATTTTTGACAATCGGGGAAAGGTCGCCGGAAACAGAGCGGCACGACATGCTTGCGCAGTCGGTCCGCATCGTCCGACCACGACGCCAGCGGTAGCGTTCCCACGGGCTTGCCGTCGATCGAGACGTGCGCGCCCTTGCTGCCTCGCACGTCGACGGGCCACGTGCTTCCCGGTCGCCGCGGGCGTGTCGGGCGCTCATTGCACCTCGACGACGAGCAAGGAGCGGCGACGCAGGCGGTGCGGTGGTGGCGTGTGGATTCGGCGCACGTGATCTGCAGCGCGCCCGAGGCCAACGCCGGTCACTCGCATGAAAGATCGCGGACGCCCTCCGTTACTGAGGCGTGAAAACAGCAAAATTCGATAGACCGGCGCGGGCGCTTCGGAACACCTTGACGCGGGCGAGCGCCGGCCTTTGGGCATCGTCGGTCCTGTCAATCGTGTGGTGCTTGATCGGTTGTTCCCCGACACGCGGCGAGGCGACAGCGAAGACATCCCAAGCACTGACGCAATCTGGAGGTCCCGATGCATCTCCCGGTCGCGCGGAATCCTCTCCAGGCGACGACGCGGACCACGCGGTCGAGCTGACGGTTCAAACCGCCGGGCGGTCCCAGGATCTGATCATCTCGGAGATCGGGTCGATCGCCCGGATCGAGGGTGACACGAGCACGGGCGCCAGTGCGCTGAAGGCGATTGTCGACTATCGATCGGGCCAGGTTCTGATCGAAAACACCACGAATCAAACCTATGGCGCGACCACGCTCGCCGAATACGTGAGCCAACAGCAGCCCACCGTGTCGAGCGAGGGCACGATTGAGCCCGTGCCGAAGCAAACGGTGCGACGGACCGATCTCGAGACGAAGATCGCGGGGCTCGCCGCGCGCGCCTATCTGGCCACCAACAAAGGCGTAACGACGCGAGTCTGGTACTCAGAGGATTTGCCGCTGCCACCGCCCAGCATCAGGCGGCAGCTGACGGCGATCGGCCCCGTTGCCGCCGAGGCCGCCCCCGGTTGCGATGCCGGCCCGCGCCCACCCTCCGACGACGACGACGACGACGATCACCGTGACGACTCCGGCCGCAGCGCGAGAGGACACGATTCTCCCGTGACGGCAGAAGAGCTCGCGGGACGAACCGTTCTGCGGACCGAATCGCAAGACGCTACCGGGCGGTGGACCATCATGAGTGACACGCTCGCTGCGAAGCGGACGCATCTCACGCCGCAGGATCTCGCCGTTCCTTCGGGCTTCGCGCCCACGCCGCTTCCGTCCGTCCCACCCACGATCAACCAAGCGTTCAACGACCCCATCGCCTGCTCGGCATCCGGAGACCCGTCCACGAATTTGAGCTACAACGGCGGGGACACGCTCCATAACATCCAGGTTTACGTCAACTACTTCGGATCGGGGTTCGCGGCGGCGCTGCTCGCCGACCCGACGGGATTCGACAGCGTATTCACCAGCGGTATCTCGCTACCGTTCAGCGCGCCGTACCTGAACGGTTTGCAGCAGTACGGGGTCCAATCCGGCCAAGTGAAGCCGTCTCGTTTCTTCCCGGCGCCACCGCCAGGGTCGTTCAGCGACCCAGTATCCGACGTGGCGACGGTGATGGGCCTCGAGACGTCCCAGGCGGTCCCGAGCTTGTGGTGGAGGACGGACAAATATGCGCCGATGGTCTTTCTCGTCTTCGACGACAGCGTATCGCCTTCGTCGAGCGGTGCCGGCTACCATTTGGCCGCGCCGTCGACTCCCTGGATCTACCTCCCCTTCCCGCTCAACCTCGCCGCCTATCCCCTCATCCCCTATGCCGCCGTCGTGATCTCTCGAGCCGCGCTGTCGGTGACGGCGTCCGCGCTCGGCCAGCGAGACCAGGAGAGCTGCGGCGGCAGCTCGTGCGCGGCGATCCAGGCGCTCGACGATGGGACCGAGGCGCTTTCGCATGAGCTGGTCGAGGCGATCACCGATCCATTTCCCTTCTCGGGCTGGGCCAATCTCGGCCTCGTCCCGGCGTGGTTCGACGGCGAGATCGCCGACATCTGCGATTCGGCGTGCCAGGACGGCTCCAACTCGTTTCGTGTCGCTCGCCTCGGCAACACGGTCCTCTCCACGTACTGGTCCAACTCAGTCGGGGCGTGCGTGCCCGCGTGGCCTCGACTGGCCATCACCGTTCCCGGTTCCGGGAGTCTGTACTCCCTGGACAACGCCAGTGCCGGAATCTTCGTCGAGGCCAGCGTATCGAATCCAATTGATCAGGGCGATCGCCTGGGCGCCGCCGTGCAATGGAGCGTCGACGGAGTCCTCCAAGGGTTCGGCACCGGAAGCGCGACGGGCACGGACGTGAGCAACACGCTTGTCATTTTCGGCGCCGGGCAGCACACCATCACCGCCAGCTACTACTCGGCGAGCGACTCGATCACGATCAATGTGCGCGACCAAGGTCCCGTGCTGGTGATTGATTCGCCCGCCGATGGGACAACGGTGCCGGTCGGGACGACAATCACGCTCACAGGCCACGGCACCAGTGTGGACAACCCCGATGGCATCCCAGGCGATGAATTGCTGTGGGTCGAAAACAACGCTCACCTGGGATCTGGAAGCTCGCTTTCGACGACCCTCGATCGAGCGGGTGACGTGACGATCCTTCTCGAGTCCGAGGATCGAGCGGGGCTTTCGGGCGAGGCATCGATCACGCTCCACGTCGTCGAACCGTCAGGAGGGCCCACCGTGAGAATCACGAGCCCCGCCAACGGCTTCGCGCCCGAATGGTCGATCACTTTCGCTTGCAACGACGACCCGTTCACATGTCCGGTCACCGTCACCTTCGCGGCGATCGCCATGAACCCCGACGGCACGCCGATCAGCCCGAGCCAGATCCAGTGGAGTGATGCGCAAGACGGCGCGCTCGGGACCGGGGCTTCGCTCACGCACACGTTCAACGTTCCGGCGTGCGTGAGCTCGTCGGCGTCCATGACGGCGTCGGTACCCGGCCCGAACGGGCTATCCACCGACTCGGTGGTCATCTCCTTCGTATCGCACGGTTGCTGAAAATGGCCCGAACGCCGTCACACGGGACCCTCGAGATGACTCGGGGATGAGGTCGCCGTTCGCATGGTAGTCGTGCGCGACCGCGTACGGCGCCCAAGGACCTGCGCCCTCGCGAGCTCGTATGCAACTGCGGCCGGCAGATACCGTCGCTACCCGTCCGCACGCTCGACGAAGTCATAGGCACGACTGCACCGTGTCGTTCTCGGTCATCGGCTGGCACACGATCGGTCCGAGGAAGGCGCAGAGCTGGAACGTCGCATTGATGGGAGCGCCACACGCGGCGGCGTTGGCGCTGGTGACACAGAGATTATTCTGCACCTTGCAACCGGTCCCGGCGCAGCCGGCGGAGGGGACGCAAGCTCCGTTGACGATCGCGCATGTCAGCGCCGAGCAGGTCTGGGCCGGGTAGTGCAGCGTGCTCTGGTTGTCGCAGTTGTAGTCGTAGCTGCCGCACGCGTCGGGCGACGAAAAAAATTGCGTCTGGCCGGGGAATGCCTGCGAGTCCATGTCGCAACAGTCGCCTGTGTTGGAGATGTAGGAGCCCATGGTCTTGTCGCCGTTGGGCAAGACCTGGCATGTACCCGGCGCCGGCTGGCTGCAGGAGAAGACCGGCGCGCTGTTGGCGCCGAAGCCGTCGGAGTCGCAGTCGAGGTACCAGGCGAGGCATTGCTGTCCCGTCGAGCAGATCGCGGCGGCCACAAAGGCCGCCTGAACCTAATCTCAAAGCGACGACAGGGGAACA
>CAZNCQ010000329.1:0-7671 GCA_964571275.1 uncultured Myxococcales bacterium
TGCACCAGGTGGCTGTGGTTCAGGCTCGAGGCAATGTGCGCCTCGTCGACCAGCATGCGCACGAAGTGCGGATCGGCGGCGAAGGCCGGCAGGATCCGCTTGAGGACGACTGGCCGTTGAAACCCCTCTGCGCCGCTTTGAAGCGCCAGGAAGATCTCGGCCATGCCGCCGTGGGCAATCTTGCGCAAGATGCGATATCGCACCGCTCTCGGCATCGTAGGAGGATACCCGGAAGAGCCCGGGATGTGCCCGCGAGAATCGCAGGCCGCGAAATCCTGCGTCTAATCCGTGACGAACGCGTGCCAGGCGCGCCGCGTTGGCGAGGGAGGTTACGAAAACGAAACGCCCGCGCCGGTCCTCCGCGCGCCGACTCACGCCGTCACAGCCGGCATCAAGGCAAGGATCAGGGCAAGGACTAGGGCAAGGACTAGGGCAAGGACTAGGGCAAGGACTAGGGCAAGGACTAGGGATGGACGGCCAGGCTGACGTGCGCGCGGATGTCCGCGGACGACGCGCCGATCTGGACGTCGACCGTCCCGGTCTCCACGGCGTAGCGCGCGTTGTCGGTGTCCCAGTAGCGGAGATCGACCGCGCTCAGCGAGAACGTCACGTGCTGCGTCTCGCCCGCCGCCAGGCTCACGCGCTGGAAACCGCGCAGCTGCTTGATCGGGTGGCCGAGCGTCGACCCTGGGTACGAGACGTAGAGCTGCGCGACCTCGTCGCCCGCAACCGCGCCGGTGTTCGTCACGTCGACGCCGATCGTGACCGCGCCGCAGGTGGGTGTCGACGTGGCGATCAGACTGTCGGCGCTGGCCGTCGCGCCGGCGTAGGTGAACGTCGAATAGCTGAGCCCGTGGCCAAACGGATAGAGCGGCGTGCCGGTGAAGTACCAGTACGTCGTCCCCTCGCGGATGTCGTAGTCGGTGATGGCCGTCGGAATATCCGTCTCGGACTGATACCAGGTGGTGGTGGTGCGCCCGCCGGGGTCGTACGCGCCGAAGAGCACGTCGGCGATCGCCGTTCCCAGCTCCTGACTGGAGTTGGTGACGTGAATGACGGCCGGAACGTGGTCGTTGATCCAGCCGATCGCGATCGGATAGCTCGACACCAGCACGACGATCGTGCGGGGATTGGCTGCGGCGACGTTCTCCACCAGCGTCTCCTGCGTCGGCTCGAGCTCGATGAAGGTGCGGTCGACCGCTTCGCGGCCGTCGTACGGCGTCGGGCAGGTGCCCCAGGGCGCGTTCGCGCCGCAGGTCGGGTGGTTGCCGACGAACACCACCGCGACGTCCGCCGCTGCGGCGGCAGCGCTGGCGGCGCCACCGGTGTCGTCGGCGGCGTAGAGGATGTTGGCGGCCGGCAGCATCGCGGCGATCCCCTGCCGCGGCGTCACCGTGTAGGGCGCCTGGCCGCCGTACCAGTCGCGGACCACGGAATCAGCGCGCGGGCCGATCACCGCGATGGTGCCGATCGCCGCCGGGTCGAGCGGCAGCGCATGCGCGTCGTTCTTGAGCAGCACGATCGTCTTGTGCGTGATATCGAGCGCCTTCGCCTTGGAGGCGTCGTCGTTCCACGGCGTCTCCGTGCTCGCGATCATTTTGTAGGGGACGTACGACGGCGGATCGAGATCGCCCAGGCGAAAGCGCACGCGCAGCACCGGGCGGAGCGCGTTGTCGAGATCGGTGTCGCCGAACAGCCCGGCGTCCTCGGCCATCTGGATCGTCGGCGTGAGCCCTTGCTGCACCAGCGTCCCGGTCCCGCCCAGGATCAGCCCGGCGACCGAATCGGCGAGCGTGTCGTAGTAGTGCTGGTTGGTGACCAGGATGCCCGGCAGCGTCGCGTCGGTGGTGATGAGCCCGTCGAAGCCCCATTCGCCGACGAGCAGCGTCTGCAACAGCGGCGACACGCCGGCCGGCGTTCCATCGAGCTGGTTGTACGCCGTCATGATCCCCTGCGCGTGTCCGACCTTGATCGCCGCCTCGAAAGGCGCGGCGTAGTACTCGCGCAGGTTGCGGTCATCGACGTTCGACGAGCTGGTCTCGCGGTTCGCCTCGTTGTTGTTGGCGAGCCAATGCTTGAGCGTCGAGGCCGCGAGCAGGTACTTCGGATCGTCGCCGTGAAGCCCCGACAGGTAGCCCTTGGCCAGCTCGCCGGTGAGATAGGGATCCTCGCCGTACGACTCCTCGGTGCGCCCCCAGCGCGGATCGCGCTCGAGATCGATGAGCGGCGCCCGCACGACGATGCCGGGCCCGCGGCCAGTGGCGGAGATGCCCTGCGCGTTGTGAACGCGCGCCTCGTACCCGGTGGTCGCGCCGACGGTCTTCATCGCTCCGGGATCCCAGGCCTCCGCCAGGCCGAACGCCTGTGGGAATTGCGTGCCAACGAGGTTGGAGACGCTGCCGAGCCCGTTGTCCGACCAGCCGATGCCGTGAATCCCCTCGGTGAACGTCGTGAAGCCCGGCAGCCCGAGCCGCGGAATCGCTGGCTGGTCCTCGCCCAGCAACGACTGCTTCTCGTCGGTCGTCAACTGAGCGAGCAGATCCGCGATGCGGTCCTCGAGCGGCCGGCAGGGGTCCTGAAACGCGAATGCGTAATCGGAGGGGTTGCTGGCGCAGACGGGCGCGCCGGCGGCCCCGCTCGAACCGCCGGCGGCGCAAACCAGGCCGCCACCCACGCCTGAGCTTCCGCCGGCGCCCGTGGCGACATTCGGCTTCGACGAGCACACGACGCCCGCCGCGGGTGCAAGCGCGACGATCAACAGCAGCTCAACGCGCTTCATGAAACGACACTAGCGGAGTTTTGGAGCATCGTCATCGCGTTCACGTGCGGTTGTTCTGGACAACTGTCGGGGCATGGACGTATGGTCCCGACAATTCCAACGCCGAAGGAGAATTACGGTATGCGATTTCAGCGAGCTTTGTCGGTCATTGGGTGTGGATCTTTGGGATTTCTGGCGCTCGTCATTGGTGGTTGCTCGAGCAAGAGCAACAACAACAACGATAGCAGTGTTGATACCGGCACGTCACCGGACGTGCACGCGGATACCGGAAATACCGACGTGCCGAAGGACACGGGCCCCAAGCCCGACGTTCAGCCGGACGTCAAGATTGACAAGGGTCCGAGCGACGTGCCCGACACCCACGGCTCGATTTGCACCGGCGTCGCGCCCACGGACGCGCTGATCTCCGACTTCTCGATGCAGAACAACTCCACCTTCGGTGTTCCCCCGGCCCCGATCACGGGTGGCACGTACGTCAAGGCGGCCAGCCTGGATCCCGAGGACTTCACCGCCAGCAACTGGCACATCAGCGGGACCGTGGCTGGCCACACCGACTTCTTCGGCATTTATTGGAATTGCGCAGCTGCGGCGAGTACCGGTTGCACGCTGGACGCCTCGCAGTGGGCGGGCATTTCTTTCACCATCAAGGGCAACGTCGGCCCGGACAACGCCATCGGATTCACGATGGGGCGCGCCGAGGACGATGTAGAGAGCTTGAACGCCAACTGCGGCACCTGCGTCGCGCCCGCCGACGCGGCCGCCGACGATGCGTGCCGGGGCCCCCGCACCACGGTCACCGTGCCCAGCGATGGCACGACGGTCAAGACCGTCACGCTCATGTGGGCCGATCTCGTCGGTGGCAGCCCGCAGGCCTCGATCGACCCCCACCAGCTGACCGGCATCCTCTGGTTCTTCCACGATCCGGCGGCTTCGACCGATGGCGGCACCACGTCGACGGATGGCGGCGCCGACGGCGGCGTCGACGCGCCGAGCGACGGCTCGTCGAGCTCGGGGTATCACGTCGACTTCGTCATCGACGACGTCAAGTTCGTTCCGTTCTAGTCGACGCTCTTGACGCTCAGGGCCCGTCGCGACTCGTCGCGGCGGGCCTTTTGCATTTTGACCGAATTTCTCTGAAGATTGACCGAATTCCGCGGGCCGTTTCGTAGGAGACGATTGGATGCGATTCAATTTCGCTGAACCGATTTCTGTGCCTGCTGCTACTGATTGATTGATCGTGTACTTTGCCGTGGTCGCCCCCTGCATTGGGCGCGTTGGGCAGTTGCGTCTGCCCAAACCGACAACCGTCAACAAAGAGGTCGAGCGTGACTGAACTTTCTGCGGTCTTTGCAAACGTGCGACGCTGCGTGCAACGTCATCCCGGCCGTTGGTTGGCCGCGCTTTCACTGGCTGCATTGGCGGGCGCCTGCGGCAGCAGCAAATCAAACGGTACGCCCGGCAGCGGCGGCGGCAATGGAACCGCGGGCGACACCGGCACCGCGGGTGACACCGGCGGGGGCAGCGGTGGTGGCGGAGGACATGTGACCGGCCTCGGAGGGCACGGCACCGGTGGAATGGGCGCCGGTGGGCACATTGGCGTCGGCGGCATGCTCGCCGCCTGTCAATCGCCGATCAACATCACCACCGGCACGGCGGTGACGGTCACCGCCAACCTGGGCACCGTCGGCAAGACCGTATCGACCGACCTGATGGGCATTCACACGTCGGTCTACGACAACAACATGCAGCTCGACAGCACGGTGTGGATGCTGCAAGACGCGGGCGTGAAGTCGCTGCGCTATCCCGGCGGCTCCTACTCCGACCTCTACCACTGGGAGCTGAACACCGGCACGCAGACACCAGCGTCGGGCGGCGGCAGCAACGTGGTTTACATCGCGTCCAACACCGACTTCGGCAGCTTCATCGGCTTCATGGATCGCGTCGGCGCCAGCGCGGTGATCACCGTCAACTACGGCATGAACTCGGCGGGCACGGGACCGGGCCGTCCCCAGGAGGCGGCCGCCTGGGTCGCCTATGCCAACGGCAGCGCCAGCAGCACGCAGGCGATCGGCACCGACGACGACGGCGTTGATTGGAAGACGATCGGCTACTGGGCGAGCCTGCGCTCGGCGAAGCCGCTCGACGTCGACGACGGGCAGAACTTCCTGCGCATCAACCACCCGACGCCGGTCGGGATCAAGTACTGGGAGATTGGCAACGAGCTCTACGGCAACGGTTACTACTACGGTGGCTGCGGCTGGGAGACGGACATGCACCTTCCCTACTCAGACCTCAGCGCGAGCACCTGCACGGGGCGCACCGGCAACGTGATGCTGGGACCGTTGGTTTACGGCGCCGCGGTCAAGGCATTCTCGGCGGCGATGAAGGCGGTCGATCCGTCGGTGAAGATCGGTGGCATCGTCAACTGGCCCCAGCCCACGCAATATCCCAACTGGAACCAGAATGTCCTGACGGGCAACTGCTCGAGCATGGACTTCGCGGTCGTGCACTGGTACGGGGGCAAGACGCTCGCCGCCCTTCCAGCCGTTGCCGGCAGCGATATTCCGGCGATGTTTTCGAGCACGACAGTTCCCGTCAACGGCCCGGGCTTGCCGTCGATCCTTGCCACTCCGGCTTACGGATGCCCGGCCAACATGCCGATTGCGGTCACCGAATGGGGTCCGAATACAAACACCGGCAACATCGTGATTCCGGCCTCGACGGCGACCGCGGCACCGGTGGGATCGCAGCTGGTCGGGCTCTTCGCCGCCGAGGCGTACGCGAACTTCATGGAGCAAGGCGCGCTGGCGGTGCACTGGCTCGAGCTGCACAACAACTCGTACCTGGCGGGCCTGAGCGCGACCGATCTCTTCACGACCGAGAACGACACGCCACGCTGGGGCTACCACGGCCAGCAGATGGCCCACTTCCTGGCCAGCGGCGGCGACAAGATGGTGGCCGCGGCCGTCACTCCGACGACCGTGCAGGCGACGATCAAGGCGCACGCGGCGGTGCACACCGCCGACGGCAGCGTCGCCGTCATGATCACCAACATCGATCCGGCGAACGCCGCCAACGTCACCGTCAACATCACCGGCGGATCGACGACGCTGGCGTGCTCGGGCGTTCGCTTCGGCTACCAACCGATCGCCGGTGACCAGGACGGACCGGTGATGGGCTCGGATATCTTCTCGACGCCCGACGGCACGTCGGTACCGGTCGCCGTGCCCGCCAATTCGTCGGTCGTGATCTGGTTCCCGAAGAAGTAGTAGCCGACGAGTTGCAGGACAGGCGGCTTCCGGCGTCACTCGCCGGAAGCCGCTGCTTCCGCTCCACGCGTCAGGGCACGATGACGTTGTCGACGCAGGCGAGCGTGGTCTCGATGTGGAACGTCGAGCCGACGACGTGGCGCTCGGCCTGGAAGATGTCCATGCGGTACGTCTTGCCGGCGGCGATGCCGAGGGCGGCCGCCATCTGATCCAGATTGACCGAGCCGGTCTCCGCCTCGTGCACGCCGCCGAGGTCGATCGCCAGGTTGCCGTTCACGAACACCCAGACGTCGTCGTCGCCGCGGAAGGTGAAGACCTCGCCACCGTGGTACGGGAAGTTGAAGTGGATCTCGGTGGTGAAGTCATAGTTGTGCGACTGGTACTGGTTGCCCCACCCCTGGTCGTCGATCGGGAAATAAGCGTCGCTGTCGTAAAGATAGACGCCCGCTCGGCTGGGATCGGCGGTCAGCGGGATGCTGACCATGTCGAAGCGGATGTTGACGCCGTCGACGTCGCGGTACCACTGGTTGAAGTAGTCGGCGCCGTTGGTGACATAAGTCGGCCCGTCCGGCGCGTAGACCGGCTTCTGGTCGGTGCCCAGCTGCGGCTTCACGATGCCGGTCAGCGAGCCGACGTTGTATTCGAAGTCGGGATGCTTGGGCATGCTCGGATCGACGGTGAAGCCGCGAAAGTCGCGGATGACGGCCAACACTTCCTGACCGCAGGTCCCCGTCCCCCCCGGATCGACGCCGCGACCACCGCTGCCGCTGTTGCCACCGCCCGGACCGTCGCCGCCGCGCACGCCGGCGCACCCCGACATCGAGGCGGCGAGCGCTGCCGCGGCGACCGACCAGGCGGCAAACAGCGATGCGAAGCGGCACATGAGCATCGACCGATCGTTAGCACAGCCGCGCGGCCTGCCGTCAACCCTCATTCTGGTCCCGATACGAAGGCTGTAGAAAACACCACCCGCGCGGCGGGCAGGATTGGTACCCTTCCCTCACTTCAGCCATGAGCTCACATCCATCCACCGGCGGCGCGCCGGGCCAGACCGAAGACGGTGAAGAGGTTCGCTTCGTCTGGATCGATCTCGAGATGACCGGACTCAACCCCGAGGTCGACAAGATCCTGGAGATCGCGGTCGCCGTGACGGGCCCGGATCTGCGCGTGCTGGGCGAGGTCACGCGCGTGATTCACCAGCCGGAGAACGTGCTCGAGCGCATGAGCAAGGTCGTGCAGCACATGCACAGCAAGAACCGGCTCATCCAGGAAGTCCTCGCGTCAACCACCACGCTGCGCGAAGCCGAACGCGCCGCGATGGCGCTGGTCGTCGAGCATTGCCTGCCCGGCGAGGCGTTCCTGTGCGGCAACGGCGTGCACCACGACTGGCGCTTCCTCGCGCGTCACATGCCGCGGCTGGAAGCGTACCTGCACTACCGCCAGGTCGACGTCTCGACGATCAAGGTGCTGGTGCAAGCGTGGGCGCGCGACGTCATCTACGACAAGGAGATCTCGATCCACCGCGCTCTGCCCGACGTGCAAGCGAGCATCGCCGAGCTCCGCTTCTACTGCGAGAAGGTGTTCCGCGCCGACCTGCGCCAGCTGTCGCAGCCGCGCCGCTAG
>CAZNCQ010000330.1:0-7579 GCA_964571275.1 uncultured Myxococcales bacterium
AGCAGCCCCTCCGGGAATGGACGAGTACCAGCGCCTGATGGCCGAGCGCGCGGCGACGCAGCGGCGCAACCGCCTGGTCATGGGCGCGGTCGCGACAGTGTTGGTGGTCGGGGGGGGCATCTGGTGGACCAAGGAGAAGAAGAAGGCCGCCGCGGCGCAGGAGATCCTCGACGCCGGTGGCCGCTTCGCCGAGAAAGACAAGACCGAGATGGGCGCGTTCTGGAACTGCGTCACCTCGAGCGAGGTCGACATCGGCAGCTTCCAGAGCGCCGATCAGATCCAGCAGCGCATCGAGAGCGCGTACTTCACGCAGCAAAAGACGTTCTCCGAGCACCTGACGACCGAGTGCGTGCCCAAGATCGAGCGCGCGCGCCAGGTGCTGTCGGCGCTGACCTCGGAGATGCCCGACGCGCTCAGGGCGCCGTTCGACAAGTACGTCGCGACGCTGCCCAGGATGCAGACCGGGCTCGAGACCTACGCCGAGAAGGTCAAGGGGCGCGGCGCGACCAAGGACGTCGATCAGTCGATCCAGGAGGTCGGCGGCGCGTTCACCGCCGACGTATCGCCCGAGTCGGTGGCCTTCGAGAAGTTCATGATGTGCGCGATCCCGGATCTCGACAAGAAGAAGGACATCCAGGGCGTGCTCGAGTACCTCGCCGACGTGTGCAAGAAAGACCCGGTCAAGTTCATGACCGGCGTGCGTGAGAAGTGCGGCGGCCTGGTGCAGAACGTGAACAAGGACGCGAAGCCCGAGCCGTCGAAGACCTTCAAGGCCAACGTGAAGAAGTTCTTCGAGGAGGATCAGCGGCAGCTGCAGGCGTGGGAGTACTGCGCCAAGCGTTCGCGCAAGGGCAAAAAGGCGCTGGACCTGGAGGACTTCCTGACCGCGGCCAGCGACTACGTCGAGGCGCGCACCGAGGTCGGCAAGACCGCGCTCGACACCGCGGCGGCGATCTCGGGCAAGCCGGTCGCCGGCGCCAAGAAGACCCCCGGCGCGCCCGCGGCGGAGTAGCGGCTGGGCGTGGTCCGAGGCCCGGCTGTCGATTCTTCCGTCCGTGCGCTTCGTAACTAAGTTTGTCGAGACGGCGTGATTTTCGACGCCGCCGCGAGGAACCAGTGCGGATCGCCCAGGTCTCCCCCCTTTACGAGAGCGTGCCGCCGCGGCTCTATGGCGGCACCGAACGCGTCGTCTCCTTTCTGACCGAAGAGCTGGTGGCGATGGGCCACCGGCTGACCTTGTTTGCGAGTGGCGATTCGCGTACGGCCGCGGAGCTGGTCGCCTGCACGCCCAGCGCGCTGCGCCTGCAGGGCAGGGGTCGCGGCGACGCGCTGGCGCATCACCTGCGCCTGATCGACCAGGTCTATGCGCGCGCCGATGACTTCGACCTGATTCACTTTCACATCGACTTCCTCCACTTCCCGACCTCGCGCGCGCGCGGCGCGCGCCACCTGACGACGTTGCACGGCCGGCTCGACGCGCCCGAGCTGGTGCCGCTCTACCGGACGTTCTGCGACGTGCCGCTCGTATCGATCTCCGATGCGCAGCGCCGGCCGCTGCCGTTCGCCAACTGGCAGGCGACGGTACACCACGGGTTGCCGCGCGACCTCTACCGTTTCCACGGCGCCGCGGGCTCCTACCTGGCGTTCCTGGGCCGCATCTCGCGCGACAAGCGCGTCGACCGCGCCGTCGAGATCGCGCGTCGCCTGCGGATGCCGCTGAAGATCGCCGCCAAGCTCGACGACGAGGACCCCCGCTATCTCGACGAGGTGCGCGCGCTGTTCGACGATCCGCTGGTCGAGTTCGTCGGCGAGATCGGCGAAGCGGAGAAGGACGGGTTCCTGGGTGGCGCGGCGGCGCTGCTGTTCCCGATCGACTGGCCCGAGCCGTTCGGCCTGGTCATGGTCGAGGCGATGGCGTGTGGCACGCCGGTGGTCGCGTTTCGTCGGGGCTCGGTGCCCGAGGTCGTGCGCGACGGCGTCTCTGGCTTCATCGTCGGCGACATCGATGAGGCGGTCGACGCCACCGAACGCGCCATGCGGCTCAGCCGGCGGCGCGTCCGCCAGGACTTCGAGCGGCGCTTCGACGTCGGGCGCATGGCGCGCGCCTACCTGGACGTCTACGCCGGCCTGATCGCGCAAGATCTCGACGGCGCGGCGTTGGCCGACCCCTCGACGGCAGCGGAGGCGTCGTGACCGGCGCGGCGTGAGCCCTGCAGGCGTGAGCCGTGCAAGCGTGAGCCGTGCAAGCGTGAGCGAATGGAAGACGAGCTGGTCAAGCTGCAGGACAGTTTCTACATCCTCGCGACGTCGACGCGCGCGGATGACCGGACACGTGTGCTCAAGCACGACGAGACCTTCGCGGTCTTCGACCGTTTCGGCGACGTGCAGCCGATCGGCCTCGGCGAGCAGGGGCTGTACCACGATGGTACGCGCTTCCTCTCGCGGCTCGAGGTGCGCCTTGGTGGCCGGCGGCCGCTGCTCTTGAGCTCGACGGTCAAGGAGGACAACGACCTGCTCGCGGTCGATCTGACCAACCCCGACCTGGCGGCGCGCGACGGCGCGCTCGTGCTGCGGCGCGGGGAGCTGCACCTGTTCCGCGCCAAGTTTCTCTGGAAGGGCGCCTGCCATGAACGGCTGCGCGTCTCGAACTATGCGCTCGAACCGGTGGCGATCGACCTGTCGGTGTCGTTCGACGCCGACTTCGCCGACGTCTTCGAGGTGCGCGGCGCCAAGCGCGAGCGCCGAGGCCACGCGCTGGCCCCGAGGATCGAGACGGGCACGGTGGTGCTGGCTTACCGCGGCCTCGACGAGGTCGTGCGGCGCGCGCGGCTGACGTTCGATCCGCCGCCGGTCGACCTCAGCGGCACGCGCGCGCGTTTCGAGCTCCACCTGCCGCCGCGGGAGACGGTCACGCTGCTGGTGACGATCGGTTGCGAGGTGGGTGACCGCGGGGCCACGCACGCGCCCGCGAGCAACACCGACGCGTGCTTCGGCGAATTGCAGGCGGCGCTGCACCAGGCGCAGGCGCGCCAGTGCCTCATCCGCTCGCCCAACACCCAGCTCAACGAATGGATGAGCCGCTCGCTCGCCGACCTGCAGATGATGATCACCGAGACACCGGCCGGGCCGTACCCATACGCCGGGGTGCCCTGGTTCAGCGCGCCGTTCGGGCGCGACGGCATCATCACTGCGCTCGAGCTCCTGTGGCTGGATCCGGCGCTCGCGCGCGGCGTGCTCGGCTTTCTCGCGGCGACGCAAGCGACGACGCACGAGCCGGCCCAGGATGCGCAACCAGGCAAGATCCTGCACGAAGCGCGCGGCGGCGAGATGGCGGCGCTCGGCGAGGTGCCGTTCGGGCGCTACTACGGCAGCGTCGACGCGACGCCGCTCTTCATCATGCTCGCGGGCGCGTACCTGCGGCGCACCGGCGATCGCGCGCTGGCGGAGACGCTGTGGCCCAACGTCGAGCGGGCGCTGCGCTGGATCGACGGCGACGGCGACCCTGACGGCGACGGCTTCGTCGAGTACCAGCGCATGACCGACAAGGGTCTGGTCCAGCAAGGGTGGAAGGACTCCACCGACTCGGTGTTTCACCGCGACGGCAGCCCCGCCGAGGGGCCGATCGCGCTGTGCGAGGTGCAAGGCTACGTCTACGCTGCGCGCCTCGCGGCCGCCTGGCTGGCGAGCGAGCTCGGCAAGCCCGGCATCGTCGAGGAGCAGCGCGCGCGCGCCGAGCGGTTGCGCGTGGCGTTCGAAGGCCAGTTCTGGTCGGAGGCGCTGGGCACGTACGTGCTGGCGCTCGACGGGAACAAGCGCCCGTGCGAGGTGCGCACGTCCAACGCCGGCCACGCGCTCTACACCGGGATCGCCAGTCGCGAGCGCGCGCTCCGGACGGCGGCGACGCTCATGGACGAGCGGCATTTTTCGGGCTGGGGCATCCGCACCGTCGCCGACTCCGAGGCGCACTACAACCCGATGTCGTATCACAACGGCTCGGTCTGGCCGCACGACAACGCGATCATCGCCGCCGGCTTCGCGCGCTATGGGCTCAGCGAACAGGTGCGGCGCGCGTTCGAGGGCATGTTCGCCGCGAGCCAGTTCGTCGAGCTGCATCGCCTGCCCGAGCTCTTCTGTGGTTTCCCGCGCCGGCCGGGCGAGGGACCGACGCTCTATCCGATCGCCTGCGCGCCGCAGGCCTGGGCCGCCGGCTCGCTGTTCCTGATGCTGCAGGCCTGCCTGGGCGTCGAGATCGACGGCGCGCGCCGCGAGGTCGTGTTCAATCATCCGGTGATGCCGGAGGCGCTGCCCGCGGTTCGCATCATCAACCTGGGTGTCGGCGACGGATCGGTCGATCTGCTGATCGAGAACCACCCGCACGACGTGGGCGTCACCGTTCTGCGCCGGCGGGGTCCGATCAGCGTGATCGTCGTGAAGTGAGGCGGAAGGCTTGCGGCAAGAGCGCGCCCAGGCGTTCCTCGCGCGCGTCGCCGGTCGGACCTGCGAGCAGCACCGGCAGGTCGTCGCCGGCGAATTCGGCCAGCACCTGGCGGCAGGCGCCGCACGGTGTAGCCGCCGGGCGGCGCAGGCGGGTCACGATCGCGACCGCGCGGATCGCCTGCGCGCCGGCGGCGACCGCGGCGGCCACGGCGTTGCGCTCGGCGCAGATCGTCAGGCCATACGACGCGTTCTCGACGTTGCAGCCGGCGTGGATGCGTCCCGCGTCGTCCAGCACGGCGGCGCCGACGGTGAACCGCGAGTAGGGCGCGTGCGCGTGACTCCGCACGGCGCGCGCCGCCGCGAGCAGCGCGCGACGCGTGCCCGATGTCATCTTCAAAAGCGGCCCCGTGGCGGCAGCGAGGCGATCACGGCGGCGATCAACGCCCCCAGCGCGTCGGAGCCGGCGGCGGCGGCGCGCGTGACGTCCTCGTGGCGCAACGGCTCGTTCTTCACGCCGGCCGCGTGGTTCGAGACCAGCGACAGGCCGAGCACACTGAGCCCGGCGTGGCGCGCGGTCGTCACCTCGTGGACGGTCGACATCCCCACCAGCCCGGCGCCCAGCGTCCGCAGCATGCGCACCTCGGCCGGCGTTTCGTAGGCGGGGCCGGCGACGCCGGCGTAAACCGCCTCGCGCAGCGGCCGGCCCAGCGCCACCGGGGCGGCCACGCCGGCCAGCGCCCGCAGCCCCGGCGAGTAGGCGTCGGTCATGTCGACGAAGCGCGGTCCCATCCGCTCGTCATTGGGCCCGCACAGCACCGACGTGCCCGTCAGGTTCAAGTGGTCGGCGATGGCCACGATCTCCCCCGGCACCAGCGTCGGATCGATCCCGCCCGACGCATTGGTCACGATCAGCGTCTGCACCCCCAGCGCCGCGGCGACGCGCACGCCGAAGCCGACCTCGGAGGCGGCGTAGCCTTCGTAGCCGTGCACGCGCCCGCACAGCAGCAGCGTCTGGTGGCCGGCGATGGCGCCGGCCACCAGGCGGCCGGCGTGCCCGGCCACGGTCGTCTCGGGAAAGCCGGGCAGCGTTGCGTAGAGCGCCGCGCGTGCACCTTCGAGCCGATTGGCGACGCCGCCCAGGCCCGAGCCGAGCACGACCGCGACCTCGGCCGCGGTTGCGTCGAGCCGCTCGGCGACGGTTTCGGCGGCGTTGCGCACGCGATCGAACAGGGTCGCCTGCAGCTTCATCGCGCCACCGGTTGCTCGCCCAGAAACGCGACCAGCGCCGCGTCGAACAGAGCGGGCGCTTCGAGGTTCGCCAGGTGGCCGGCGCCGGCGAGCGCGACGAAGCGCGCGCCGGGAATCGCTGCGCTCATGGCGCGCATCTCGTCGATGGGGACCACCTGGTCGCGCGCGCCGCCGATCACCAGCGTCGGGCAGCGGATCGCCGCGAGCTCCGACGTGCGATCCGGACGATCGCACAGCGCCGCGAGGCCCGCGATGATGGGCTCGCCGCGCGTCTCGGCGAGCGCGCGCACCCGCGCGAGCAGCGCCGGCGGCGCGTCGGGCGCCAGCAGGCGCGGCAGGCTGCGATCCAGGTAAGCGTCGACGCCGCTGCTCTCGATGAGCGCGCGCGCGTCCTCGCGGCCGCGCCGCGCCTCGGGCGTATCGGCAGCCGCGCGCGTGTCGGCCAGCACCAGCGCCGCCAGCCGCGCCGCGTGCCGCTTCGCGAACGCCAGCGCTGTGTAGCCGCCCATGGAAAGCCCGACCACGGTGGCCGCCGCCACGCCGAGCGCGTCGAGCAGCGCCGCCAGCTCGTCGGCGAGATCGGCGATCGCGAATGCGCCCGCGGTCGGCGATTCGCCGAAGCCGCGCGCGTCCACGGCGATCACCCGGCGCGCGGGTCCGAGCGACGCGACGGTCGCCGCCCAATAGCGGCGGTCGAACGGGAACGGGTGCAAGAGCACGACGGGAGCGCCGGGCGCCCTGGCCTCGATATCGTCATAAGCGATCTCGCGATCTCCACACCGACGCTTCATCGTACCCGCTACCGTAGCGCAACTCGCGGCCGCGTGCTGTGCCTACACGGATCGCGATTGTCGATCAGGCTCCTCGGCTTGGCTCCTCGGCTTGGCTCCTCGGCGCGGCTCACTGGCACCGCTCATTTGGCGATCCGTTCGCGCACGAGCGGCGCCGTCGCCGGCGTGTCGCCCGCGCGGATCGCGAAGGCACGCTCGACCTGCGGCAAAGCCGTGTCGAAGCGCCGGCGATCGTTGTAGTGCAGCGTGGCCAGCAGATCGCCGCGCGCGACGCGCGCGCCGATCTTGTGTGCCAGCGTGATGCCGACCGCCGGGTCGACCGCGTCTTCCTTGCGCAGCCGCCCCGCGCCCAGCACCGTCGCCGCGCGGCCGACGGCGCGCGCATCGATGGCGCTCACCACGCCGGCGCGCCGCGCGAGCACGGCGTGCTGGTGGCGCGCCGCCGGCAGGCGCTCGTGCGGGCGATCGAGCACGCGCCGGTCGCCGCCCTGCAGCTCGATGCAGCGCCCGAGCTTTTCCAGCCCCGCGCCGCTGGCGATCGCCGCCTCGATGCGGCGGCTCCCGTCGGAGAGATCGCGCGCGACGCGGCCGAGCACCAGCATCTCCGCTCCGAAGCGCACGGTGAGCGCGCGCGTGTCGTCGGGGCCGCCGCCGGAGAGGATCTCGATCGCCTCGCCGAGCTCGCTGGCGTTGCCGATCTCGCGGCCGAGCGGCTGGTCCATCGACGTCAGCAGCGCGACCACCTCGAGCCCCTCGCCGCGTCCGAGACGCACCAGCGTGCGCGCCAGGCGGCGCGCGTCGTCGATCGACGGCAGGAACGCGCCGCCGCCGACCTTGACGTCCATGAGCAGGGCGTCGGTCCCCTCGGCGACCTTCTTCGCGAGGATGGACGACGCGATGAGCGGGATCGATTCGACGGTGGCGGTCGCGTCGCGAAGCGCGTAGAGGCGGCGATCGGCGGGGACGAGCCGTTCGCTCTGGCCGGCCATCACCAGACCGCAGCCGCGCAGCACGCGCCGGAACTCCGCGGGCGCGAGCGCGCAGCGAAATCCCGGGATCGCCTCCAGCTTGTCGAGCGTGCCGCCGGTGTGGCCGAGCGCGCG
>CAZNCQ010000331.1:0-7560 GCA_964571275.1 uncultured Myxococcales bacterium
TCGAACGCCGACGCCAAGGAGCGCTTCCTGCGCGAGGGCGAGGCGGCGTCGCGCATCCGCCACCCGCACGTCGTCGACGTGACCGACCTCGGTTCCGAGGGGTCGGTGATCTACCTGGTGATGGAATACCTCGAGGGGGAAGACCTCGCGCGGTTGCTCGCGCGCCAGGGGGCCCTCTCGCCGTCGCAGGCCGCCGACATCATGCTGCCGGTCGCCGCCGCCATTGCGACGGCTCACGAGCAGAGCGTGATCCACCGCGACCTCAAGCCCGAGAACATCTTTCTGGCGCGCAGCTCCTACGGTTCGGTTGCGCCCAAGGTGCTCGATTTCGGTATCTCGAAAGTGCTCGGCGACTCGCGGGCGCGCGCGCTCACCGGCACCGCGGCGACGATGGGGACGATGCACTACCTGCCGCCGGAGCAGCTGCGCGCGGCACGCGAGGCGGACGCGCGCAGCGATCAGTACGGCCTGGGGACGATCCTTTATGAGTGCGTGACCGGACAGCGTGCGTTCGAGGAGGAGAGCTTCTACATCCTGCTGAAGAAGATCGCCGAGGGTGAGTTCGTGCGCCCGTCGCTGCAGCGGCCCGGTCTGCCCGAGCGCATGGAGGCGATCATCCTGCGCGCCATGAACCTGGATCCGCTCGCGCGGTTCGAGTCGGTCAAGCAATTCGGCGCCGCGCTGCTCGAGTACGGCAGCGAGTCGACGCGCATTCTCTGGACGCCGTTCTTCGGCGCGGCGCCCGCCGTCGACCTGCCGGCGGGCGCGCCGGCCATCTCGAGCGTGCCAACGATGAACGCCGCGGGTGAATCGGGCGCACTGTCCACCGGTAGGCCGGCGCCAGCATCTCGGCCGCCGTCGACGGATCGACCGCGCGTCGCCACGCTGGTGGCGCCATCGACGACGTCGTCGCCATCGGGCGCGACCATGGAGCTGCCGTCGCCGGCGAACCGCAAGGCGTCGAGCACGACGCTGCGGAACGCCACCGGCGAGCGCGCGCTGCCGACGCGTCCGCCCGCACCGTCTCGCTGGCGAGCGCCGGCAATCGTGGGCGGCCTCGCGCTGATCGCCGCAATCGCAGCGCTGGTCGTCCTGCGCGGCACCGGCGCCAGCGATCGCCGCGGCGACCCGGATCCGACTGCGACGACCTCCCCAGCGCCCGAGGAGACGCAGGCGGCGCCGGCCACGGCACGGGCGCGCGCTCCAAAATCGGCGCCCACGCTCGAGCCCGCCCCGCCGGTCGCCGAGCCCACGCCGCCACCCGTGGCGGCGAATCCTCCGACGGTCTCGGCGAAACCCGCGCGAGAGAGCGGCGCGCCTCCCGCGGAGAATCCCGCGCTGGCGAAGCCTGAAGACGTCACCGGCACCCGCAAGGCGAGCGCCAGGGCGGCGCACAAGGGCGGCGCCGCGAAGCCGGGTCACATGGCGAAGGCGAGCGGTTCCGGGACGACCCAGGAGCCCACGGCTCCCGCGAAGACCGACGACACGACGACGAAGAACGCGAACGGCGCGCCGGTCATCAATCCTTGAACCGCCACTGCGGTCAGAACCAGCCGACGCCGGCCGTCGCCTGCGCCTCGGCGCTCCAGGCGCCGCCGATCGGATTCAGCGACGCGAACCGACCGGTGACCAGGTAGGCGCCGCCCGCGCGCGCGCCGGCGAAGAAGCGCCCGAAGGGGACCACCGCGCCGGCGAACCCGTCGAGCGACCAGAACCAGCGATGCTCGCTCGGACGCTCGGGATCTGCGACGAAGCCGCTCACCGCGTGGGCTTCGGGACCGAGATCCAGCTGCAGCCAGATCGGCCCCACGGGTGCCTGCGCGCGCGCGAAGAGACGCGCGGTCAGGTCGTTGGTGCTCTCGACCACCGGCGATGACGGGCCGGGGCCGCGACCCCCGGGCACCGCGCGGTCCGACGCCGTCCCCGCGGTGAATGCGACGCCGAGCCCCAGACGATGGGCGAGCCAGGGTGCGTACACCGCGGCCAGGCTCGCCCGCGCGCTCGTCCCGTCGGGAGCGCCGCGCAGGCCGCTGCCGAGCTCGAGCGTGAGACTGTGCGGATCGCCCAGACCGGCGCCGGCCGCGCGCGCGGGTTGTAGTGGTGGCGCGACGTGCACGAGCGTTTCGGCCGCCGGCGCGGTGTCGGGCATCAACGCCACCTGCACCGAGAGCGCCAGCGCGGCCGCGTCTTCCGGCGAGAGCGGCGTCGCCACCGCGACGCGCCGGATGATCACGGTTCCGTGGTGTGGGCGCACGCAGAGCGCGGTCGCGCTGGCCGAAGCCGAGCCATCAACCGATGGCGACCGCGAGGACGACGGCGTCACATCGCAGAGCCACACCAGATCCACGGCACGCGCGCCGGTGCCGAGATCGTCGCTGGCGCCTCGCAGCGGCCGATCGGCCAGCGCCACGCGCACGCCGCGTGGCGCGAAGGCGGCGTTCAGCGCCGAGACCAGCGCGGGATCGCGCGTGGCGACCAGCATCGCCGGCGCCTCGGCGCCGCGCGCCGCCGGGTTCGCCACCAGCAGCCAGAACGCGAATGCGGCAACCCCGTCGCCGAAGTGGCGCCTAGCGAAGCCAGCCATCGGCGCCTTTCAGGCGCGCGAGCAACGCGTGCGCGTCGTCGGCGTTGGGACCACCCGGAAAGCGCTCGAGATACGACGACAGCAGCGCGTACGCCGCAACCCGCTGTCCGCGCTCGGCCGAGAGCCGCCCCTCGGCGAACAGCGCGTTGGCGGCCCATGGTCCGGTTCCGCTCGCGAGCTCGCGATAGATCCGAAATGCGGCCAGCGGATCGCGGACCTCGAGCGCGACCGCGCTCTCGAAGTGCTCGCGAAGCGCGGCGCTGGCGATTGCCTGCGGACGCGTGTCCTGCACGCGCGCGACCTCCGTCGTCGTCGGCGCGTCCGGCGTACGCGCAACGGCGACCATCCGCTCCCCCGGCGGATGCACCAGCGGCGCGGCTTGCGCCGCCCGTGAGGTCGAGACCGCGAGCCGCGTCTCCGAACGATCGCGCCAGGGCGTCGTGCCGCGCACCCGGTCATGAGCGATCGCGGCCGTGATATCTGACGGGCGCGCATTCGCGACGACGGTCTCCGTCTTCTCCGCTGGTGTCTCCTCTTGCGCGACGGCGCCCGGCGCTGCGCCGGGCAGATAGCTCTCGCCGGCGTGCACCAACTGGGTCACGCCGTCGTCGTCGACCCGGACCGTTCCGTGAACGACCGAGACCTGCGCGCGATCGCCGACGCGCGTGACGGCGAAGCGCGTGCCGACGACGGTGACGCGCGTGGTCCCCGCCTCGACGACGAACGGCGCGCGGGTGTCGCGCGGCGCGACCTCGCAGGTCACCGAGCCACGCTCGAGCCGAAGCACCGTGGCGCCGTCGCCGTCGCCGTCGCCCCCTTGGGCGAAGGTGACCGCCGACGAGGGCGCGACGTCGATCGCCGCGCCCTCGACGGTCAGATGCGAAGGGCTGGTCGCGGTGGCGATGCGCGCGCCGTGCGCGGGCAAGCCCGGCGCACGCCACAACGCGCGCATGCCCCAAGGCGCGAGCACCGCCAGCGCCGTCGCGCCGACGACCACGGGCCAGCGCCAGCGGTGAATCCCGGACTGCAACGCGCCCGGCCCCGCGGGCTCGCGATCCAGCGCCGCGAAGACCCCGCGCTCGATGCGCGAGACCGCCGCGTCGGCGAGCGGCGGCATCGGCGGCGGCTCTCGCCGTTTCACCGCGTCCCTTTCATCGCGTCTGTCATCGTTTCTCTTTTGGTTTCTCTTTTGGTTTCTCTTTTGGTTTCTCTTCTGGTTTCTCTTCTGGTGTCTTTTTTGGCGACCCCATGACCAGCGGCGCCAGCAACGGATCGAGACGCGCCCGGCGATCGACCTCGCGACGCGCGCGCCAGATCCGCGCCTTGGTCGCGACCAGCGACGCCGCCATCAGCGCCGCGACCTCTTGCTGTGATCGCCCGTCGATCTGGCACAGCGTGAACGCGATGCGCTGCCGGGGCTCGAGCCGCTCGAGGATCCGGTAGAGGCGGCGCAAGCCTTCGCGCGCGAGCAACTGCCGCTCGGCGTCCGCGTCGTCCGACGGCAGGTCGGGCACCGCCTCGAGGCGCGCGGGCGCCGGCCGCGCATGGCGCAGGTGCTCGTAGGCGACGCGCAGCGCGATCCGCCCGATCCAGGTATTGAGGTGCGCCTCGCCGCGAAAATGACCCAGCGAACGGAAGACCCGAATGAACGTCTCCTGTACGAGATCCTCGAGCGCCGGGCTGGGACCGAGCACGCGATGAAGCAGGCGATGAACCGACTGCACCTGCGCGCGGAACAGGCGGACCTGAGCCGTGCGGTCACCGCGCGCGCAGGCGCGCGCGAGATCCTGCTCCTCGGCGGGAGCGAGGGCGACGTCGGTCACGGAACCCATCCACATCGTTAGTGTGGACCGCACCGGGGAAAGTTGCAGGAATCGTCCGGCCACCGATCGTTGCAACTTTTCCGCCTCGCCAGGGCACTAACTCCTCGATGCGGCCGATACGCGCGCATGCGGGAAGCGGATCACGGCGAAATACCGCTGCGATTCCGGTCCCGGGAGGTGTCTGCATGGTCAAGAAGAAGGTCGAACGCTGTTCCGCGCAACTGGTGCTCCTGATGGCCCCGCCGTTGCTGCTCGTGATGAGCGGCGCGGCATGGGCGCAAGCTCCCGGCGACGCGCCCGCGGATTCCGCGGCTGTCGTCGCCGGGGGCCAGTCCCCTTGCCCGCCCGGCGCGTGCGTGAGCGCGGCCCCCAGCGAGGCGCCCGCCGCTCCCCCATCCGCGCCCTTCATCGCGCCGGCACCGCGGCTGGATCTCGCGGTCACCAGCTTCTCCATCGGCAACGGCAGCGCGTCGACGGTGCCGCTGACCGGGCTCGAGCTCGACCTCTACTTGCTCTCCACGTCGTGGTTGCGCGGCGGGCTGACGCTGGACGCCGGCCACGGCAGCGGCACGATCAGCGGCAACGACGTCGGCGTCCGCTACGGCATGCTGGGTGTGTCTGCCGCGCTTCAGTTTCCCCTGCGCCTGGCTCCGTTCATCCAGGCCAACCTCGCCGGCGGGGTGCTCGCCGGCAGCCTCGACGGCGCGCTTTCGATCCCGGGCACGTCGGTCTCGCTCACGGGTGGCACCGGCGCGACCTGGATCTACACGCGCGGCGCCGACCTCGGCGTTCACCTGTACGCGATCGGCAGCCTGCACCTCACCGCGTCGGTCGGCTGGGTGCGGTCGACCTGGCATGCGCCCGACACAGCGGCGACCGTGGACGCTCAGTCGTCGACCCTGCGCTTCAAGGACGTCACCAACGACAGCCTGATCACCAAGCTCGGCATAGGTTTTTAGAGCGTCAGGGTTGGGGCGTGGACACCGGCACGCGGCCGAGCGCGGTGCGGCGCAGGACCAGCGGCAGCGTCTTGCCCTCGGTGATGAGCTCCATGTGTTCGTACTGCGACCGCAGGCAGAGCAGCTTGGCCGTGCGCTGCGCGCGCGAGAGCTCGTCGAATGAGTCGGGGATGCGCGGGAGCGTGATCGCGCGCCGGTAGCCGCGGACGAACGGGTCGGCCCAGCGCGCGGTCCCCTTCACGACCAGCGTCATCTTGTGAGCGGGATCGGCGTCGAGCCACGCGCGAAACTCGTCTTCCTTGCCGTAGAGCGCGTCGACGAGGATCAGCGTGCGCAGCGCGGGATCGCCCAGCCACTCGGCGAGCGTGCGATAGGCGCCCGAGTGACCCGCCGCCACAACCGGACCGGGCGGCCGCCGCAGATGCGCGCGAGCCAGCGCGGTGGCGATCAGCGACTCGAGATCGGTCCAGGCGGGCGGCTCATCCGCCGCTTCGGGCGCCTCGGGAACGATGAACAGCGCGTTCGCGCCGCTGGCCGCGAACTGCGCGGCCAGCTGGTGCTCGCGCCAGGCCTGGTCGACGCGCGTGTAGAGCCCGTGCACGTAGACGACGATGCCCGCGCTGCGCCGGTCGTAACCCGCGGGCCGGAACAGGTGCACCGGCCCGTGTTCGGTCTGCACGCGGTAGTGTGTGCCTTGCGCCTCGATGTCGGTGGCGACGCCGGTACGATGGTCCGATGCGCTGGCCAGCGCCAGCGCGGTCAACAGCGCCGCGCTCACTCTTCGTTCACTTGGCGGGGTGGCGCGTGATCATCAAGTGCGCGTTCCCGGCGATGTCGGGATAGCCGAAGCGGAACGAGATCGACTCGACGCTGTCGGCCCACAGCTTCTGGAACGCTTCGCTCTGCTTCTGCGTCGTCTTCAGGAACGTTCCCTCGAAGTGCCCGTAGGGGATCTGCTCGAACCCGGCGGCGGCGGCGTTCTCGGGTGGGATACCGGTGCTGTCGGAGATCATCCAGACCATGTGCCCAAGAAGATACGTCCGAATCTGCGAGAAGCCGCGCCACCACAGCAAGTAGCTCGCTGCCTTGGTCATCGCCGTGACGTTGCCCTTGGTCTCGAGGTAACGGATCACGCCCGGGTCGGCGGTCAGGTGCTGGTCGTCGAGGTTCGCCGAGATGTGGCGGAAGACGCGCGTCGGGCCCCCGCCGCGCGGGCGGAATTCGATCTCGAGGTTGCCGAACGGTTGAGGCGGCGCGGGGCGCGCGATGGGCGCCGGAGCCGCGTCGGGCGGGGCGGCGGTCGCCGCGGCCGGCGTCGTCGAAGTGGGCGTCGTACTGATCGCGGGCGGCGGGGCGGCCCACGCTCCCGCCTTGATCTCCGCAGGCGTCAGATAGTGCAGGTCTCCGTCGGGGCCGACGCGGAAGTAGCGCACCGACACCGGCTCGAGGTCGTTCATGGTGAGCGCGATCAGCGCCAGCGCCAGCTCGCCGGGGAACTTGGCCTTGGCCATCTTTCGCATGGTGCTGGTCTTCGAGTGCGCGACCGCGAAGAGGCGCGTGGTCATGTCGCGCACGTCGGCGAGCGCGCCGTCGAGATCGTCGGGATCGATCGTGTCGACCGTGCGCACGTCGCCCGACGGCTCGAGCGAGACGGTGTTGATCTCCGTCGCGTGCGGGAACGTCACCAGCGCCGTCAGGAGGTCGCCGCCGCCGAAGGGATAGACCACGCGCGGCGGCAGATCGGCGGGCACGATCTTTTCCAGGAAGGGCTGCGCGCGAGAGAGCCAGCGGTGCTGCCACCAGCGCTGCAGCATCGCCAGCTGCCGGCAGTGCGCCGACAGCACCTTGCCGTCGAACCGCGATGGCGGCGTGACACCGGGCGCGCAGGCCACCACGCCGGCCAGCGCGCGTGCCTGCGGCGCGAAGTCCGCGTCCTCGGCCCGTGCCGGCGACGCGGCCAGCGCCAGCGCCACCACCGATTGGCATAGCATACGCACTCGCCAAACTATACACCCGTTCGAGCCTTCTTTTCTCGCCCTCTTCGAGCCGACTCCGCGGAGCCCCCCCTCACCCTGACCCTCTTCCCCCGCGGATCTTCCCCCGCGGATCTTCCCCCGCGGATCTTCCCCCGCGGACGAGGGGAGAGGGCATAACAGCTATTTGGGGCTCGGTCCTCAAAAGGTCCGCAACCCGG
>CAZNCQ010000332.1:0-7540 GCA_964571275.1 uncultured Myxococcales bacterium
AGAACGGAACGCCGCAATCCATGCAACGCGCGCCCTGCTCGCGCAGCGTCTTCTCGGGGAGATGGTCGTGAAACTCCCGCCAGTTGCCGACGCGCTCCTTGGGATCGATTGAGCGGGGCAAAACCCGCTCGAACTCCATGAACCCGGTCACCTTGCCCATTGGCTCTGCTTACTTGCCTCCCAGTCGGGCGACGTCGTGCGAATTGAGCTCGAAGGCGGCCATCTCGGCCTCTTCCGCCGACAGGCCGGTCTCACGCATCTTCTTCTGCGCCTCGAGCACTCGTTTGTAGTCGTTCGGCATCACGCGCACGAAATACGGCACCCAGTTGTTCCAGGTCGCCAGGATCTCCTGCGCGCGCTTGCTGCCCGTGAACTGCGCGTGCCGGAAGATCATGCCGTGTACCTGGTTGATCTCCTCCGCGTCCTCGAGCTTGGCCAGGCTGACCATCTCCTTGTTGCAGTTGCGGGCGAAGCTGGCAGCCTCGTCGAGGATGTACGCCACGCCGCCCGACATGCCGGCGGCAAAGTTGCGTCCGGTCGGACCGAGCACCACGACGCGTCCGCCGGTCATGTATTCGCAACCGTGGTCGCCCACGCCCTCGACGACCGCCGAGGCGCCGCTGTTGCGCACGCAGAAGCGCTCGCCCGCGGTGCCGCGGATGTAGCCTTCGCCGCCGGTGGCGCCGTAGAAGGCCACGTTGCCGATGATGACGTTCTCCTCGGCGACGAAGGTCGCGGCCGCCGGCGGAAACACGATGATCTTTCCACCCGACAGCCCCTTGCCGAGGTAGTCGTTCGAGTCACCTTCCAGCGTCAGCGTCATGCCGCGCGGAATGAACGCGCCGAAGCTCTGGCCCGCCGATCCCTGGAAGTGCAGCTGAATCGTGTCGTCGGGCAGGCCCCCCGGCCCGTACTTGCGCGTCAGCTGGCTGCCGACGATCGTCCCGACGACGCGGTTGACGTTCTTGATCGGCAGCGTCGCCTTGACCGGCTTGCGCTCTTCCAGCGCCGGCTTGCACAGCGCCAGCAGCGTCGTGTTGTCGAGCGCGGCGTCGAGGCCGTGGTCCTGGCTGATCTGGCAATAGCGGCCCACGTCCGGCCCGACGTCGGGCTGGTACAGGATCTTCGAGAAGTCGAGCCCGCGCGCCTTCCAGTGGTCGACCGCCTTGCGCATCGCGATCGCCTCGGTGTGGCCGACCATCTCGGTGATGGTGCGGAAACCGAGCTGCGCCATCAGCTCGCGCACCTCCTGCGCGACGAAGCGCATGAAGTTCACGACGTGCTGGGCGTCGCCGCCGAACTTCTTGCGCAACTTCGGATCCTGCGTCGCGATGCCGACCGGGCAGGTGTTGAGGTGGCAGACGCGCATCAGGATGCAGCCGACGGCGACCAGCGGCGCGGTCGCGAAGCCGAACTCCTCGGCGCCGAGCAGCGCCGCGATGATGACGTCGCGCCCGGTCTTGAGCTGGCCGTCGGTCTCGACGGCGACGCGGCTGCGCAGGTTGTTGAGCACGAGCACCTGCTGCGTCTCCGCCAGGCCGAGCTCCCACGGGATGCCCGCGTGCTTGATGCTGGTCAGCGGCGACGCGCCCGTGCCGCCGTCGTGGCCGCTGATCAGGATGACGTCCGCGTGCGCCTTGGCGACGCCGGCGGCGACGGTGCCCACGCCGACCTCGGCGACCAGCTTGACGCTGATGCGCGCATCGCTGTTCGCGTTCTTGAGATCGTGGATCAGCTGCGCCAGATCCTCGATCGAGTAGATGTCGTGGTGAGGCGGCGGCGAGATCAAGCCCACGCCCGGCGTCGCGTGCCGCACCTTGGCGATCCAGGGATAGACCTTGGACCCGGGCAGCTGCCCGCCCTCGCCGGGCTTCGCGCCCTGCGCCATCTTGATCTGCAGCTCCTGCGCGTGGACCAGGTAGTCGCTGGTGACGCCGAAGCGCCCGGAGGCCACCTGCTTGATCGCGCTGTTGCGCGAGTCGCCGTTCTCGTCGAGGACGTAGCGCGCCGGATCCTCGCCGCCTTCGCCGGTGTTGCTCTTGCCGCCGATGCGGTTCATCGCGATCGCCAGCGTCTCGTGCGCCTCGCTGCTGATCGATCCGTACGACATCGCGCCAGTCTTGAAGCGCTTGACCAGATCCTCGACCGACTCGACCTCTTCGATCGGCACCGGCGGGCGATGCGAATCGAGCTCCATCAGCCCGCGCAGCGTGCACAGGTGCTTGGCCTGATCGTCGACCAGCTTCGCGTACTCCTTGTAGACGGAGTAGTTGCCGCTGCGGCAGGCGTACTGCAGCTTGTGGATGCTCTCCGGGTTGAACAGGTGGAACTCGCCGTCGCGGCGGTACTGGTACTGCCCGCCGGGATCCAGCGTGTGCGTCGGCAGCGGTCGATCGGGGAACGCGCGATGATGGCGCAGGCGCACCTCGGCGGCGACCTCGTGGAGGCCAATGCCGGCGATGCGCGACGCCGTCCAGGTGAAGTACTCGGCGATGAAGTCGCTGTTGAGCCCGATCGCCTCGAACACCTGCGCGCCGTGGTAGCTCTGGATGGTCGAGATCCCCATCTTCGAGCAGACCTTGACGATGCCCTTGCCGACGGCCTTGACGAACTTCTGCTCGGCCTTGTCGGGGTCACCGCCGGCGAGCAGCCCGCCCGCGCGGGTCAGGTCGTGGATCGTCTCGAACGCGAGATACGGGTTGATCGCGCTCGCGCCGTAGCCCAGCAGCAGGCAGAAGTGGTGCACCTCGCGCGGCTCGCCGGTCTCGACGACCAGGCCCACGCGCGTGCGCGACCCCTCGCGCAGCAGGTGGTGCTGGACCGCCGACACCGCGAGCAAGGCCGGGATCGGCGCGTTGTCGTGGTCGTGGCCGCGGTCGGAAATGATGATGATGTTGTGCCCGCTGGCGATGGCATCACTGCAACGCTTGCGCAGCTCCTCGATGGCGCGCTTGAGCCCGTCGGCCCCCTCGGCGAGCTTGAACAGCATCGGCACGGTGATGCTCTTGAAGCCGTGCGAGCCATTGACGCCGTTCAGGTGGCGCAGCTTTTCCAGCTCTGCGTTGCGCAGCACCGGCGTGGGCAACGTGATCTGCCGCGCCGAGGCCGGCGTCGGCTCGAGCAGGTTACCCTCGGGGCCAATCGCCGTATCGACGGCCATGATCAGCTCTTCGCGGATGGCGTCGACCGGCGGGTTGGTCACCTGCGCGAACAGTTGCTTGAAGTAGTTGTAGAGCAACTGCGGCCGCTCCGACAGCACGGCGAGCGGAGCATCATTGCCCATCGAGCCGGTCGGCTCGACGCCGTCGACGGCCATCGGCGCCACGAGAACCTTGAGGTCCTCGGTGGTGTAGCCGAACGTCTCCTGGCGGCGCAGCACGGCCTCGTGATCGGGCGCATGCACCGTCGGCGGCGCCGGCAGCTCCGACAGCGAGACCAGGTTTTCCTTCAGCCACTCGCCGTACGGCGCCGCCGACGCGATCTGATGCTTGATCTCGTCGTCGGAGATGATGCGTCCTTGCGCCGTGTCGACCAGGAACATGCGCCCCGGCTGCAAGCGCCCCTTCTCCAGCACGCGATCGGCGGGGATGTCGAGCACGCCGACCTCGGACGCCATCACGACCAGGCCATCCTTGGTGACGTAGTAGCGCGACGGGCGCAGGCCGTTGCGGTCGAGCACCGCGCCGATGCGAACGCCGTCCGTGAACGCGACCGAGGCCGGGCCGTCCCACGGCTCCATCAGGCAGCCGTGAAACTCGTAGAACGCCTTCTTCTCGGCCGACATCGACTCGTGGTTCGACCACGGCTCCGGGATCATCATCATGATCGCGTGCGGCAGCGATCGCCCCGCGAGCACCAGGAGCTCGAGCACGTTGTCGAACTGCCCCGAGTCGCTGCCGTCGGTGTCGATGACGGGGATCAGCTTCTTGAGGTCCTCGCCGAACAGCTTCGACGCAAACATGCTCTCGCGCGCGTGCATCCAGTTGACGTTGCCGCGCAGCGTGTTGATCTCGCCGTTGTGCGCGATCAGGCGGTAAGGATGCGCGCGCGACCAGTTGGGGAACGTATTGGTCGAGAAGCGCGAGTGCACCATCGCCAGCGCCGACACGACGCGGTCGCTCTGCAGGTCGGGATAGAACTCCCGCAGCTGCTCGGGGTTGAGCATCCCCTTGTAGACGATCGTGCGGCTCGACAGGCTGGGGATATAGAAGTGCGCGCTCGGGATGCCGGCCTTGCGCGCCGCGTGCCGCACCTTGCGCCGGATGACGTAGAGCTTGCGGTCGAAGTTCAGATCGTCGAGCGCCGGCATCTCGTCCGCGGCGTCGAGCCCCGGACCCCGCTGTCCGATGATGATCTGCCGGATGATCGGCTGCGATGCGCGCGCCGTCGGACCCAGCGAACGGTTGTCGGTCGGCACGGTGCGCCAGCCGAGCAGCTCTTGCCCCTCTTCGCGGACGGCCTGCTCGAACAGGCGCTCGCACGCCTCGCGGCTCGCGCGATCGGCGGGCAGAAACACGGCGCCCACGGCGTAGCGGCCCGGCGGGGGCAGCCTGATCCTGAGCTTGCCCGCTTCCTCGGCGAAGAACTCGTGCGGCGTCTGAATCAGAATACCGGCGCCGTCGCCGGTGTTGGTCTCGCAGCCGCAGGCGCCGCGGTGCTTCAAGTTCAGCAGGACCTGGATGCCCTGTTGAACGATGTCGCTCGACTTGCGGCCCTTGAGGTCGACGACGAACCCGACGCCGCACGCGTCGTGCTCGTGTTGTGGATCGTAAAGGCCCTGGGCCGGGGGCGCGCCCCAGCTCGGCTCACCATCTCGACGCTCTTTCATCTCCCCAAAAACCTCGAAATTACTCAGTGAGAAAGTCAGAAACGAGCCACTGTAGCACGGTGTAGTTCAAGCCGAGCCGCTTTCTTACGTGCACCTCCGGAAAGAAACATCGCGGAAACAGCTTGGTAACCGAACGTCGACGGCAGCTCATTCACGCGACGGCCGCAACAACGGATCGCCGGAGAATCGAGCCGTCGAGATCAATCCAGAATGCGGCGCACGCTGTCCCGAACGGCAACGTATTCATTGGGCAGCAACGTCGGGTGATTCGCATAGCGGGGCTCCGCGCGCGCGGGCACGGACGGATCGCCGGAGGCAGGAGCGCCCAGCTCGCCCAGCTGGCCTTCGTGATAGCGGGTCTTGAAGTCGGTGAACTTGAGACCGTTGGCGGTGCTCACCACGACGACACGCTGCTCGGGGCCGATCTGGCCGCGCGCCACCAACTTCTCCAGGGCCGCCAGCGCCACGCCGGTGTGCGGACAATTGAAGAGGCCAGTGCGATCGGCGCGCGCCGCCGCGTCCGCGAGCTCGAGCTCTGACGCCTGCTCGACAACGCCGTCGAAGCGCTGCAAGGTCCGGATGGCCTTCTTCACGCTCACCGGGTTGCCGATCTGGATCGCCGACGCCAGCGTCGGCTTCGCCGTGACCGCGTGGAACTTGTCGTAGCCGTCGCGGTAAGCCTGGTAGAGCGGATTCGCCGCCTCGGCCTGCGCCACGCAGATGCGCGGCAGCTTCTGTGTGAGACCCAGATCTTTCATCATCTGAAAGCCGGCGCCGAGCGCGCTCACGTTGCCGAGATTTCCGCCCGGAATGATCACCCAGTCCGGGACCGACCAGTCGAACTGCTGCACCATCTCGATGGCGACGGTCTTCTGTCCCTCGATGCGCAGAGAGTTCATGCTGTTCGCGAGGTAGACGCCCTCTTCCTCGGCCAGGCGCTGCACGATCGCCATGCACGCGTCGAAGTCGCCGTCGATCGCCAGAACACTGGCGCCGTTGGCCAGCGGCTGCACCAGCTGAGCCGTGGAGACCTTGCCGCGCGGCAGGATCACCATCGCGCGCACGCCGGCCGCCGCCGCGTAGGCCGCCAGCGCCGCCGAGGTGTCGCCGGTCGACGCGCACGCGACCGCGCGGATCGGCTTGCCGTCGGCGATCATCTGCTTCACCGTCGAGACCAGCACGGTCATGCCCAGGTCCTTGAACGACCCGGTGTGCGAGACGCCGCACTGCTTGACCCAGAGCTCGGAGAGGCCGAGCTCGCGCCCGTACCGCTCGGCCCAGAGCAAGTTGGTCCCGCCTTCGAGCATCGAGACCACGTTCTCGTCGCGCACGTGCGGCTGCACCCACTCCTTCTTGCCCCAGACGCCCGAGCCGTAGGGCCATTGGGTGCGCAGGTAACGCTCGTCGAACAACTTCATCCACGCGGCGCCGCTGCGCGCGCGCAGGTGCTCGAGATCGTGCACGACCTCCAGCAGCGCGCCGCACTTGGGGCAACGGTAGATGATCTCGTCGAGCGCATATTCGCCCGAGCACTCGGCGGTGCAACGGAACACGGAGCGTGAAGGCATGGCGGGGAACTTTACCTCAAAGTCCGCGGCGACTCCGGCGCAAACCGGTGACGACTCGCACCGCGGCGGAGGCGGTGCGCGGAAGGGGCCTTATCATGATACAAACTTCGGCTTCAAATGAGCGCGAAGAGGCCGGTTGTCGAGGTTCACAAGTTCGGGGGCGCGTCGCTCACAGATGCGGCGTCGTACAAGAACGCCGTCGGCATCATCCGCCAGCGCAAGGGGCAGCGCGCGATCGTCGTCTCGGCCCCCGCGGGCATCACCGACGCGCTGCTGGGCCTGGCCGGCCGGGCCGTCGCCGGCAAGGCCGCCGATCTGGAAAAGGACGCCGGCGCCCTGCGCGCCCGCTACCGCAAGCTGGCGCAGGGGTTGGCGCCGCCAGGCCCCGCGCGCCAGGAAGTCATCGCCGAGATCGACCGCTCCTTCGACGAGCTCGACGGCCTCTTGCGCAGCCTGCTCGTGCTGAGCGAGCTCACCGCGCGCACCAGCGACTTCGTGCTCGCGCGCGGCGAGCGGCTGTCGGCGCTCCTCATGGCGGCGGCGCTCAACGCCGCGGGGACGCGCGCCCGCTACGTCGACGCCGTCGACGTGGTGATCACCGACGGGCCGTTCGGCGGCGCGTCGCCGAATCTCATGCTGACCGATCTCCGCGCGCGCAAGATCCTGCGCCCGTTGCTGGCCTCGGGCGTGGTGCCGGTCGTGCCCGGCTTCCTGGGCGCGACGCCGGCCGCCGACAGCGACGAGCGCGGCAAGGCGCGCGCGATCGCGACGCTCGGGCGCGGCGGGTCGGACCTGACCGCGACGCTGCTCGGCCGCGCGCTCGGCGCCGCCGAGATCAATCTGTGGAAGGACGTGCCCGGCCTGCTCACGTCGGACCCGCGCGTGGTCCCCGACGCGCGCGTGATCCCGCAGCTGCACCTGCGCGAGGCATCCGAGCTCGCTTACTTCGGCGCCAAGGTGCTGCATCCGCGCGCGCTGATCCCGATCGTCACGCGGCCGATCCCGGTCTACGTGCGGCCATTCGCGGATTCGTCGGCGCCGGGCACGGAGATCTCGGCGCGGCGCACGCTCGATCGCTACCCGGTCAAAGCGCTGTCGGCGGCGGGCGGCCAGGCGCTGCTCACGGTCACCGGGAACGGCATGC
>CAZNCQ010000333.1:0-7529 GCA_964571275.1 uncultured Myxococcales bacterium
GCCGGCGCCGCGTTCGCGTGGCACCAGCGCGAGCTGGCGCGCGAGCTCGCGCGCGACAAAGAGGCGGCGACGAAGCTGAACCAGGAGGCGGCGCGCATCCCGATCGGCGCCGAGGGGCTGACGTTCCTGCCGTACCTGCAGGGTGAGCGCACGCCCCACCGAGATGCCGCCGCGCGCGGCGCTTTCGCGGGACTGTCGCTCGCGCACACGCGCGCGCACATGACGCGCGCCGTGCTCGAGGGCATCTGCTTCGGCCTGCGCGACTCGCTGGAGATCATCCAGGCGCTGGGCATCGACCTGCCCGAGCTGCTGGTCACGGGCGGCGGTGCCAAGGCGCCGTTCGTGCGCCAGCTGCAGGCCGACATCTACGGCAAACCGGTGATCCCGGTCGAGCAGGAAGAGGGACCGGCCTTCGGCGCGGCGCTGCTGGCTGCGGTCGGCGCCGGCGCCTTCCCCGACGTGCCGTCGGCGACGAAAGCGACGCTGCGCCGAAAGCCAGCGCAACAGCCGCGCGCGGATGCTCACGCGGCCTACGCCGCGCCCTACCAGCTCTACCGCAGGCTCTACGGTGGCATCAAATCGGCCCGTTGAGGTCGATGCGGACTGGGGATCCGACCCGCATTCCCGCTTGAAAACAGCCTGGAAAATCACACGCTCGCGCCATCTCTCTGTCGGAGCCGGTACGCACCCACCAGTGTCACCGTGTCGCCAACCTGACGCTCGCGTAATTCCTTGAACTGGCGCTAAATCGACTCGCACTTCGGGCGCGTGCTCACGAGCAATTTGTCGAGTTCGTTGCTCGGCGCACAACCGATCGTTGATTGGCCGGCAACTGATCTGGACCGTCCGCGTCGTAGCGATGGCCCATTCCGAGGACCCTCCAGATACGAGCAACGGCGTTTGTTGGCAGGCTTCATGCTTTGCATCGACGACACATGCGGACCGGAGCTCATGCGCGCCTCGACGGTAACGCACCGCAAGCGTCGGCCGCAGTTCGCGCCCCGCACCTGCCGGCTGATCTCCGCATCCGCATGACGTGTCGCTCGGTGTCCGATTTTCTCGATCGCCACGCCAGCGACGTCAGCCGCGGCGGCATCTTCGTTCGCAACGCGCAGGTGCTGCCGGTCGGTTGCGCCGTGCGCCTGAATCTGCAGCTCGCCGACGGCTCGACCTTGCTCGCGGGCGAGGGGACGGTGTTCTGGACGCGCGAGGCCGATCCGTCGCGCGCCGAGAGCGAGCCCGGAATGGGCATTCGCTTCACGCGCCTGACCAACGAGAGCCAGCAGATGCTCACGCACCTGCTGGCGGAGAAGACCGAGCGCGAGCGCCACGAAGATCGCTCCGACTTCGACGAGGACGAGCGCACCGTCGTGGCGACGCAGGAAGAGATGGAGGCCGCGGCGAGCTCGGACGACTCGGCGCCGGTCGCGGCGATGCCGGCGCTGGCCAGCGTTCCCCTGTCGGTCGGCGCGCCGGTCGCGTCGCCGCCGATCCGGCCGCGCGTGTCGACGCGCGTGCTGGCCTCGGTTCCAACCGCGGCGCACGCGCAGCCGCTGGCCAAGGTCGTTCCCCTGCCGACGCCGAGCGCACACGTGCACGCGGTGCCCACGCCGGCCAGGGTCGTCGAGATGACGGCCTCGCCGCCGCCGGTCGTGATCTCGTCCGCGCCCGCCCCCGCGCGCCGGATCACCGTCGCGCCAATCGCCGCGGCGCCCGCGCTGCCGGTGCCGGCCGCGACGTCGGCGGCATGGGAAGACGACGATCAGCCAATCGCGCCGCGGATCCCGCGCAGCGCCGATGTCGACCTCGAGCAGACCGACCTGGTGCCGCGCTCAGGGCGTAGCCTGGGCATCAGCGTCGCTGTCGGCGCCATCACGGCGCTCGTGCTCTCGCTGCTGTTGCTCAACAAGCCGTTCATGCGTCACTTGCCGCTCCTGGCGCGCAGCACGCCCGCCATGGTGGCCGCGCCGCCGCCGCCCGCGCCCGCGCCCGTGATCGCGCCGCTCGAGCCGTCTCCGCCGATCGCGCCGCTCGGCCCGAATCAGTAGAAGGAAATATCGTCGACCCAGAGGTCGAACACGACGCGCGCCGGGAAGGTGAACTGCATGTTGTAGAGCTTCGAGACGTCGGGCGCCGTGCCGCCCGGCAAGCCGAAGTTCTGCTGCGCGAGGCCGGTCCAGGGGATTCGAAACTCGCGCCAATCGGTGGTCAGCGCCTCGCTGAGCGTGGTGCCGAACGTGTCGTAGCACTGCGTGCCCTGCGTTCCGTTCACGTCGCACAGGCCCGCTTCGGGGCGCGCGTACTCGTCGCTGACCGCGAAGCGCACCATCGTCGTCGATGTATCGCCGACGCGCGCGAAGAAATGCACGCCCTGGTAGCCGCGCGCGGCCGCGTCGTAGGGCAACTCCTCGCTGACGCCGGCGTCGTTCGCTCCGTAGTGCATCGTCCCCTCGACCTGCGATCCCCAGTCGAGAAAGCCCGAGCCGGTGACGTGCAATGCCTTGTGGCTGCCGCAGCGGCCGCCGAGGATCACCTCGGGCAGGGCCGGGCCGAGCGGATCCATGATCGCTCCCGTCGTGGCGTCGCCCGACGCATACCAGCTGCCGATGCGGCCGGCGATGAGCGGCAAGTTGGCCGACGCGTGCTCGAAGTCGTCGATGAGCAACGTGGGATCGAGCGGCCCGGTCTCGCCGGAACAGGTGAGCGCCATCGCGTCGGCGTCGGCGCCGGATCCGCCATCGATCGGCGTCGCGCGATTGTCGCCGCAACCCGCCGCGACGGCGCCGGCGCCCGCGCCGGCCAGGATCACGACCGCCCATCGCCGGAGCCCCGCGCCCCGAGCCCAGTATTTCGAGGTTGTCCTGCGCGACATGTGAGCTCTCCTTCGCAGCAAAGCGAGTTCAGATCAAGCTGGTCAACTCAAGCCGGTCAAGGGCCCGGTGCACCAGTCGGGCTTCCCGAACGTCTGGTCGGGCACGCCCATGATGTTCATCAGTGAGACCAGCAGATTGTTGTGCGGCACGTCGCCCGCGTAGGTGAGAAAGCGCCCGGTGCGCAGCGCGCCGCCCGCGCCGCCGCCCAGCACGTACGGCGCGTCGGTGCGGCTGTGAACGTTGCCGATCGCCAGCTCGTTGCACCACAGGATCATCGTGTGGTCGAGCAGCGTGCCGTCGCCCTCGGGCACCGCCTTCATCCTGGTCATCAGCGCCGCCAGCTGCGTCGCGTACCAGTTGTTGATGCGCGTGAGCTTGTCGACCGCGACCGCGTCGTTGTCGGGCCGGTGCGACAGATCGTGATGCCCCTCGGGGATCGGCGAGGGCAGCCAGGTGAAGCGCACCTGCGACACCGAGCGCGACCACTGCAGCGAAGCGACGCGCGTGATGTCGCACGCCAGCGCCATGACCAGCAGATCCATCTGGACCGAGCCGATCGCCGGAAAGTCGTCGTTGGCCGTCGTCGCGGCGGCCGGCGAGGCCGGATCCTGGCACGCCGGCGTGGGCGGCACGAACGGCGTGGTCAGGCGCTGCTCGATCTCGCGCACCGCGGTCAGGTGCTCGTCGAGCCGCGCGCGATCCGCGGCGCCAAGCTGCGCTTCGATGCGCGTGTACTGCGCGCCCACCGTGTCGAGGATCGACTTCCGCCGCGCGCGCAACGCGGCCAGCGCCGTGGGATCCGCGTGCAGATCGGCGAACACGTTGGCGTAGATCTGCGCGGGATCGTCCTCGGGCGGCAGCGGCTGGTTGGCCGCGCGATAGATCATGCGCCCCCAGTTGTCGGCGGCGCCGACCTGCACGCCCAGCTCCAGCGAGCGCAGCTTCGTCGTCGTGCCGATCACCTCGGCGATGCGCTGATCGACCGATGGGCCGTTGGGCCAGCCCGCGGGCGCCGAGCCCATGCCCGCGAACGGTCCCGAGTTCAGCACCTGGCCGGTGAGCATCCCGCCGATGCCGTTCTGGTGACCGTCGCCGCCGCCGCCGCGCTGATCGACGCCCTCAATCACCACCAGCGAATCCTGGTGCGGCGCCAGCGGCGCCAAGATCGGCGACAGCGTGAAGTCGGTCTCGGTGCCGGTGGGGGTCCAGTTGCCCGGGATCGTGCCGTTCGGCGAGAACATCACCACGAAGCGCGTCGGGAACGCCGGCGCGTCGGCGCGCGCGCGGCGCGAGACCAGCGACTCGAGCCAGGGCAGCGCGACCGCCGTGCCGAAAGCACCGCGCAGGATCGCGCGCCGGGAAAAGGCACCGTTGCGTGGCTGGCTCATGGCGCATCTCCTGTCGGCGCGAGCAGGAACGTTGGCGACTGCACCGTCGCGCGCACCAGGCTGCGCATGTCGCCGCCCGCGGTGTGCAGCGCGTGCGCGAGCTGGCCGATGGTGCAGACGTCGTCGGGCGTCTGCTCGGTGCGCCCGAACGCCCAGCGGAACCACTGCGTGGCGACGCAGCTCTCGACCTCGGCGCTCTTCAGCAGCTTCGCGGTCAGCTGTTGCACGCCGTCGATCGCGCCGTCGACATCGGTCTCGGTCAGCATGCCGGTGGCGTCGACCGGCATACCGGCGTCGATGTCGCGCCAGCGTCCGGTGGCGTCGTAGTGCTCGAACGCGAAGCCGATCGGATCCATCAGCTGGTGGCAGCCCGCGCAAAACGCATCGGCCGTGTGCTCCTGAAATCGCTCTTTCGTCGACTTGCGCGGATCGACGACCGGCGGCGTGATCACGATGTTGGCGGGCGGCGGTCCGGGCGGATCGCAGAACAGCCGCGAGCGCACGAACTTGCCGCGCAGCACGGGCGACGTCTGGTCGGCCTTGGCGTGTGTCGCCAGGAACGAGCCCTGGCTGAAGAGCCCGGCGGCGTGCGCGGGGTCGACCGCGATCGGCTGGAATCCGGGCTGCGCCGGCAGCGGGTAGCCGTAGAAGTCGGCGAGGTTGACGTCGGCGTAGGTCACGGAGCCGGTGAACAGACGCGCCAGCGTCGGCCCGTTTTGCCAGGCGTCGTCGAGGAATCGCCGCGTCTCCTCGGCGAACGCGGCCGGCAGATCATCGGTCCAGGTGCGGAAGAGATCGGTGTCCTTCTCGACGGAGGGCAGCGAATCCAGCTCCCACCATTCGTTGACGAAGTGCTCGAACGCCTCGGCGGCGCGCGGCGTGGCCAGCAATCGGTCCGTCTGCGACGACAGACCGGTGCCGGTCATCAGGCTGCCGTCACTGACGGCGGCCAGCAACGCAGCGTCGGGCGCGGTGCTCGTGACCAGGTACGAAAGGCGCGTCGCCAGTGCGCTGGCGGGCAGCTTCGTGCCCGGCGTCGCGGGCGCTTCCGCGCGGTAGACGAAGCCCGGCGACTGCACCATCACGGCGATCGCCGCGCTGACGCCGGCCGGCGGTACCAGCGCGGCCAGATCGCTCACCTCGCCGTCGTCGAGCGGACGGCGCCAGAGCTGGCCCCCGAGCGCGCGTATGAACGCGTTCACGCAATCGGCGCCGTCCGTCGTCGGGTCGCAGCCCGCGAACGCGCGCAGTCGCGCGCCGTCGGCGATCAGCGCCGCTCCGGCCGCCTCGCCCAGGTCCAGCAGCTTCTCGGCGTGCAGCGGCGACACACTGTACGCCGCCGAGCTGTTGTCGTAGCCGTCGGACTCCTCGTCGGGCGGCAAGTCGTCGACCAGCGACGGATCGGTGCCCATGATGTCGGCGAGCGAGCGCGCGATCTCGAACCGCGTGAGCCGCCGCAGCGGCGCGGGCCCCGGCGCCGCCGCCGTGCACAGCGGCGATGACGTCTGGGCCGCACCGTTCGACGATTTGCACGACAGCGCAGCGCCCGCCAGCACCAGCAGCGCCGTCAGGCTCGCGCGTGTGATCGACCAGGCCACCATCGAAACCCGCGCTCGAGCCCATCTCCGCCTTGCCCTCATGATCCCATCAGCGAACCAGCGGCCCCGATTGGACGACGGAAATCCGCGGACAAACTTCAGAAGCCACCCGCGAGGCCCAGCGTCCCCGAGGTGCTGTCGAACGCGCCCGTCGGTTGGATCGAGCCGCGGGGGCCGAGGATCAACCAGGCGCCGCTCAGCGCCGCGGCGCCGGCAAGGCCAAACGAGGCCGCGGCCCAGCGCCGCTGAGACGCCACGCGATCGTTCAGCACGGCGGTCTCGCTCTGCGAGGTCGAAGGTTTGTTCGCCCGGTCCGACAGCTGCTGCGCGGTCACGGTGAGGGTGAGCGCCGCCACGCTCGCCGCAACCACGACGCCGAACGCAGTGGTGCCCGCCACCTTGCGCCAGGACGGCAGGGGCGCGGTGCCGTCACCGCTGGCCTCGACATCGAGCCGCACCGGCCGGTGCACGTATTCGTCGACCGCCTGATTGTCGAACGGCAGCGAGAAGATCAGGTTGAAGGCATAGTCGGCCGGACCGCGCGAGACCAGACGCGGCGGTTGCGGCGATAGATTCACCAGGTCCACGACGTCCGGTGTCGGCGGGATCGCGAACTCCTGCTCGTCGCTGGTGCGTCGCAAGTAGAGACCGCGGCCGCCGCTCGGCATCAGCACCGACAGCTCGTGCCCGCTGGCGTTGTGAAAATCAGCCAGGCGCACACCCAGCGTGTCCTCGAACAGGTAGTGGCTCGCCTCGGCGGTCGCGTCCAGGCGCAGGCGGCGACCGGGCGCGCCGCGCAGATCGATGAGCTGCGCGGCGGCGACCGGCGCGTGAGCGTAGATCTCGGGGCGGAAGCGCTCGTTGGGGATCGCGGCGTTGGCGCGCGTGACGAACGCGGCGATCTCCAGATAGCTGATGCGCCCGTCACCGTCGAGATCGGCGGCGCCATACAGCCCCGATCGCACCTCGTGGCTGAAGATGCCGGCCTGAAAGCCGGCCCATTCGTGACTCTCGCGCGCCGATGTGGTCGACAGCAGGAGCCCGACGTCGGGCCGGCCCGCGAGCCCCTCCGCCATCGCGAAGCCCGGCACGGGACGCCGCCGCCCGCCGGGACCGCGCCCGAACGCGAGAAAATACGAGTAACAGGCGTCGATGATGAGGTGGCTCTCGTCGGCGTGCACTTGATCGATGATGTCGTGCTCGATGTCGCGGCTGTCGAGGCGCGCGTCCTCGAGCGCCAGGTACGCGACCTTGCCGTCGACGTTGCCGTGGCCGGCATAGACGAAGTAGAAGAGCGTGCGCTGGCCACGCGCCCGCGCCGCCGCCACGTCGGCCGCCAGCGCCGCCACCGCGCGCGTGACCTCGGCGCGGCGGGGCTCACGCGCGATCGCGATCGCCTCGGGCGAGATGCGGCGCGTGTTCTCGTCGAGCCGCGCGAGCAACCGGGTCGTGCCACCGATCGCGCGGAACAGATCGTCGTACCGAACGGCGTCGTCGTCGGCGTAGCGCAGGACCGGGAGATCGGCGTCGACGCTGCGGTTCACGCCGAGGATCAGCACGAAGCGGGCCGCGCCGTCGTCCTGCGTGGCGCCGATCGCCGATGGCACGACGACGGTGGGCGCCGCCTGGGCCGAGCCGCCGGCGAGCGCAGCGCCGAGGGCGAGCGCAGC
>CAZNCQ010000334.1:0-7501 GCA_964571275.1 uncultured Myxococcales bacterium
AGGCTTCGAGGTTGGTCTTGGTGATCGTGTCTTCCAGGCTGGACTTGCCGACGAAACGCCCGGTGTTGACGTCGATCGCCGTCAGCGCCTCCATCTCGTCGACGATCAGGTAGCCGCCCGACTTCAGCCACACCTTGCGCTCGAGCGCGCGGTCGATCTCGATCTCGATGCCGTAGCCGTCGAAGATCGGGTCGGTGCCGTCGTAGAGCTCGATGTTGCCCGAGAAGTCGGGCATGAACGCCGCGATGAACTTCTTGACCCGGTCATACTCGGGACGCGAATCGATGATCAGCTTCTCGACGTCGGCGGTGAACAGGTCGCGGACCGTGCGCAGCAGCAGGTCGAGATCGTTGTAGATCAGCGCCGGACAGCGGCCGCCCTCGGCCTTGTGCACGACCTCGTTCCAGAGCTTGATCAGGAACTCCATGTCGGCGCGCAGCTCGCGCTCCGAGACCCCGTCGGCGACGGTGCGCACGATGAACCCCGACCCGGGAGGCCGCATCGAATCGACGATCTCGCGCAGGCGTTTGCGCTCGCGGTCGGAGCCGATGCGGCGCGAGATGCCGACGTGGTCGACGGTCGGCATGAAAACCAGGTGGCGGCCGGGCAGCGAAATGTAGCGCGTGGTCCGGGCGCCCTTCGTGCTGATCGGCTCCTTGGTCACCTGAACCACGATCTCCTGGCCCTCTTTCAGGAGATCTTCGATGCGCGCGCCGCCGTGCGCGCGCGCCGCGTCGGCGGCCTCGTCATCCTCCTCGTCGGGGCGGCTCGACGATTCGCCTGCAAAGAGCCGCGTCAGATCGTCGGGCGTGCCGCGCACGTCCGAGACGTGCAAATAGGCCGATTTCTCGAGGCCGATGTTGACGAACGCCGCCTGCATTCCCGGCAATACGCGTTCGACGCGGCCCTTGTAAATGTTTCCCGCGATGCCGCGCTCGCGTTTCCGCTCGATGTAGAGCTCGCCGAGAAAACCGTCTTCGACGAGCGCAACCCTGGTTTCGGGGCCGTCGGCGTTGATGACCAGGAGGCTATTCGGCATGCCAGGCTATGAAAAATTACGTGCCGACCGGGCACATGCTGACGCGAATGTCAGGGTTCATGGGTGGAGCGATGAGAACAATAGGCTCGTCTAACATGGAAGCGCCAGTATTTCAACGGGATTGCCTCAAGCCGCCTCGACGGCACACCCCTTGCTGAATCCTCGGGCAGCCGTGATCGACACTAAACGTCGAGCGCGGCCCCTGACTTCACTACGCCGACACCGTCGGCGTGATCATTGGTTTCGCCTCCGGGGATTAACTTCTTCACCTAGCTTCAGCCCGGAGCAGTTTTTTCGATCGGCCATAGACTAGCCTAGGAACCGAACCCGTTTTCGAGCTTGGCGACCCCCGCGGGCAACCGCGGGGGTCTTGCCGTATCCGGATTTCGTCTCGCTCAGAACCCTCGGAAGGGTTCCGAACCTCCGGCGCGCTAGCGCAGCTGTGTCGTGTACGTGTAGACCCAGGCGGTCACGAACAGCAGCGCGTCGACACGGTCCAGGACGCCTCCATGGCCGGGGAGCAAGCGGCCGGAGTCCTTCACGCCGGCCGAGCGCTTGATCATCGACTCGAGCAGATCCCCGATCGGGCCCAGCACTGCGGCCGGCACGGCGACCAGCAGGCCATCGCGCAGCGTGAGCCCGGGGAAGAACGTCGCGTGGCAGACCCAGGCGATGATGACGCCGCCGGCGAGGCCACCGAACGCGCCCTCGACGGTCTTGCTGGGCGAGATCGCCGGGTAGAGCTTGTGACGGCCAAATGCGCGGCCAGCGAAGTAGGCGCCGGTGTCGTTTGCGAAAGTGACCGCGATCGCCACGAAGACCCAGAACGGCCCGTCGGCGACGTCGCGCTGCAGGAGCGCCAGCGGAGCCGAAAAGCCGCCCAGATAGAAGATGCTGAACACCGCGACGCCCAGGCGCCCGGTGGCGCTCGCGATGTCGCCGGGGTGCGCGAGGATCGCCGTCGCCGCCACAATGGCCGCCCCGAGCAGCCAGATCAGCGCCAGCCCGGGGCGGGCATAGATCGCCGCGGACAGGGCGACGCCGGAGACGATGATCGCGATGCGCTGGGCGCGAGGTGCGCCGGTCATGGTCATCTTGGTCAGCTCGATGAGGCCGAGCGCGCAGAACAGAAAGACCAGCAGCGCGAACCCGAGCCGTTCGTGCCAGAGGCACAGCAGCACGACCAGCGGCAACCCGACCAACGCCGTCGACACGCGCAGCGCGAGGTTCGACATGCGGACCGCCCGTCAGCCCAGGGAGCGAATCTGCTCGCGGGTCTGGCCGAAACGACGTTCGCGCCGGTGGAACGAATCCAGCGCCTGATAGAGCTCGTTCTTGCCGAAGTCGGGCCAGAATGTATCGGTGAAGTAGAGCTCGGCGTAGGCCGCCTCCCAGAGCAGGAAGTTCGAGAGGCGTTCCTCGCCCGACGTCCGCACCAGCAGATCCAGCTGCGGCAGGCCCCCGGTCTGCAGCGCGGCCGAGATGCGGTCCTCGGTGATCTCGTCCGGCTTGAGCGCGCCGCGCGTCGCCAGGTCGCAGAGCGCGCGGGCCGCCGACACGATCGACTCACGCCCGCCGTAGGACAGCGCCAGGCACAGCGTCATGGCCCGGTTGCCGGCCGAGTCGCGCATCAGCGTCTCGAGCGGCTCCTTCACGAAGTCGGGCAGCCTCTCGACGTCGCCGATGGCGATCAAGCGGATGTTGTTCTCCATGATCTCGTCGCGCTCGTCGATGACGTAGTCGCGCAGGAGCTGCATGAGCGTGCCGACCTCTTCCGGCGGGCGCTGCCAGTTCTGCGATGAGAAGGCGTACAGCGTCAGCGCGCGCAGTCCGACCTCGCGCGCCGCGCGCACCACGTCGCGCACCGCGACCGCACCGCGCCGGTGCCCCTCGACGCGAGGCAAGCCCCGGCGCTGAGCCCAACGGCCATTGCCGTCCATGATGATGGCGACGTGACGCGGCAGCTTGGTCGGGTCTAAGGCAGGCGACATCGAGCCGGTTTCCGGTACCACATGCAGGCGCTTTTGTCGACAACTCCGGCCCCCTCGTCATCGACGCCGCGATCGATTAACCTTGCGTCATCATGAAAAGCGCCGAGGACATCGAGTCCTACCTGCTGCGCATCGGCCTTCAGTCCGAGCGCGTCGACACCGCAATCTGGCTCGTGAAGCTCAATGGTCAGGAGAACCTGGCCATCTCCATCGCGGGCCCGGTCGTCGCCTTCCGCCTCAAGGTGATGGACCTGCCCGTGGGCAGCCGCGAGCAGCTCTACCGCACGCTGCTGGGCCTCAACACCACGGAGATGGTGCACGGCGCCTTCGGGCTCGAGGGTGAGGCGGTCGTCGTGGTGCACGCGCTCGAGCTCGAGAATCTGGACTTCAACGAGTTCCAGGCGGTCATCGACGACATGACCATGGTCGCTGCAAAGCACTATCCGTTCCTGTCGAAGTTCGTCGAGCACCACGCGTCGGCCTCGGCGTCAGCGGTCTAGCCCAACCAGGACTCATCCAGGAAACATCATGGGAATCTTTTCAAGGCTCGGAACGCTCATCAAATCGAACCTGAACGATCTGATCTCCAAGGCCGAAGACCCGCAGAAGATGCTGAATCAGATCGTCCTCGAGATGCAGAACCAGCTCGTCGAGGCGAAGAAGCAGGTCGCCGTCTCGATCGCCGACGAGAAGCGGCTCAAGAAGCAGTGGGACGAGCAGATCGAGCTGTCGAAGGAGTGGGAGCGCAAGGCGATGCTGGCCGTCCGCTCGGGCGACGACGCCCTGGCCAAGGAAGCGCTGTCGCGCAAGCAGGAGCACGACAAGCAGCAGGGCGAGTTCGGCAAGCAGTGGCAGGCGCAGAAGGACGCCGTCGAGAAGCTCAAGGACCAGCTGCGCACGCTGAACGACAAGATCGAAGAGGCCAAGCGCAAGAAGAACATCCTGGTCGCGCGGCAGAAGCGCGCCGAGGCGCAGAAGGCGATTCAGGACACGATGCGCGGCCTGTCCGACACCAGCGCGTTCGACAGCTTCGAGCGCATGAGCCAGAAGGTCGACCAGATCGAGGCCGAGTCCGAGGCGTCGGTCGAGCTGGGCGGCGAGCTGACCGGCGATACGCTGCAGCAGCGGTTCAAGAGCCTGGAGTCGGGCACCGGATCCGACAACGCGCTCGCCGAGCTGAAGTCGAAGATGGGTCTCGGGCCCGCGCCGGAAGCGCGCGCCGCGCTGCCCAGCGCTTCGTCGCCGACGGCGCGCGTGGCGGTGGAAGAAGAGGTTTCCGTCGACGCGTCGGCTCCCGCGAGCAACAAACGTTAGACGCGCGCGGGCGCGATCAACCGCGCGCCGCTAGACAGGCTCGGGCCCTCCGACTATAAAACCCTGAGTAGAGTCTTCACGGGGGCTCGGTGGCAGTTTCGCCGAGGAAGATGATGCTGCTGGATTCGTCGCGCGACGTCCTATTTCTGTCTGCGAAACGCACCGCTTTCGGTGCGTTTGGCGGCGCGTTCAAAGATCTCCGTGCGACCGACCTGGGCACGATCGCGGCGCAGGCCGCGCTGGCGCAAGCCAACGTGCGCCCCGAAGAGATCGACGAGGTCGTCTTCGGCAACGTCCTGCAGACGACGCCGGAAGACGTTTACTGCGCGCGCCACATTGGCCTGCGCGCCGGGCTGCGGGTCGAGACTCCAGCGCTGACCGTCAATCGGCTGTGCGGCTCGGGCTTCCAGTCGATCGTCACCGCAGCGCAAGAGATCCGCACCGGCGACGCCGAGATGGCGCTGGTCGGCGGAACTGAATCGATGAGCCAGGCGCCGCACGCCATCCGCGGCGCGCGCTGGGGCTACGCGTTCGGCAAGGCGCCGCCCGTCGAGGATCTGTTGTGGACCGCGCTCGTCGACAGCTACGCCGGCTGCGCGATGGGCGTGACCGCCGAGACCGTCGCCGAACGCCACGGCATCGATCGCGACGCCTGCGACGCCTACGCGCTGCTCTCGCAGAGGCGCTGGGCCGCGGCGGACGAAGCCGGGCGCTTCCGCGAGGAGATCGCGCCCGTGGAGCTGCGCGGGCGCAAGGGCGCGACCCAGACCGTCGCGCGCGACGAGCACCCGCGGCCGCAGACCACGCTCGAGGGACTCGCGAAGCTGGCGCCGGTGTTCAAGACCGACGGCGCCGTCACGGCCGGCAACGCGTCGGGCATCGCCGACGGCGCCGCCGCGATGGTCGTCGCCTCGCGCGCCGCGGTCGAGCGCACGCAGCGCACGCCGCTGGGGCGTCTGGTCGCGTGGGCGTACGTCGGCGTCGATCCCAAAGTGATGGGCATTGGCCCGGTTCCTGCGATTGCCAAAGTGCTCGCGCGCGCACACATGCGCCTCGCAGAGATGGATCTGATCGAGGTGAACGAAGCCTTCGCGCCGCAGTATCTGGCCGTCGAGAAAGAGCTCGGCCTACCGCGCGAAAAGACCAACGTCGACGGCGGCGCGATCGCGCTCGGGCACCCGCTCGGCGCGTCGGGCGCGCGGATCGTCACGCATCTTCTTTACGAGCTGCGCCGGAGAAAGGCGCGGCATGGACTCGGGGCGGCATGCATCGGTGGAGGCCAAGGTATTGCGGTGATAGTGGAATCGTTGCTATAGGGATTCGGTGAAGACCTCAGTAGAAGCCTGCACGACCTTATCGAACCTAACGTCCTTGACGGAGGAAAGGTTTCGGGGCGTCATACCGACGGTCCGAGCACTCTCCGAGCTCACTTTGGGGGAAGGTCTCCGTCGTCCTCCGCACACCAGCAGCGTCGTCTGGTAAGGAAGTAAACAACCGATGGCACAACATCAGAATCACACAACGGCTCGCTTCAACGGCGTCAAGGTCTTCTCTGCAACGATGGCCCAAGAACGAGAGAATCTGGGCGAGAAGGTGACGGCCTGGATTCGCGAGCATCCTCAGTGCCAGGTGGTGGATACCGTCGTGACGCAGTCGTCGGACGAAGCGTTCCACTGTCTGGCGATCACCGTCTTCTGGTGGGAAGACAAGTAGTCCGCGCGTGCAAGTCGTTCGCACGTGAATGCCTGGTTCGGAACCTGGCAGCTGATTCGGAACGCTCAGAGGGTTCCGAACCTCCCCGGTTCCGAACTTCCCGCTTCAGCCGGCGAGCAGCAGCACGCCGGTGAACATGTGAATGCGTGACTGGCCGCAGGCTGGCGCAATCTCGAACGAGCTCTCGATCCCGATCACCGGCAGCTGGCCGAACCGACGGCGGATCAACTCCGGATCGAGCCCCGGCTTGCCGTAGAGCGCGCTGCCGCGCCCCGCGCAGTTGAAGTAGACCCCGAAGCGAGCCGGAGCGTCATTGTGCGCCTCGGCCTGCTCATCCAGCATCGCCTTCATGTCGTCGCGCGCGCCGATCGCGTCGCGCAGCGTGAAGCGGATGGTCTGGCCCACCCGCACCGGTTCAGCGACCGCGAGCGCGCGCGGATCCGCCTCCGCCACAGCGAACGGACGCACCACGTAGTCGGAGCGGCCCGCCGACACGATGTCGCCGATGCCGGCCAGCAGGTGCCCCGTGATCTGGCCGAGCCCGCGGTTGCGCGGCTCCGCCAGCGCCTGCTCGAGGATGTCGATCGGCGAGCGGCCCTCGATCTCCAGGATCAGGTTGCCCTCGGCCGCCGTGATCGTCATCGGATCGGTCAGCCCCTGGCAGCCCTGGGTCATACCGACGGTCGGATGGAGCGCGGCTGGAAAAACCAGACCCACGCAGGCGTCCGGATGAGCCTCTCCGTTCATGAAGACGCGCGAGCCCTTGGCGCCGCCCGACGCACCCGCGCCGGTGATGAGGAGATCGGGCGCCGCCTCGGCGATGCCGCCCACGAAGTCCGCCGCGTCGAGCTCGCCGGGATCGATCAGGATCGCCAGCACCGCGCCGCGCGCGTCGCCGCCGAGCGTCGCCAGCGCCTCCCGGCCCAGACGCACGCCCGCCGAGCGCGAGTCGTCACGCACTCCGAGGCGAAAAAGCGGCGGCGGCAGAGACTGATCGCCGCCGAGCGCGAGCACCGCAACTGCGCTCGCGTTCTCGATCTCTTCACCCGACGTGAGCACGCCCGTCGCCGAGCAGCCGGTCACCACCGCGCCCGGGATCGTGCGCGCCACCCCGCGCAGCACACCCGCGTAGTCGTCGTCGTCGTGGCGCGCGCCGGCGAAAACCAGGGCGACGTTCACGCGCGCCGAGCCGGCAGCCGCCAGCGCTCGGTGCGCGGCGAGCCCAGCAGCGGTGAACCCGTCCGTGTGAACGGCTGCACCGGCACCTGCGACCAACATGCCCTCCTCTTACCGTGGAAGAGCCAAAACGCAAAGGGTCAGAACCGGAGCCCGCGGTGGCGGAGCGTGCCGCTGGCAGCAAAGCGCCGAGCAGACTGCTATATTTCGCCGACCTCGACGAGGTTCGGGGGCGAAACGGTTTCGACGGGGGCTAGCAAAGTTCGTG
>CAZNCQ010000335.1:0-7482 GCA_964571275.1 uncultured Myxococcales bacterium
ACGCGACCCAGTACGGCGTCGAGGTGCGCATCGCGCGCATCTTCAACACCTACGGCCCGCGCATGCACGAGAACGACGGCCGCGTGGTCTCGAACTTCACCGTGCAGGCGCTGCGCAACGACCCGATCACCATCTACGGCGAGGGCAAGCAGACGCGATCGTTCTGTTTCGTCAGCGACCTCATCGAAGGTTTCGTGCGCTTGATGGGGAGCAAGCACGGTGTCGATCCGGTGAACCTGGGCAATCCCCGCGAGATCACGGTGCTCGAGCTGGCGGAGATGACGCGCAACCTCGCGAAGTCGCGGTCGGAGATCATCCGCGCGCCGCTGCCCAAGGACGATCCGACGCGGCGAAAGCCCGACATCTCGCGCGCGCAGCAGTTGCTCGACGGGTGGGCGCCACGCGTGGGCCTGGAAGAGGGCCTGGCCGCGACGATCGCCGACTTCAAGCGCCGCCTGAGTCTCTGAAGCGTCGTACCGCGGGAGACGGCGGGCTGCGGTCGAGCGGGTCGCCGGTGATCGGATGGCGCAGGCCAGGCGCGGCCACGTCGGCGAGCGGAACGCGCACGAACGCGCGCGCGAGCATTGCCGGGTGGGGCACCGTGAGCGCCGGCGTGTCGATGACGCGCGCGCCGTAGAGCAGCACGTCGAGGTCCAGCGTGCGCGGCGCCTTGTCGCGCCCGGGCGGGCGTACGCGGCCGAGCGCGCGCTCGATGTCCAGGCACAGCGCCAGCAGCGCCTCGGGCGGCAGGGCCGTCGTCGCGCGCACGACCGCGTTCAGATAGGGCGGCTGCGGCTCGTCGCTGACCGCGTCGGTCTCGTAGATCGGCGACCGCGCGGCGATCGCCACGCCGGCCGCGTCGAGGCGAGCGGTAGCGTCGTCGATCTGCCGCCGCCGATCGCCCAGATTGGCGCCCAGCGCCAGATAGACGTCGACGTCGACGTCGGCGCCGGCGCCGGCGCCCAGCGCCGGGGAGACCATCGCGGGATCGGGCGGGTCGGCCATAGGTGCGCCGTTCACTTTAGTGTAGAAACGTCGACGTGGGCGCCGCCCTGCTCGCCGCCGTGCTGACCGGTCTCGCGACCGTCCTCGGTGCCGTGCCGTTCGCCTTCGTGCGCGAGCTGCCGCGCCGGCTTTACGACGGCGTCCTGGGCCTCGGCGCCGGGCTCATGCTCGCGGCGGCGACGCTGGGCCTGCTCGGCGAGGCGCTGCGCGATCTCCGCACCGACGGCGAGCTCGACCTCGCGCGCCTGCTCTGGGTGCTGCTGGGTTTCGGCGCCGGCGTCGGGCTGGCGGCGGCCATGGATCGCCTGATCCCGCACCGCCACGCGGGCGGCCACCACCAGCACCTCGGCCACGAACCGGGGCACGACGTCCACGATCGCGATGCGCGCCGCGGTTACGCCGTGGTCGGTGCGCTGACCTTGCATCGCATCCCCGAGGGGCTGGCCATCGGCGCGGGCTTCGCGATGGGTGGCCCGTCGCACCTGGGCCTGATGCTGGCGATCGCGGTCGGCCTGCAGAACGTGTGCGAGGGGATCGTCATGGCCGCGCCCCTCCGGCAGGGCGGCGTCTCGGCGGTGCGCGGGCTGGTCGTCGTGGGTCTGACCGGGTTGGCCACGCCGGCGGCGACGCTGGTCGGCTTCGGGACGGCGGAGATTGCCGTCCGCACCATGCCGTTCATCCTGGCGCTCGCGGCCGGCACGCTGATCTACATCACCTCGAACGAGATCATTCCGGAGTCGCACAGCCACGGGCACGAGGGCACAGCGTCGACCGGCGTGGCGCTCGGGTTTGCGTTGATGCTGGTATTGCGCGCCGTGCTGCCATAGAGCGCCTCGCGGACACCGTCGAGCTGGCGTCGATTTTGCTGCAATATCGGGCGGGGAGGTCAGGGCTGAAGGGCATCAGCGTATCTTCTGGTTGCGGCGGCAAGGGACCGGACATTCCGATCCGGATCGTGTCGTTGTCGCGGCTGATCGCGGCTGTCGCCGCGATGGCTGGCGGCTGCAGTAGCAGCGCGGGCTTGCCGACCGACGGCGGTGATGTCGGCCCGGATGTCGCGGCGGATTTCGGTCCGGATGTCATCCCGGATGTTGGTCCGGACGTCAGCCCGGACGTCGGTCCGGACGTCAGCTCCAGCGACGCCCATGACGGGGGCGCCATCGATTGCCATCTCGAGATCGACGCTCGCCTGCCCTTCATCTGCGTGCCCACGTTCGACGATGCCAGCTGGAGAAACGGTGTCTGCGATTCGTTGGTGAACCCGTTCGCACCTTCGGTGATCGAGCGGCCATGTGGTGGCTTCCAGTCCCGCGCCATCGACTTCGGGACGCACCGTTGGATTTGCTACTACGACTCGACGACGCTTGCTCTGGTCGGTGGTGATTTCACCGACGACACGACCGACCTCTGCGACAACACCGCGTATCACGTGATCGCAGGAGAGGTTCCGGCGATGAGCTGCAACGGGTCGTCCGGGCAATCGATACCTTGCGGATCGGATGGCGGCGGCCAGTAGTCGCAAGCGGCCACTTCTCCTCGCCGCGCCAACGGCGCGCCAGACTCGGTATTGCCGTAGCTCGGCGGGCGATACGCGGTGCTGAGCGGATCGGGTCATTTCGATCCGGATGGTGTCGCTGTGGCTGGCGGGGATCGGGAACATTCCGACCGGCACGTGCAGCGTGCCCCTCGTGCTTGACATGCCGTGTTCTGTCGACGCGGGCGGGCAGTAGTGGTGCTAGGCGCGCTTTTCTTCGCCGCGCCACAAGCGCGCCAGGTTCGCGCGGTGTCTCACCGTCACCAGCGCCGCCGTTCCGATCGACAGCGCCAGGTAAGGGCGCGGTACGCCGCCCAGCAGCGTGGCGAAGAGCGGGAATGACCAGATCCCCAGCAGCGAACCCACCGACGAGATGCGCGTCGTGACGTAGGCGAGGACGTACAGCCCGAATCCGCACAGCGCCGCCAGCGGCGAGATCGCCAGCGCCACGCCTAGCGACGTCGCCACGCCTTTTCCGCCGCGCCCGCGCAGGAAGACCGTGAACATGTGGCCGACGATCGCCGCGAGGCCGGCGAGCGCGATCGCCGCCGGTGGGAGCTGCGTGAGATAGCGCCGGCCGATGAAGACGGGCAGAAACCCCTTGAGCGCGTCGCCGATCAGCACCGCGATCGCGAACCCGCGTCCCAGGGCGCGCGCGACGTTGGTGGCGCCGATGTTGCCGCTGCCGACGGCGCGCAGATCGACCCCGCGCGCGCGCGCGACCAGCATGCCGGTCGGGATCGAACCGACGAGATACGCGCCCACGCAGAGCAGAGTCGCCGCGAGCATCATGCCGAGCGCGCCGGCGTCGTCGGGGTTGCCGGCGCGGGCGGCGTGGACTGTGCGCGCCCGGCCAGGTCGGGCCGCCGCCGCGCCCAGAACGCGGCGACGTCCTCGAGCGATTCGGTGCGCGGACAATCGCGCGGCAGGCTGGCCAGCAAGGTGGCGCCATAGTGCCGCCGGGCGAGCCTCCCGTCGAGGATCGCGACGATCCCGGTGTCGGCGCGGCTGCGGATGAGCCGCCCGAAGCCCTGCTTCAGCGCCAGCGCCGCGCGCGGCAGCTGGAAGGCGTTGAACGGATCGCCGCCCTGCTCGCGGATGCGATCGATGCGCGCCGCCGTGAGCGGATCATCGGGCACGGCGAACGGAATGCGATCGATCACCACCAGCGACAGCGCTTCGCCGGGGACGTCGACGCCCTCCCAGAAGCTCTGCGTCGCCAGCAGCACCGAACCGATGCGGTCGCGCAGCTCGGCGAGCAGCACATGGCGTGGCCGCTCCCCCTGCACCATCAGCGGGAATGGCGAGGTCGCGCGCAGGTGCGCCTCGGCGACGCGCAGATTGCGAAAGCTGGTGAACAGCAAGAGCGCGCGCCCCTGGGTGATCGCGCACAGCTCGCCCGCGCGGGTGGCCGCCGCCAGCGCGAAGCGCGCGTCGTTGGGTTCGGGCAGATCCGCCGCCAGGTACAGCAGCGCCTGCTCGGCATAGCGAAACGGCGACGCGTATGTTGCCTCGGAGGCGTCCTCGCCGAGACCGACGCGCGTGCGCACGTAGTCGAACGAGCCGGCGACGGTCAGCGTCGCCGACGTGAAGATCACCGGGCCGGTCACCAGGTCGAAGGCGCGCGCCAGCGCCGGCCCGACGTCGATCGGCGAGGCGTGCAAGCTGACGTTGCGCGGGGTCGCCGCGACCCAGCGCACGCTACCGCGCTGGCCGCGGTCGACCAGGCCGCCCAGCTCGTCGCGCAGCGCCGCCGCGCGCCGTCCCAGGCCCGCGAGCTCCGCGCCGTTGCGCGCCTCGCGAACGGCCTCGCCGTCGAACGCCAGCCAGGTCGCGACCTCGTCGAGCACGCCGTCGAGCTCGTGGTAGCGCTTGAGCCGCGGGCCGCCCCACAGGCCATCCGGCACCGGCACGCGCACCTCGTCGGTGCCCGGCCGCGGCATCGGCAGCTGGTCGCGCAAGGCATCGCCCAGCGCGTGCCCCGCGCCCAGCAGCCGAGACGCCGCCGAGTGCGCGCGCGCGCCGTCGAGCCCGTAGGCGCGCTCGAGATCGCGCGCGAGCGCGAACACCCGGTGCGTCGACACGTGCATGCCGAAGAACTCGGTGGCGATCTCCTCGATCTGGTGGGCTTCGTCGAAGATCACCACCTCGTACGGCGGCAGCACCTGCGCCTCGGGCCAGGCCGATCGCAGCGCGAGATCCGCGAAGAACAGGTGGTGGTTGACGACGACCAGCTGGGCCTCCACGGCGCGCCGCCGCATGCCGGTGACGAAGCAGCGCTCGAAGAACGGGCAGCGCGCGCCGAGCCGCGTCTCCGGCGTCGCCGAGACCTCGCGCCAGAGCGGCGAGTCGTCGGGCAGCTCGCTGAGATCCGCGCGGTCGCCGGTCTTCGTCTGCGCCATCCAGGCGACGATGCGATCGAGCTCGGGCGTCGGCACGAACGACGCTTGCCGCGTTTGCTGCTCGAGGCGCCGCAGGCACAGGTAGTTGCCGAGCCCCTTCATCACTGACCACTCGAATGGCTGCGGCAGGATCGAGCGCAATCGCGGCAGATCGATGCGCGCGATCTGGTCCTGAAGGGTCTTGGTGCCGGTGCTGACCACGACCTTGCGCCCCGACAGCAGCGCGGGCACCAGGTACGCCATGGTCTTGCCGGTGCCGGTGCCGGCCTCGACGAAGAGGCGGTCGTCGTGCTCGATGGCCTCGGCGATGCGTTCGGCCATGGCCAGCTGGCCGGGGCGCGATTCGTAGCCGGGCAGCGCCGCCGCGACCAGGCCCCCCGGCCCCAGGATGCGGGCGATCGGACTCGAGGTGCCGGTGTTTGCGTCGTTGATCAGCGACGACACGCGCGGCTACTTCCCGTGGGTGGAGTGCGGGGACGTGCTGCCGCCGGCGCCGCCCGCGCGGCTGGCCTTCTCGTCGATGCCCGACGTGCCGAAGCGGCGGCGCAGCTCGCCGAAGACGGTGTCGACGGGGACGCCGGCCGCCTCCAGGCCGACCAGCATGTGGAAGAGCAGATCCGCGGCCTCGTGCGCGGTGTGGGCCGCGTCGCCTTCGGGCAACGCCTCGGCGAGCTCGCGCGCCTCCTCGAGGATCTTCGCGTTCACCTTCTCGAAGCCGGCGTCGAGCAGCGAGACCACGTACGACTTGGCCGGCCGCTCGCGCTTGCGGCGCGCGATGATCGCGGCGACGCGGCTGACGATCACCGCCGGCGGATCCGGCGGGCCGTCGTCGGTGGTCAGCGTCGCGTCGGCGCGCAGTCCGGCATCGGCGGCGCTTTGACCGGCGGCACGGAAGAAACAGGACGTCGCGCCGGTGTGGCACGACGGCCCGTCGGGCGTGACCCGATAGAGAACCACATCGCCATCGCAGTCGACGCGCAGCTCGCGCACCGCCAGCGTGTGGCCCGAGCTCTCGCCTTTTTTCCAGAGCGCGCCGCGCGAGCGGCTCCAGAAGTGCGCGAAGCCGCTCGACGCCGTCAGCTCCAGCGCCTCGCGATTCGCCCACGCGAACATGCGCACCATGCCGGTCTCGAGCTCTTGTGCAATGACCGGCACCAGGCCTTGCGCGTCGAGCTTCACCGCCGAGAGCAACGTCTCCACCGGGGTCTCAGGCGCGGGGTTCATGCCACGCCTCCCGGACCGAGACGCCCCGTGCGCGTAGAAAGTCGTGCGCTTGCCCGACGGTGAACTCGCCGAAGTGGAAGATCGACGCCGCGAGCACGGCGTCGGCGTGCCCGTCGGCGATCCCTTCGTAGAGGTGTTCCAGATTTCCCACGCCGCCCGACGCGATCACCGGCACCGGCACGCGATCGGCGACCGCGCGCGTGAGCTGGATGTCGAAGCCGTCGCGCGTACCGTCGCGGTCCATGCTGGTCAGCAAGATCTCGCCGGCGCCGGCGGCCGCCATGCGCTCGCACCAGGCCACTGCGTCGATGCCGGTCGGCTTGCGCCCACCGTGGGTGAAGACCTCCCAGCGTCCGGGCTGCGCGGGGTCGCGGCGCGCGTCGACGGCGACCACGATCGCCTGGTTGCCGAACGCATCGGCCGAGCGCCGCACCAGGTCCGGATCGGCGACCGCCGCGGTGTTGATGCCGACCTTGTCGGCGCCCGCGAGCAGCAGCGCGCGCACGTCCTCGACCGCGCGCACGCCGCCACCGACGGTGAGCGGCAGGAACACGCGCTCGGCGGTCGCGCGCACCATGTCCAGCGTCGTGGCGCGGCCATCCGACGACGCGGTGATGTCCAGGAAGCAGATCTCGTCGGCGCCCTGCGCGTCGTAGGCGGCGGCCACCGCGACCGGATCGCCGGCGTCGCGCAGCTCCTTGAAGCGCACGCCTTTCTTCACGCGCCCGGCGTCGACGTCCAGGCAGGGGATCACGCGCTTGCACAGCATCAGCGGCGTTCGCCCCCGCGCGCGAGCGCACCCACCCGCGCCAGCGCCTGTTCGACGGTGAACGCGCCCTCGTAGAAGGCCTTGCCGATCACCACTGCGATCGCGCCGGTGGGAACCAGCGCATCGAGGTCTTCGATGCGCGACACGCCGCCCGACGCGATGACCGCGCACGGCGCCAGCTCGCGCGCCAGCCGCGCGGTCGCGTCCAGGTTGGGACCGGTGCGCATGCCGTCGCGGCCGATGTCGGTGTAGAGCACGGCGGCCGCGCCCGCGGCGCCGACGCGCTTGCCGATCTCCGAGGCGTCGAACATCGTATCTTGCGTCCAGCCCTCGACGGAGACCTTGCCCTCGCGCGCGTCGACCGCGACGATGATCCGCTGCGGCCAGCGGCGGCATGCGGCGTCGACCATGGTCGGATTCTTGATCGCGGCCGTACCGGTCACGACGTAGCTGACGCCGAGATCGAACAGGCGCGCGCAGTCCTCGAGCGTACGCACGCCGCCGCCGACCTCGACGTCCATGCTGGTCGCGGCGACGATCTTCTTGAT
>CAZNCQ010000336.1:0-5683 GCA_964571275.1 uncultured Myxococcales bacterium
GCGCACGAAGGACCACTGCAGGATCGTCACCGGACCGGTGAGCATGCCCTTCATGGGCTTCCGGGTCAGGGACTGCGCGTAGCGAGACCAAGCGACCGTCATCGGCTGTCGACGGGCGACGTCGCCAAAGAGGACCGGCGGCTTCACGCAGCGCGAGCCGTAGCTCTGCACCCAGCCGTTGTCCGTGAAGGCGAAACCGTCGAGCTGCTCGCCGAAGTACTCGACCATGTCGGTTCGTTCGAACTCGCCGTGCACCAGGACATCGAGGCCGATCGCCTCTTGCTTCGCGACGCACCGGCGCGTCTCGTCCTTCAAGAACGAATCGTAAGCGTCGACGGCCAGGCGTCCAGCGCGCCAGTTGGCGCGTGCCTCGCGAACCTCTTTCGTCTGCGGGAACGAACCGATCGTGGTCGTCGGCAGCGGCGGCAACCCAAAGCGTTCACGCTGCTTCTTGGCGCGCTCGGCGTAAGGTGAGCGTCGGCGAAGCATGTCCGCGGTGATCTCCGAGACGCGGCGCCGAACGTCGGCGTCCTTCGTACGGCGCGAGCCGCTCCGGATGCGGCGCGCGTCTCGCGCGATATCGAAGCGCAGCTCGCTCAAGGGCGGAGGCCCCGCCGCCGGGCGATTGGCGCTGTCGGCGAGCGCCCAGATCTCACCGAGCTTCTGTTTCGCGAAGGCCAGCCAGGAGATGAGCTCCGGATCGAGCTTGTGTTCGAGCTCGAGATCCACCGGGACGTGCAGCAACGAGCAGGAGGGACCAACCCAGACCCGCTCCGGTCCCAGGGACTGAACGGCCCGCTGGACCAGTGTGCGCGCGCGATCGAGGTCGGTGCGCCACACGTTTCGTCCGTCCACCGCGCCCAGAGAGAGGATCGTCCGGGCGTCGAGCTTCGGCAGGACCGCGTCGAGCTGTTCGGGCGCGCGTACGACGTCGATGTGGAGGGCTTCGCAACCGAGGTCCAGGGCCAGGTCGAGGTTTGGTCCCAGATCGCCAAAGTAAGTGGTGAGCAACAGGCGTGGGCGGTCTTTCGTCGCCGTCAGTCGGCCATAGGCTCGCCGATACCCTTCGACCGCCGCGGCATCCAGATCCAGGACCAGGCAGGGCTCGTCGACCTGCACCCAGCCGACGCGCCCTGACAGCAGCGCCAGGAGCTCCTCATAGATCGGCACCAGGGCGTCGAGGGCGCGTAGCGGCGTGGCAGCGGCAGGCGCTTGCGACGACAGCTTGGCGAGCCGGAGGAACGAGACCGGGCCCAGGATCACGGGACGGGGCTCGATATCCAGCGTGCGCGCCTCCTCGAGCTCGCGCAGGATCTTCGTGGCGTCGAGCCGGAAGGGTTGCTCGGAGGCTAGCTCGGGCACGATGTAGTGGTAGTTGGTGTCGAACCACTTGGTCATCTCCATCGCCGGCACGTCGAGGACGGCCGCCGGATCCTGCAGCCCACGCGCCATCGCGAACATGCGTTCGAGCGGATCGGCGACCGAGAGATAACGGTCGGGCACCGCACCGACCATGATGGCGGTGTCGAGGACGTGGTCGTAGAAGGAGAAGTCGTTGCTGGGAATGTGGGCGATCCCGGCTGCTCTCATCGTCGACCAGTGGCGGAGCCGCAGCGTTCGCCCGACATCCTCGAGCTCGTCTCGAGAGATCTTCTTGGCCCAGAAAGCCTCGAGGGCCTTCTTGAGCTCACGGCCCGCGCCGATGCGCGGGTGTCCCAGGCAGGTCGCGAGGATCGACATGGCTACGTGACCTCCATGCGACCGATGGCCGCCTTCATGTCGGGCACGGCGGTTGGCCTGCCGGCGCTGTCCAGCACGGTGACGACCGGCAGGCGCGCGTATCGCGAGGCCACCATGAACGCCGCCTTGTCCATGAGGGCGAGCGCCTGCCCGCCAAAGAGGGTCCCGTAGTGATTCGCCTGCCCGGGGAAGACCATCTCCATGAGCCGGGTCTCGGTGATCCGTCCGGCTTCGATTCGCTCCAACATCTGATCGTCTCCTTCGTCGTGGTCATGCGGACGAATCCGCGGTGAACCGCGAGGTGAGCAACCAGACCGCCGCGCGCGAACGCGCGCGATCCCTCCCGGGATCTCGGACCGACCTCTCGCCCCCGCGGGCTGCTGGCACGACGCGGGTGGCGAACCGGCCCGGCAGCGGTCAGGGATCCCGAGGATCCTGACCCGCCGGACCTACTCCGCCTCCCGCGAGGCTCCAGGTCGAAACGCCGCCGGGATTTCTCCCCGGCGCCGGGTGCGGGCAGGTCTTCGGGCTCACGAGCGCTCCGGCTTTCGCCGCCTTCCTTCACCCACCGCTTCCCAGCCCCGAAGTGGCGGCCAGTGCTTGTCGTGGACGTCGTTCTCGCTTACCGCTGCGGGGCAGCCCCGGAATCTCACCGGGTTCCCTTTTGAGCTCTGGGCCGAAGCCCAGAGCACCAGCACGTGGCAAAGAATTGGCGCAACCCACGCGTCTGTCAAGCGCCGAGCGTTTGGAAAAGGAAAAGACGGTCTCGCTGCCTGGCGCGCCCCGCCTACCTGCGCGGGCCGAGCACGCCGATCGCGTGCCGTCGGCGAGAGTGCCGCCTTCGCAACACCGGCACGGCCACTCCGATGGAGCACCAGGCTAGGCTCGGCGGGAGTCGACCCGAGACCGCGCAGCCTCCCGAGGCTGACGGACCCGCAGGGTTCGAGATGCCAGTCTCCTTGTGCCCGGGATATTCAGCAGGATCGTCGAGCCAATGGCTCGGTACGTCGTCGTAGCGTGAGCAGTCTGGAGCGCAGGTTTGTCGCTCCGAGGGCTGGCACAACAGGTCCCCACAGCGAGGTGTCGCGCAATTTTGGGGGCAGGTTGCGTTGCAGACACCCTGCCCGCAATCGGGCTCCACGCCGCACAGGCGGTGACTCTGCCACCCACTCGCGCAAACGGCGGCGGGAATGGCCGGGGCAGGCTGCCCGCGCTCGGCGGGCGTCGCACTGTGCTGGGCTCGACTGCAGCCGTCGATCCTGATCCAGTCTGGTTCGCCGCCTTCGAAGAGCCCCGTCAGCTCGAACGCTTTCGTGAAGAGCCCACCGCCGGAGCTGCCGGAAAACGTGTCCGACGCGAGCACGAATGATCCGTCCGTGGGTGACACGGTCGTCACCAGCGCGGCCAGTTCCACCTTGAGCGGCAGACCGGCCCCGTACGACGCGACCAGGAGTGCGTCGCCCGGTTGAACGGCGGCTGCGGCGAACCGCGCGGGCGCGAGCGGTGCAGAGGCGGGTCGGTCGAGCTGAAGCACGGCGAAGTCCGCGGGCGTCGTGCTCAACGTGACGACTCGACGGCAGCTGAAGACCTGATCGGCGTCCAACTGCGGCTGGCTGTCGGCGGTCTGTAGGCCATAACCGAAGACGAGTTGCACCCGCTGGCACAGCTGCATCGCGCTCGCGAGATCCCCGCCGAGGCAATGACCCGCAGTCAGCACCAAGTCGTCGTCGATCAATACAGCGGAACAAAACGCGGCGCTGGGCTCGTTGGCAAATGCTTCGTCGCTGCAGAGGCCAAGAGCTACCGCGGCGGACTCTGCCTTCAATGAGACCCCGTTCGGACCACCCCAACTCACATGGTTGGAATAGACCAATGCTGCGCTCGATGAGGTGATCGCCTGCCGCGTCACCTCATCGAGCTCGAAGACCTCATTGCGGTCGTCGTTGCCATTCAGCACCGCCTCCTGGGTGCGAAGCGTGGCGATATCGGCGTTCCCGCAGCCCCCGGCCGTGCAGACAACCAGTGCACAGAGGAGTCTACGCACGATCTCTATTTCACGATTTGACTGTACACATGGTGAGTGATTCCTACATCGCCAAGGACGGGGTTCGATACACAGTCGGTATTGGGCTCGCCATACGCGCCATACGGTCCATTGCCATTCGGTGTAGGGCCGGACACGGAGGTCCAAGTCCACCAGTAGGCCGGTGTCACGAACCAGGCAGCGTATTTGACGCCGCTACTGGTGTTGAGATACCAGGAGACGTAGCCCCCAGCAGCGCTGTTGTTCCAAAAGTAAACGCGTTCGCCGTTCTGCACCGGGAAGTACTGACGAATACCCCAGCCCGCGTCATGACCGAGATATGCATCCTGGCACGAGGTAACCTGCACCCAATCGCACTCGACCGGGACCCACGACGCGAACTGGCTCACCCCGAATGTCTGGCAAACGTTCGCATTGAAAGCGCTCTGGCTCTTGTTCACGATCGCTGGCACAGGTGGGACCGGTTCCGGGCTCGCGTCTGCGCGGCGCGCGAGCGCGAGGCGTGCGTCGAGAGGGACGAGCTCAGCGGGAATCTCGGCGGCGGGATGAAGACCTCGATACAAGTCGATCAACGTGGCGCTTGGGGGCGACTCGGGAACCGTCGTGCCGATGGGGCCGCCCACCGCGATCCCTAGGGCCCCGTCGACGTCGTACACATCCAGCCTGGGACCAGACGTGCTCGGATCCTTGAACAATTGAAGGGGCGTCGTCTTTCCAGGGAGCGCCCCCTCCGCACCGGGCGTTGCTGTTCCTTGATCCGGCGGCGCGCTCCCGCAACCCATGGCGAGCAACGCCACACCGACCGACGCAATGATTCTCTGATGGTTAGCTTTCATGTGACCTCCGTGAGCGTGTGTCCGAGTGGACCATGCAGTTGCGCCGACCGTCGTAGCCTGCCACCGGCGCCCGTACCTGCAGCGCGCCCAGACCCACGCCTTGGCGATACTCATTGGTGCGATCTCGGTATTGCCTCCACAGAGCGAGACACGCGACCGGGCGATCTGTCGCAAATAATCCTTCGAATTTGGGCCGGCAGGCGTCCCGCCAAGACGGCCAGGATCGACGCCTACTGCGCCGACCGAATCTCCGACTACGACTTTCGCACGTCGGAATGCAAATCCCCTTCGACGAGATATCGTCACTACCGGCGGGGCGCTCGGCCAAGAAACCGTCGAGGCCGCACGGCGGGTTCGAGATCACCTGTGGTCTCATCGCAGCAGGCCGCTCCCCACGCGCACGCCCTCAGCGGGCAGCTCGTAAAGCGCACGTACCCGGCGGGACACGCGAACACGCCGGCCGCGGTGGGATACACACTCTGGCATCTCGTTAATCGCAAGAGGTTCCATACCTGCCTTGCCAGAGCCAGTCAGGGACCCCACGATGTCAGCAAGACACACGACGGCACCAAATCCCCGATGAGAGGGTCCGCGCGATCGGGCGTCACACGTGACTTGCGGACTCTCATTGTTGCGCGCGCGAACGTGCGGTGGGGGTTGGCGATGGCGACTGCGTTAGCTTGTGAACGTGATGGTGGGCGCAACGGACGAGGGCCCCCGCCGCGGGCTAGCCGAACAACGATGGGGATGACCTCGTGGGCGCTGTTGGTCGTCGGCGGGACGCTTTCAGCGTGCGGCGGCGACGGAGTCGCGCTCCAGGTCGTCTTGCCTGGCGATGGAGGCGTAGGCGGCGACGCAAGCGACGACGGGGGAATCGGCGGCGCCAGCGCCGGCACCAACGGAGGGTCCGGCGCAGGGGAGTCGGGCAGCGGCGGTGTGTCCGCGGCGGGAGGCGCGCCAGGATCCGGCGGAGCCGGAACCGGGGGTGCGAACGGCGCCGGCGGGTCCGGCAGCGGCGGTGTGTCCGCGGCGGGAGGCGCGCCAGGATCCGGCGGAGCCGGAA
>CAZNCQ010000336.1:5783-7457 GCA_964571275.1 uncultured Myxococcales bacterium
TCCGGCAGCGGCGGTGTGTCCGCGGCGGGAGGCGCGCCAGGATCCGGCGGAGCCGCCGGCGGCGAGTGTCCGACGTCGCCGGTCGTCACGGCCGATCTGCACGGCGTCTACAGCGTTGGGGCGCTCGATGTCTGGGCCGTCGGAGTCGCGGGGACCATCTTGCACTACGACGGCTGCTGGCATGTCGAGACCAGCCCGACGACAGCCGTACTGCAGGCCGTCTGGGCGGCCCCGGGTGGCGTCGCCTGGGCCGTCGGGGCCGGAGGGACCACCATCCGCCGGGATTCCGGCGTCTGGGCAATCGTTGCCGTCCCAACAATACAGGGGCTGAGCGGCGTGTGGGGCGCGTCGGCCACCGACGTCTGGGCGGCGACGTCCGGTGATTTCACGGGTGGTGGCGCCGACATCTTGCACTGGAACGGTGCTGCATGGTCGGTTTCGTTCCATCGAACGGCCGGGGCCTTCGCGAGCGTTTCGGGCACGACCGCAAACGACGTCTCGGTCGTGGGTAACGGCAATTCCCCCAATGGTGACTATGCATCCCTGATCCTGCACTGGGACGGAACCGCCTGGACGGAAGGGTACACTTGCAATCCAGACGGCAGCCGGTTGGCGGCGGGCGGATTTGTTTCCTACCTGACCGACGTTTGGAGCGTGGCCGGAGGATCAGTATGGGCTGTGGGCCTTTGCTATTCGCCAACCAACGCGGTCGGGTTCGTGGCGCGCGCCGGAGTGTCTCAGGGCATCCCGGCGCCCGGCCTCGCACCTCTCCTCCAATTCCGGTACCTCGACGCGGTCTGGGCAAGCGCCGACACAAACGTTTGGGCCGCGTCGTCGGGGACTGGGCCTCTCCACGGCGTTGCCCCCACCGTGCTCCATTTCGACGGGACCAGCTGGACGGCATCATCCGATCCAACCACGATGGGTATCACCGATCTCGGCGGGAGCGGCGCCGCCGACGTTTGGGCGGTCGGCTTCGCTGGCAAGCGCCTGCACTTCGACGGAACAGCGTGGACGTTGACCCCCTGACCATTATTCGATGACGCCGGTTTCGGGGGCTGTCAGTCGCGCGAGCCCGCAGGAGCGGTCACTGCCCCAACGCTATCCATCGAGAAAGCAATCAGCGCGGCAACTGGAATGCCGGCGATCGCGGATTCTTCAGGACCCTGCTAGAGGCCCTGGGGCTGCGTGACAGACGGGGGCAACGACCTCCGGCGCACGTTCATCAGCCGCGCCCAGGGCAACGGAGCTCATCGTGACCGGCTCCAGGTCGTGACGCACGGGCCGTGCGGCGACGTCATGAGTAGCTACACCACGTTCACCTGGCAGGACCTCGCTCTGACACTTTCTGAGTGTCCCCATCGGGGCACTTTTCAATGTAAACGGGGGCGTCGCGGTGGATCGTCGTGGCGCGGATGACGTAACCTATGGCAACTACGCGAGAGCTCTGAACCCGGCGGCGGGTTGACCGACGGTGTGGATTTCAGAATATTCTGCGTTCAGCGGCCGCGCGCAGCCCGGTCCGCTGCGACGCGTGTTCGACGGCCTACGAGTCCTGTCGCACGGCTTCAGCAGGGCGGAACGTCGGAGGGGGGGAGCGGGGTCGGGCAGTCTCGCGGTCGCGCGAGGCGGTGGACGAGAGCCCGCACGGCCTTGACGTCGAACGGCTTCTCG
>CAZNCQ010000337.1:0-7414 GCA_964571275.1 uncultured Myxococcales bacterium
GTGTCGCGCAGGCTGCGCACCTTGACCAGCGGATCGGTCTTCGAGCCCGTGAGCAACTGCTTGAGCTGCGTCGGCGAGACCGAGGGCAGCATGCGCCCGGCGAAGCTGACGAGCTCGCTCGAGTTCCCGTGCGCGCCGACGGCGATGGGCTCGTTCTGCACGGTCATGAAGCAACCCGCCAGGTGCTTGGCGTACGCCGAGACCAGCATCTCACCGCCGCTGGTGGCGCCGAGCAGCTTCATGACCTTGGGCTGGTCGCCATGCACCGTCGAGTGGGTCATGTGGTGGAAGAAGCTGGTGCGCGCCAGCGTCGCCGGCGCGAGCGCGCCGCCGGCGGCGGTGCTAGCCCAGGGCAGGGCGGCGTTGTAGGTCTTGCTGCCGAGCTGCACCGGCGTCGCCGCCACCTCCGCCTGCTGCGGGTGAATGATGTCGGCCTGCTCGTACGTTCCGGGGCAGTTGCAGTTCAACGGGTCGCCGTTGCTCGACGCGCTCAAGATCAGGTACTGCAGGTTGGCGCGCGCGTCGATCGCGCACTGGAGCGACTGCGCGGTCGCGCGGCGCGGGTTCATCAGGAACCAGGCCGGCAGCCCTGTCGCCAGCGCGCGCAGGCCGATGTGGCCCGCGCCGAAGAGGGTGGTCATGAGAGCATCGCGTCGCCTGAGCATCATGATCGGCTTCCTCTCGCTCAATTAAAGTCCGAACGACAGCGAAGTGGGTGATTGACAGGCCAGCGCGAACGTCGACCGCAGCGCCGTCGTCGCGGTGTTGCCCTTGACCGCCAGCACCGCGGTGTAGTGATCCTGCAGCGCCTTGGCCGCGTCGGCGTGGTGCGGGTCGGACGGTGGATAGCCCATGAGCCGCGTCGTCAGGTCCTCGACGGCGCCGGCGACGTCGGTGCTGCTGTAGATCTTGCCGGCCGTCGAGTCCACGACCAGCGCGGCCACGTTCTCGCACAGCATCTCGGTGGCGGCGCGGTAGAACACCGTCGGCACGAACGGCGTCACCGGCGACTCCGACCCGCGACTGAAGGCGTCGGCCGCGACGCTGCTTGCGATCTTCGCGGTCGCCGCCTGCGCGGTCGTGGGCAACGTTGCCAGTTGCGCGCAGATGTCGGGGCCGTTGAGGCGGTTCGACAGCGACGCGCACAGCTGATCCCGCCGCGCCACGCTCACCGTCATGCCTAGCTGATCGAAGGTCAGCGTGTCGCTGAATCCGGTGACCAGCGGCGAGGAGAAGAAGTCGTTCACCAGGTTCACGAAGTTGAACCCGCCCGTCTCGAACTTGCTGGCGATGCGCCGGAACTCCGGGTCGGTCTCGACGCAGGCCGACGAGTTCGCCAGGAAGCAGAGCTTCTGCGTGACGCCGAGCGCGAAGCGCGAGATCGGCGCGTTGCCGTCGGCGGCGTCGGTGACCTGCATCAGCAGCGGGCCCAGCGCCGAGAAGGTCGTGCCGCTGGCGTTGACGTTGCCGAACGCCAGCGCGCCGCCGGTGGTCGCCGGCCGCGGATTGGCGGCGCCGCCATTGAACGTGCCGCGCGACGGGAAGTCGTTGCGGTCGTTGAAGTCGAACTGCGTCGCCCAGAACTGGCGCAGCGGATCGAGCAGCTTGTGGCAGCCGTAGCACTCGGTGCCGGTGACGGCGTGGCTCGGATCCAGGCCGGCTGCGCTGAGGGGAGTGATGCTGTTCGAGCTGGTCACCGACTGCCCCAGCGCTGCCAGCAGCGTCTGGTTCGCGGTCACGCGGTGCTGGTTGCTGTCGTTGGTGTTCCAGAGCGCCAGGTATGCGGGCGTCGAGTAGAAGCCGACGCGCGGCAGCTGCAGCGACAACGTCGTCGTCGTCCGCAGCGTCGGCAGATCGTACGGCTGCAGGCGGCTCTGCCCCGTCGGGAGCGGCTGCACGGTGACCCAGGCCCAGTCCGACAGATCGCTCGCGGTGAAGTACGGCTTCGAGGCGTGCTCCCAGCAGGTCGGCGTCGCCGCGAACGGGAAGCGCGGCGTGTATCCGAGCAGGCGCTGGAACAGCTGCGCGTAGCCCGTGAACGCGTTGACCATACCGGCCGTGCCCTGACACGTCGGCTGCAGCTGGAAGCGCGCCGCGTTCACCGGCATCTGGTCGTCGAAGACCATGTAGTTCGCGCTGGTCGGATCCAGCGTCTGCTCGAGCGGGATCGCCGTGCCGCTCATGTCGACCTTCCACGCGATCTTGGTGCCAGTGACGCCGAACGAGTACGGCTGGTCGTTGGGCATCTCGATCTGCACGTACAGGCTCTTGAGCGCCGTGGTCATCATGAACCGCTGCGTGGTGAGCACGTCGGAGAAAGGATGGCCCTCGGCGATCAGCTGCCACGCGGTGCGCGCGAAGCTGTCCTGGAGGTTCTGCACCAGCTTGAAGAACGCGTCGTCACCGACGGCGCCCGTACCCAGCGGGCCGAAGTCGAAGCCGCCGTTCTCCAGCAGCTGCATCTTGAAGTCTTCGGTCGGCGTGAAGCCGGTCTGCTGAAAGGCGTTGCGGAAGAACGTGATCATCTTGTCGCGGAACAGCGGCTGGAAATCCGTGCCGGTGGTCCACGTGGTGATCAGCGCGCGCAACCCGTCGGCGGTCGCGCCCGACATCATCTCCTGGTCGGTCGGCGCCATCCCCGTGAGCAGGTTCTTCACCTTGCGCACCGCCGACGCGGCGCTCGAGGCCTGGAACGGGGGAGGGGGAGGGGGCGCGTCGCCGCCCGCGCCGCCCAGGCCGGGATCGCCGGTACCACCCGGGCCACCGGTGGAATTGCCCGTGCCGCTGTTGTTGCCAGCGCCATTGCCGCCGCCGCCGGGGCGTGCGCCGGTGTTGCCTACAGAGCCCGCGCAGGCGGAAAGAACCAGCGCGGACGTCAAACCAACCGCCACACCGAAACGCACCCAGAAGATCTGTGGCTGCTTCATCTGCATCCTCGCGAAGCGGGTACGGCGGATAGTCGCGCCGAAACCCAGCAGGCTTGGCCAGTGGGTTTCATCGCGGGAGGTCTGAAACCCATTGAGGGTTCCAGGTCTGGGGGGGCCCCGCTCACCCTTTGATTGTCGTTCCCATCACGCGGAACCAATCACGGGGCGGTTTGCAGGGCGTGACTTTCATAGATCTCGGTGTTGCCGGACCGCGAGGACGCGAACATCAAATAAAGGAGATCGACCGATAGGGCCGCATCGGAGTCGACCGCGGGCGAATTGACGTCGGTCAGCGGAAAGGCCGGGGGAAAGCTGGCGTCGGTCGAGCGGCGCACCGACCCGTAAAGGTCACTCTGGCCGGCGCGAGTCAGCGTGAAAAACACAACCAAGCCGCCTTGCGCGACGAAGGGATCGGCCTCGTCGGCCGATGTGTCGAGCCCGGGCACGCGCACCGGCACGCCCCAGGGCTGCGTCACGCTGGCGCGCGTCGACGCGTAGATATCGGTGCCGGTGGGGCTGTTCTGATGCAGCGATGAGAAAAACATCGTGGTTTCGGCCGCGTCGACCGAGGGCGCCGAGTCGAAGTTCGGGCTGGCAAGCTCGGACACCGGCGTCGGCGCCGCCCAGACCGACTGCACGCTCGGGCGCGCGGAGTGCCAGATTCGGCCGCGAAACAGCTCGCGATCGGTGGTGAACCAGATCGACAGGCCGTCGAGCGAAACCGACGGGGAGCGGTCGATGCCGGTCGAGCTCAGCTCCGTCACCATCGACGGTGTGCCCCAGGGATCGGCGGGGCTGGCGCGCCGGGAGACCCAGATGTCGCTATTCCCCGCGCGATCCGAGGAAAAATAGAGCTCGCGCAGATCGCCGGTGAACGTCGGATCCTCGTCGTCGGCGCTTGGGTCCGACAGCGCCGTGACCAGCGTCGGCGGCGAGAACCGGGGCGCCTCCGGGGGCCAGCCTCCGAGCGCGTCACCGCCGCCGTCGACTGTACTTCCCGGCGTGGGGACCGTGCCGAGGAGGTCGGTCGAAGGCGCGCACCCCAGCACTGGCAAGAGCGCCAGCCAGCATTTGAAGCACCCGGACGAACGCCATGCGTCGCGCAAAACTATACCCAGCCAGTTGTCGTTCCAGCGGTCTGAAACCAATCACCGGCCTGGAATCGATACGTGTGCGTGTTCACCATCTTGACCTCGAGATTCACCTTGGCCATCGTAGTCCTTGTATGGCGCAGCTCAACAAGCCCTTGCCGCGCGATCTCAACGAAGTGGCAAGGCTCGCGCATGGGCCGCGACCGCGACCACATGCCGACGACCTGCGCCGCATGGCTCAGGCGGCGGCCGCGGGCAACCCCGACGCGGCGGCGACCCTGGTCGCTCACGTGGGTGCCCCGATGCTGGCGGCGGTTCGCCGCGTGATGGGCTCCAAGCACCGCGACATCGACGACATCGCGCAGGACGCGGTGATCGCGCTCCTCGGCGCGCTCGAGACGTTTCGCGGCGAATGCAGCGTCGTCCACTTCGCCCAGCGCATCGCCGTGCTCACCGCGCTGACCGCGCGCCGGCGCATCCGCATCGAGAACCGCTGCTCGGATCCCGACGCGCAGGGGATCGAGAACGTCCCCGACGGCAGCGGATCTCCGTGGTCGGCGGCCGTCTCACAGCGGCGGCGCGAGCTGGTGCAGCAGCTGCTCGACGAGCTGCCGGACGTGCTGGCCGAGGCGCTCGCGCTGCACTTCGCGTTCGGCTACACGGTCGAGGAGATCGCGGCCACGGCGGCGATCTCCGCCAACACCGTCTGGAGCCGGCTGCGCCTCGGCAAGCGGGCGCTGCGCCGCAAGCTGGGCCGGGACGCGCAGCTCGCCGAGCTGTTCGAGATCTCGCCGCACGAGCGCGAGGAGGTGCCGTGATCGACGGGCGAGGCGAGCACGAGTGCCGCGGCGATCTCGTCGCGCGCGCGCGGCGCGGCGAGCTCTCTCCAGCCGATCGCATCGCGCTCGACGCGCATCTGGCGGCTTGCGCCTCCTGCCGCATGAGCTGCGACATCCAGGCCGACTTCGCCGCCGACAGCGCCGTGGAGGTCGACGACGCGGAGCGCATCGCGCGCATGTCATCCGCCGCCCGTCGCTGGAGCCAGCGGCGCGCGCGACCGCCGGCTCGTTGGCCGCGGCGCCCGAGCCGCATCAAGATGCGCACGCTCATGCTGTCGATGGGCGCGCTGCTGATCGCCGGCACGGCGAGCGCCACCATGTGGTGGTGGCGGGCGACACCGCAGCTCTCGGAGCCGCGCGCCGAGACGCACACGCCGGTCACGTCGTCTCGGCCGCGGGTCTTCCCGCGCGCGCGTGCCCGCGCGCCCGAGCCGGTGGTCTCGGAGCCGGTCGCCGTAGAGGAACCTGTGCCGTCTGCTCCGCCGGCCGAGACCTACCGCCGGCCGCGTCCTCACAGCCGGACGGTCACCGCCGTGCGCACGCCGCCCGAGACGCCGGCGTCGCTGCTGCGCCTCGCGAGCGAAGCGCGCGGGCGGGGCGACGCCGACGTCGCGTCGTCACTCTATCGGCGGCTGCAGCGCGAGTACGGCGACACGCGCGAGGCCGCGCTGTCGTCGGTGCCGTGGGGCGGGCTCCTGCTGCGGCAGGGCCAGGCCGAGCGGGCGCTGGAACAATTCAACCGTTACTTGAAGACCGAGCCGCGAGGAAATCTGCTGCCCGAGGCGCTGTACGGGAGGGGGCGGGCGCTGGCTGCGCTCGGCCGCTCCGCCGACGAGAAGCAGACCTGGCGGCGGCTGATGTCCGAGACGCCAGGGAGCGCGTACGAGTCCCACGCCCGGCGCCGTCTCGACGAGCTGAAGTGATCCGGCGCGCGGTCGCGGCGGCGGCGCTGATCGCGATCCTGGGTGGCGCGGTGGCGCACGCGCAGAGCGCCGCCGGCTCCGACGGCGCGCATGCCGACGGTGGCACATCTGCCGACGACGCCGCCGCACCCACCGCGCCGGCTCCGGCGCCCGAGGTCCGTGCCAGCCGGCGCCCCGAGGCCGTCGACATCACGCTGGTCGGCACCACCGAAGCGTACGACAGCCTGCGCGCGCGCATCGGCGAGCGCATGCCGTTCGGTGTGCCGTTGCTCTGGAGCCGCATCGATCGCTTCAATCCGTTGAGCGAGCTGCTGCGCGGCCCCCAGACGCCCCAGCCGGCGAGCGCGCTGCGCTGCTGGGTCGATCTCGCCGATCTGCACCGCGCGACGCTGTACTTCGCCGACCAGCGCGGCGAACGCTTCCTGGTGCGCGAGCTGCCGCTGTCGGGCCGCTTCGACGAGGTGGACCAGCAGTCGGTGGCGCAGGTGCTGGAGCTATCGGTCTCGGCCCTGATCGAGAACGAGGAGATCGGCTTTTCGCGCGCTCAGGCCCGCGAGATCTTCGCGCGCGCGCAGCCGGCGCCCGCCGCGACCGTCATGCACGCTGCGCCGGCGTCCGAGCCCGCGCGCTGGCAGCCGGCGGCGGGCGTCTTTTATGCGCTGGAAGAGCTGGGCGCCGCGCTTCCGCTCGCGCAAGGGCCCGGGCTGATTCTCTCGCTCGGGCACATGGAGGTAGCCGTTCCGCCGACCGGCGCAGCGCCGACCAGCCGCGGCGCGGAGAGAGTCGAGCCCAGCGCCGGCGGCTGGCTCGCGGCGCAGTATCAGATCCCGATCGACGCACGACAGCCCGACGTCGGCCTGCGCCTGACCGCGCTCGCCGCGCGCATCGGCGTCGACGCGCGCTGGTGGCGCCTGCACGCGCGCGTCGGCGCCGGCGCCAACTTCACGCACGTCACGCCGTTGCCGGGCACGACGAGCACCACCACCATGCTGGCGGCGCCACACTGGTCGACGGCCTTCGTGGCCACCGGCGCGCTCGCCATGCGATTGCCGCTGGAGCGGGCGTTCGGACCGCTGCTCGCGCTCTCGCTGGCGATCTTCCTCGACGCCGCGCCGTCGACCACCGAGTACGGTTTCACCGACACCAGCGGAAACCACGTGGCCTTCGCGTCCCGACGCCTGCGCCCGGGGCTCGCGCTAGAGCTCGCGTACTGAAGGCAACGAAGCTCGCATACCGAACGTCGAGAGGTGGCGTTATCATCGAGCCGATGTCCGAAGACAAGAAACGGTTGGCGGCGCTCGCGCGCGGCGTCCAGTCGCTGCGCCGCCAGTCGCGCGACCTGCGGCGCGAGATCGACTTCCTCGATCGATTCTCCAACCGCTTGCCGTCCCGCGCCTGCGCCGCCGCGCGCTCGTACCTGACGATGATCGAACATGGCGCCGACCTCGCGATCGCGCAGGTCCAGCAGCTCAAGGCCGAGATCGCCAACCGAGAGGCGGCGACGCGCGTCGAGCGCCTGGCCATGAAGCTGGGCGTCCCGCGGTAGCGCGTAGCGACCAGGGCAGGCCGGCCGCCAGCGGCCGCCCGCTTCGCAACGCCGTAGTTTACATAATATATCTTATCGGACTTTTCAG
>CAZNCQ010000338.1:0-7395 GCA_964571275.1 uncultured Myxococcales bacterium
GCGTGAAGCGCTGGGAAGAGGCGCAGACCGATCACGGCTACAACGCCACGCCGGTGTGGACCATCCTGGGCACGACGCTGGCCAACCTGGCGCCGGCGAGCGACACCCAGATCAATCTGCTGTCGCTGCTCGATCCGACCTACGCGTTCGGGATGATGGCGCTCATCTGGTGGGCGTTCGGCTGGCAAACGCTCGCGGTGGCGCTGTGCGTGTTCGCGACCAACTTCCCGTCTCGCTTCTACTGGACCGGCGGAGCATTCCTGCGCTGGGACTGGTTGTTCTATCTCGCGGGCGGAGTCGCGTTAATCCGGCGTGAGAAGTATTTCGCCGGCGGCGTGTTCCTGTCGTACACGACCCTGCTGCGCGTCTTCCCGGTCTTCGTCTTCATCGGTCCGGTCATGGTGCTGGTGCAGGAGTACATCAAGACGCGCACCATCGACCGGCGCTATCGATCGATCATCCTCGGCGCGGCGCTGGGCGTGGTGGTGCTGGTGCCGGTCAGCCTGGTGACGAGCGGAGGAATTCAAGGCTACGTCCGCTTCAAACAAAACAGCGAGAAGCACACGTCGACGCCGCTGACCAACTACATGGGCCTTCGCACGATCGTCGCTTACGCGCCCTCGGAGGCGGGGCGATTTCTGCGCAACGATCGGATGGAGGATCCGTGGGGCGCGTGGAAGATTGCCAAGCTGCGCACGTTCCGCGAGCGCAAGGTGCTGTTCGCGGTGGCGGCCGCCGGCTTCCTGGCGTTGCTGTGGTTCGCGGTGCGCGGCGCGGAACCGTGGGTGGCGTGCGCCTTGAGCGCGATGATGATCGCCGTCGGTGTCGAGCTCACTTGTTACTACTACTCGTTCTTGATCGTCGTCGCGCTGCTCTACGAAAAGCGGAAAGAAGCCGGCGCGATGTTGCTCGGGGTCACGGCTGTGACCAGCTTCATCGACTGGGCGCCGACGCGTTTTCTCCCCGAGACCGGCATCTGGCGCTGGTTGAAGATGGCGACCTGGCTCGACGAGCAGTACATGTACATGGCGGCGGCAACGCTGATCGGGTTCGTCTGGATCCTCTATCGATTCGGCTTCGTTCCCGAGGAGCTGTCCGACGGCGGCGCCGCGCAAAAGGCCCTGCTCGCGGAGGGGCCGAGCGCACCCGCGCCGGCCGGTGCGGCGGCCACGCCCGGGGCCGCCGCGAAGACTCCGGACAAGGACGCGCCCGGCGCAAAGGAGCCGGCGAAGTCGGGAGCGAAGCCGCGCGGGCCGGGCGGCAAGGGCCAGGGAAGAGGACAAACCCGCTCGAAGAAATAGCGGCGGACGATCGTCTGGGCCCAGAAAATGAAGAGGCCGCGTCGCTGTTCCGACGCGGCCTCGTAAAACGGAGGGAAAACTTCGAAGGGGATGCTGCGGCTTCTAGCGGCGTCCCTTTTTCTTGCCGGCCTTCTTCTTCGCGGGAGCTTTCTTGGCGGCGCTCTTCGCTTTTCCCTTGGCGGCGGACTTCGACGCCTTTTTCGCGGGCATCTTCTTGGTGGCGCCGCGGCGCTTGGCGGCGCGCGCCGTCTTCTTGCGTTTCTGTCCACCGATCGCGCGCTTGGCGCGCGCTACGTCTCCGTCGCGATCGACGAAGTAGATGTAGTTGGTGTCCATCTGAAAGCCACCGTCAGCGACCTTTTCGGGACGTCCCTTGGGGACTCCTGGCTGCTTTCGCTGGACCTTCCAAACCGCTCCGTCCTTCACGTAGTACATGAAATCTTTTTCACGAGCTACGCCTAGCTTTGCGACTTTCTCGGCCATCTCAGCAGCCCTCCGTGTAGAAAGTGGTGCGAAAGAAGACCTCGGCATGGTAGCGGGGGGGCCACCCCTGTCAAGCGAAATTCAGTGGAAAAGCCGGGGCGATCCCGTCGGAGAGCGCTGCTTTTTCGCGAATCCATCGAGAAATTTGGCCGAAATATTCGGTCCCGCATTGTGATGGTGTCGCAGACCGTCGAGCGACGCGTTGCCGCAGCGACGGAAAAACTGTGCGTGATCAACTACGCGGGCCGCGCCAAATAGATGTGTTGTTCCGTGTCGCTGTCGCGGCGCAGAGGCGTTCCGGTGAAGTCGGACCAGCGTGCGATCAAGCGCATGCCCGCGCGCTCGACGAGCGCGCGCACCTCGCCGCGCGCGAGCTGCCGGTGACACAAACGCAGCACGCGCTCGGGGCCGATCGCGCGCCCGCGCCCGTCGACCGGCAGGTAGTACATGCGCATCAGCAGCGCGCGCCGCTTGCGATCCAGGTGGTGATTGAACGTGTAGATCACGCGTGTTCCCGTGGTTGGATCGCGGAACGGCGTGCGGTCCCAACGCCGATTCTCGTCGCGGGCCAGGAAGCTGCGCGCCGGCGCGAAGACGTCGAACGCCAGCCAGCCGCGCGGCTCCAGCGCGCGTCGTGCAGCGCGCAGGAACGCCAGCAGATCCCGGTCGCTCACCAGGTGCTGCACGCTGTGGAACGCGGCCACCGCGAACCCAAAGGGCGCGCGGAACGCGAAACGCCGCAAATCCGCGCGGAGCAGCAACGCACGCGCGCGCTGCGGGCGCGACAGGCGCGCGATCTTGGCGGCCGCGCCCGCCAGCATCGCCGGCGCGCGGTCGAGACCGACAACCGTGTGTCCGTCGCGCAACAACGGCAGCATGAGCCGTCCGGTGCCGCACGCCAGATCCAGCACCCGCCCGCCGTGCTCGGCCGCGAGCGTGCGATAGAACTGAACGTCCACGCGCCGCCGGCGGTAGTCGTGATCGTAGAGCGCGGCGTCCTCGAAGTGCTCGAGAGCGCCCGCGGTTTCGTCCTCTCGCGTGATGCTCATTCGCGGCTAATCTAGCCCCCCCATGAACGATGCAAACCACGCAAACGATGCAAACGGCGCGATCGTGCTCCTGTCGGGGGGGCTGGACTCGGCGACCGCGCTCGCGATGGTGCGCGCCGAGGGCCGGCGCTGCCACGCGCTCAGCTTCCGCTACGGCCAGCGTCACGCCGTCGAGCTGGCGGCGGCGGCGCGCGTGGCGGCGGCGCTCGGCGTCTCCAGCCACCGCATCATCGACATCGACCTCGCGGCGCTGGGTGGGTCGGCGCTCACCGACGCGATCCCCGTGCCCAAGGGACGCAGCGAGCCCGAGATGGGGAGCGGGATCCCGGTCACGTACGTCCCGGCCCGCAACACGATCTTCGTCGCCTATGCCATCGCCGCCGCCGAGGTGACCGGTTCGACGGAGATCGTGCTCGGCGTGAACGTGCTCGATTCGTCGGGCTACCCGGACTGCCGGCCCGAGTGGCTGGCAGCGATGCAGGAGGTCGCGCGCCTCGGCACCAAGGCTGGCGCGGAAGGGCGCGCGCTCGTGCTGCGCGCGCCGCTCATCCGCATGTCCAAGGCCGAGATCATCGCGGCGGGCACGGCGCTGGGGCTCGACTACGGCCTCACCCACTCGTGCTACGACCCGACGCCCGACGGCGCCGCCTGCGGCGCCTGCGATGCTTGTCAGCTACGGCGCCGCGGCTTCGAGGCGGCGGGGGTACCGGACCCGACGAGATATGCGTAGGTCGAAGCCGATCGCAGGGTCCACGTTACGTTGACGTCAACGTCCTTTCGGGCCGTTGGTAGATCCTCAGTCGCGCGAGACGCTCCAGGGCCCGCCGAACGCGCCCGTGCCCAGGAACGGCGCCTTCTTAGCGGGCTTGAGCAAGGCCGCCGTCGCGCCGAGCAGGGTATCGAGCGAAGTCACCGGCTTTTGCACGCCGCCACCGGAGGCGTGGGCGCCGGCGCGGGGCGCCTCGCGCGGGCGCTGCTCGTCGGGGCGCGTGCGCGCGTCGTCGCGCCGGTCGCGCCCGCCGCGGCGGCGCCGCCGGCCCGAACGGTCGTACAGCTCCACCGGCTCCAGCTCGGGCGCGGCCGCTTCGTCGTCGCCCGCGCCGGCATCGCCACCCGCGGCTGCATCGGCCCCGGCGTCGGCACCTTCCACCGAGCCCTCGGCCAAGCCCGTAGCCAGCCCAGCGACGACGACGATCGGCTGTGCCGCGAGCGTCGGGTCCAGCGACTCGGCCTCGGAGACGATTTCACACAGGCGCAGCGCCTCGTCGAAGAATTCGCGTCCCGCCAGCCGCGGGCGCTTCCGGCGTGGGTTCTTCGACGGCAGGATGTAGCGGATCGCGAGCAGGATCTGGCGCGCCAGCTCGCCGTCGCGGCGCGAGGCGCGCAGCCGCTCGAGCACGGGCTGGATCGACTGCGCCACCATGTGGCCGATGTCGCCGACGCCGGTGCTGTCGGGGTCGAGCGCGTCGCGCAGCGGCGGCAGCATCAGCACCGCCAGCAGCAGGCTGTTCGTGGGCGGCACCGTGCGCCGCGCGGTCGAGCGATCGAGCGCCGCCAGATAGGCCCACAGGCGCGCGCGCCGCCGCTGGAGCATCTCCAGCCTGACCGGATCGGCCTCGGGGGCGGCGTTCGGGTCGTCGCGCAGCGCGCGCGAGAGCTCGGGCGCCAGCAGCTCCAGGAGCTCGGCCTCGAGCAGGATCTCCATCGACCGCTTGGCCGCGCCGGCGCGCAGCAGCCGGTAGAACTCTTCGGAGACGCGCGCCTGCGCGCACTTCGCGATGTCGCCCCGGTGCTCCATCATGCACCGGTAGGTCTCGGGCTCGATGGTGAGATCGCAGCGCGCCGCGAACTTCACCGCGCGCAGGATGCGGATCGGATCCTCGCGAAACCGGATGTCGGGGTCGCCGATCGTGCGCACCACGCGCGCCTCGAGGTCGGCCATGCCGTTGACGTGGTCGATGACGTTGCCGGTTTCGAGGTCGTAGAACAGCCCGTTGATCGTGAAGTCGCGGCGTCGTGCGTCTTCCTCGGGCGTGCCGAAGACGTTGTCGCGGCGGATGAGCAAGTCGCCGCTCTCGGCCTCGGAGCCGCTCTCGGGGTCGTCTTCCTCGACCTCGCGCGGGTTCGCGCGGAAGGTCGACGTCTCGATGATCTTCGGTCCGAAGAAGACGTGAGCGAGGCGAAACCGGCGTCCGATGATGCGGCAGTTTCGAAAGAGCCGCTTGATCTCCTGAGGCGTGGCGCTGGTGACGACGTCGAAGTCCTTGGGCTTCCGCCCAAGGAGCAAGTCACGTACGCACCCTCCAACCAGGTAGGCGGCGTGATCGTAACGCCTCAGCCTCTGAACGACCTTCGCGGCGTCGGGATCGATCTGATCCGGCGCAATCTGCATTTTGGTTAAGGCCTATCACGCTGGCCGAGAGCCAGCAAGGAACTCACTCACGGAGCCGTCAGGCGGTCATTCACGGAGCCGTCAGGCGGTCATTCAAACGACAGCGGGAGCGTCCCGTCGGGATCGTACTTGGGTTTGGCGTGCGTGGAGGCCTTGGAGGGGCGTGCAGGCGGGCTCGCCTTGGCGACCGGGCGGGCGGGCACGCTCTCCGTCCGGGGCGCCTTGGCGACCGGCGGCGGGGCAGGGCGCGTCGCTGGTGGCGGCGTGGGTGCGGCGGCGCGCGGCGGCGGCGGCGCCGGCGCTCGCGGCGCGGTGGTCGCGGCGGCGGTTGGCTTTTTCTGCGGCGGCGCTGGGGGCGTCCGGAGCTCGCGCACCGGCGCGGCGGCGGCGGCCACGGAGGCCGGCTTGAGCGCGGGAGCCGGCGCCGCAATCGGAGCCGGTTTCGGGGGCGCGGACGCAACAGGCGCCGGCTTCGAGGGCGCGGCCGCGATCGGAGCCGGCCTGGGCGCGGGGGCCGGCGCCGGCGGCGCCAGGGCCGGCGCTTTGGCCGGGCGCGGCGGCGGAGGAACCGAGACGGCGATGCGCTCCGGCATGGACGTCGGGATGGTCGAGGTCGGTGGCACCTCGGCAAGGCGCGCCGGCGGCGCGATCGGACGCGGCGGCGTGACGGCGACAGCCGGTGCCGGCGCCGTGACGGCGGGCTGTGCCTTCACCTGGATGGGAGGTTCCTCGGTGCTGCCGTGCGAATTGATCCACGCCACGACGACCACCGATACGACGGCGACGACGGCGCCCGACACGGCGAGCCGCGTGTAGAGGCGACCACGCGGATTTTCCGGCTCGTACTCGTCGCTGACCGGCGCGGTGTCGAAGAAGCTGTGCTCGCCGCCAGAGAACTCGGTCAGCGGATCGCGCACGGGCGCGAAGCTGGGGCTGGATGGACTGGCCGCCGGTTGCACGTGCGGCGCGGGAATGCCGAGCGACGGCGACGAGGTCGAGGCGGCCACGGTCTCGGGCTCGACGGCCATCGCCGGGTGAGCGGGCAGGTGGACGTCGCGGCCGTGTGCGGTCCCGCGGAGGGCGGCGTCGACCTCTGAGACGGCGGCGGCGACGCGCGCCTGCACCGCGTGCATCTCGTGCCCGAGCATCGTGCCGAACGAGACACGGTTCGGGCCCGATCGCGGCGTCGAGATCGATGTCAGCGGAGCGGCGTCATCGACCTCGGCCGGGGGCGCGGCCGATATCGGCGCGCCGGACGCGTCCTGCACCAGGGTCGTCGCGGTCGTGATCGAGGAGTCGCCATGTGGGCCCGAATGATTCACGGGATGCCCGGTCCGCTCGCTGGGCAGCTCGTCGAGCGAGCGGTCCGGCCGTGCCTCAAAATCGGCCGCCGCCTGCGGCGCGCCTGTGGTTCCGTTTGGCTCGGTGGCGTGCTCGGCCGCAGCGGCGGCCTCCAGCGCCTCGGCGATCGCCTTCTTGCCGATGCCTCTTAGCGTGTCCCCTGCCATTGCGGTCGGATTTTAGCCATTAATTGCTACAAAGACACAGCTATACTGACATCGACTGGCGGGATCGTCATGCGCGTCTGCTTCGTGGTCAATAACGTCCGGACGCAACGACCCACGTACACGACACTGCACCTGGCATTCGCCGCGTCCCGTCGCGGACACGACGTGGCGTTCGTCTCGGTCGACGCGCTCTCGCAGGCCGAAGGCACGGACATCGTCGGAGATCTCGTGCGTCCGCGCGCGGGCCGCCTGCGCGATGCGGTCGCGTACGCCAAGGCGATCGCCGCCGCCGATGCGCCCCACGAAGAAGCGCGGCTTACTGATTTCGATGTAGTCTTCTTACGCAACAACCCCAATGCGGGCAGCAAAGACGGAGATACGTTCAACCCCGCAATCGATTTTGGCCGGCGCCTCAAGCACTACGGGGTGATGGTCGTCAACGACCCCGACGGACTGCTCCGGGCGGGATCGAAGATGTACTTAGCTGGATTTCCGGTTGAGCTGCGGCCCAAGACCTTGATTACCCGCTCCGTCGAGCGCGTGCGTTCGTTTCTGCGCGAGCTCGACGGGCCAGCGATCATCAAGCCGCTCGCCGGTTTCGGGGGGCAGAACGTCTTCTACGTCGCGCGCGGGCAGACCGCGAACCTGCAGCAGATGATCTC
>CAZNCQ010000339.1:0-7381 GCA_964571275.1 uncultured Myxococcales bacterium
GCGCGCTGGGAGCTGGAGTTCGAGCTGAAGATGCAGGTGCCGGCGGGCCAGCCGCTGGCGGGCATGGTGCACCACAAGGTTCACGACCTGGAATGGACCGCGCTCGGCACGGCGCCGCAGGACGATCAGATCAAGCGCTTCCTCTGGCCGCCGAGCACGGCAGCGACGCTGAACATGGCGGCCAACGCGGGGCAGTGCGCGCGCATCTGGCAGAAGATCGACAAGAAGTTCTCCGCCCGATGCCTGGAGGCGGCCGAGCGCGCCTGGACGGCCGCCATGGCGCACCCGGCGATGTTCGCGGGCACCGCCGCGGTTGGCGGTGGCCCCTACGACGACAAGCAGGTCAGCGACGAGTTCTACTGGGCGGCGGCCGAGCTCTACGTGACCACGAAGAAGGACGTCTACAAGGCGTTCCTGCTCAAATCACCGCACTTCGAGGCGGTGCCCATCACGACGGGTGACGACGGAATCCCGACGCCGATGACCTGGGCCGAGACCGAGGCGCTGGGCACGATCACGCTGGCGGTGGTGCCGAACGGCCTGCCCGCCACCGACCGCGCGGCGGCGCGCAAGAACATCCAGGCGGCGGCCGACGCCTACTTCGAGTTGATCAAGACCCAGGGTTACCGCGTGCCGTTCAAGCCGGGCAGCCACGGGTTCCCCTGGGGCTCGAACGCGTTCGTGCTCAACAACATGATCATCATGGCGCTGGCGCACGACTTCACGCGCGAGCCGAAGTATCTCGACGGCGTCGGCGAAGGGATGAGCTACCTGCTCGGGCGCAACCCGATGGACCAATCGTACGTCACCGGCTACGGCGACCGTCCGCTCGAGCACCCGCACCACCGCTTCTGGGCGCATCAGGCCAACCCGGCATTTCCGGGCCCGCCCCCGGGCGCGATCTCGGGAGGGCCGAACTCGGGCCTGCAGGATCCGTACGTGCAAGGCGCCGGGCTGGCCGGCTGTGCGCCGGAGAAGTGCTACGTCGACAACATCGAGGCCTGGTCGGCGAACGAAATCGCGATCAACTGGAATGCGCCCCTGGCGTGGGCCGCGGCCTTCCTCGACGAGAAGGGTGCCGGCCCCACCAGGACCGCGTCGAAAGGGCATTGAGCGCGCCCGAGAAGCTCCCTGCGGAATCCGGGAACGTCGTTTCACGACGCGGCGATCAATCTCCCAACTCAGAATGGTGACCTGCCTCGCAAGGGCCTTGCTGGTTTATTCGCCGGATGGCAATCTGCCGCCCAGCGTGGGTTTGGCTCCCGTGCGCGTGCGCGCTGGGATGCCTCTTCAATGAGAAAGCTCTTAAAGGAGATCGTCATGAACGTAATGAAGTCGCGGCAATTGAAGATCGCTCTCTGTGGGATCGCCGCTGTCGGGTTGTTGGCGGCCACGCAGGGCTGCAGCAGCAGCAACAGTGGCGGCACCGGCGGTAGCACGGGTTCGGGCGGCACCGGCACCGGTTCGGGCGGCAGCAGCACCGGCACCGGCGGCTCGTCGACCGGCGCGGGCGGCTCGTCGACCGGCGCGGGCGGCGGCGGCGGCGTGCTCGGTTGCGGCACGGCGAACACGATGGCTGCGCCCACGAGCGGTCTCATCGCTGACTTCACCGGCGACGGCAGCGCAGGCGTCGAGATCATGGGCGGCGTCTCCGCCTACGGCGGCACCGCCGGCCCCACCGCGACGACCACGGGCACGACGCTCCACATCAGCGAAAACGCAGCGCCGATGTCCATGCCGCAGTACGTGGGCACCGTCGTCTACTTCAGTGGCTGCGTCGATGCGAGCGCGTTCAGCGGCGTTCAGTTCTCGATCACGGGAACGATGACCGGCTGCACGATGCAGTTCTCCATCAACGACAGCGAGCACGGTGATTCGACGGCCGGCAACGACCCGAAGACCACCGGCCCGAAGGGCTCCTATGCGCCTCAGCTGGGAGTCACGACACCGTTCCCGGCGTCGCTCATGGTTCCGTTCACGGGAACCGGCGCACCGATGTCCGGCTCGCCGGCCACCGGGCTCGACCCCGCGAAGCTGATCGGCCTGCAGTGGCAGTTCACGATCGCGCCTGCGGCCGAAGGCGGCGCGCCCACCAACTGCACGGCTGACGTCACGATCGACGACGTGAAGTTCTACCACTAGTCGATCGATCCGCCGGCAAGGCGGCAGGGGGCGCGGCCTGGGCCGTGCCCCCTTTTTTTTTGAGCGCGCCGGCCGTTGATCGCGGGAATCTCTCGCGGGAACAAAGTACTCGTTGGTATGGTGCTGCGCGTGTGGGGGACTCTCCTCAGGCGGAGCCAGATCATTTTCAGCCGACGGTGGCACGGCCCTCTGCTCGCCCTGGCGGGACTCGGCGCGACCCTCGTCTACGGCGGCGTCTTGAATGACAGCCAACCGCTGCGGACCTGGTTGATCTGGGACTACCTCCGCCTCTGGATGTGGAGCGGATTCCTCTGCGCCGGCTGCCTCAGCTTCGGTCACCTCCTGATCGTAAAGGCGGGGCGGTTCTCGTTTCCGGTCATCGAGACCGCGGTCATGAGCATGGCGGTCGGGATCATCGCGTTCGTCTTGGGCATGTACCTCGGCGGCGCCCTTCATCTCTACGGCCCGGCTTTCGCGATCGGGTTGCCCGCCGTCATGCTCGTGGCGGGCTTGCCTCTCGCCGTGCCGGCAGTGCGAGACGCTCTCGCTCGCGCGCGCGCTGAGAGGACGCCGATGTCGCCCTTGGCGCTCCTGCCGGTCGCGTTCGGGGTGCTCTCGTTTGGCGTGCTGTACATGCAATGCGCGACGCCCGAGGCGATCAGCTACGACGCAGCCTGGAGCCATCTGGTCATTGCCGAAGACTACGCGCGCGAGCACCGCCTGGTTCCGTTCATCGCCGAGACCGCCAAGAACCTGCCTCACCTTTCGAGCATCCTCTACACTTGGGGCTTCCTCGTGCCCGGGTTCTACGCGGCCCCGCTGCGCTGGATGATGGCTCAGCACATCGAGCTCCTGCTGTTCGTCTGGACGCTGGTCGGGATCTCGGCAGCGGCCCGCTGGATGCTGGACGACACGCGCGCCAGTGGATCGTGGGCGGCGTACTTTCTGTTCCCCGGGTTCTTCGTCTACGACGCGACCCTGGGCGCTGGCTCCGATCACGTGGCTGCGTTCTTCGCCATTCCTTTGCTGCTGACCTCGTTTCGGGCCGCAAAGGCCTTCTCTCCTCGCTTGTGCGTGATGGCGGGACTCTTTGGCGGCGCGGCCTTGCACACCAAGATCCAGTGCGTCTACTTGCTCCTTCCGATCGCGGCCCTGCTGGCGGTTCGCTGGGGAACGCTGGTCATCCGCGCGGTCCCGCGACCCGGCGGTCTCGACGAGGAGCTCGATCATCCTGCCGACCTCTGGCGCGGACCGCTTTTCTTCGTCGCCGGCGTGCTGCTCGGGTTCGGGCCGCACCTGGTGATGAACGCGGTCTTCTATCGCAATCCGGTCTATCCGCTGGCGTTGCGCGTCTTCACCGGGAGCACGCCGAGGTTCACCAATCTCCAGTTCGACGCCATGGAAGCCGCGGTCTCGCCTGGCCGGTTGCTGCAAAACATCCCCAGCTCGCTGGGCCTGATGTTCACGTTCCCGTTCGACGCCCAGTTCTCCTTCGCCCACAAGATGCCCCTCTTCGGGCCTCTCTTCTCGCTCATGGTGCCCATCGTGCTCCTGCACGCACGCCGGCGGCGATTGCTGCTGGGGCTGGTGGCGGCGCTGGGATCTGTCCTGTCCTGGGCGATCATCTATCGCATCGAGCGAAACCTTCAGGTCTTGCTACCCTGGCTCGTTGCGGTGACGGCGGCGGCCATCGCCGCGACCTGGCGATCCGGCCCGTGGGCGCGCGTGGGCCTGTTGCCGCTGATCTTCCTGCAGGTCGCGTGGGGCGGAAAATTCATCGTCGCCGGCGGCGCGGACAGGGTACGCGATTCCATCGAAGTGATCCGCGGCGACATCGATCGGCCGGGAGCCCCGCGCTACAAAGAGTATCGAAGGGGCTTTCGTGAGATCGGCGCGGCGCTACCGCATGACGCCGTGTTGCTCTTGCACACCGCGCATCTTCAGCTGGGCATCAACCGGCGGACGATGTCGGACTGGGCCGGCTGGCAGTTCGCGATCGACTATCGAACGATGCGAACGCCACGCGACGTGTACCTGCGCTTCCGGGAGCTCGGCATCACCCACATTCTGTGGAACAACTACGACTTCCCTTCTTTGAAGCAGGAGGACGTGCTGTTCTTCGCGTTCACGCGACGATATGCCGTGGCCATGCCGTCGTTCGGTGGTTTCTCGCTCTGGAAGCTGCCTGACGAGCCGCCTCCCGCGCAGGCTCCGTTGCAAGTCCTGTCGCTCGGGCTGCAAGGCTACGGCGACGGCCTCTACTCCATCGACAAGTTGAACGTCTTCGAGGATCTCCCTCCCGAACGCAAAGTCTTTCCCGGCCCCGACGCCCCCGCCGGGAACGGCGCCCTGGTGCTGGCCGGCTTGAAGCGCGCCGACGCGGTCCTGATGGTGCGAAATTTCGGGCTCGACGGCCCGTCGTCCGACGAGCTCGCGCGTTGCTTCCACGACGAGCACGACTACTACGCCGGCTACGGCATCTCGGGCTACGCGGTCTATCTTCGCAAGCGCGGTGCGCCGGGTTGCATCGATCCGGCGCCGTAGGAGGGTTACGGCCGTGCGGATGGGGGCGCGCAGGCCCACGAAGTCAGCGCGAGCCGCATCGCTGTCGGCTTGACCGCAATCTGCTCGAACCCGGCGCCCGAGAGCCCGCGCGCCAGGGATTCACAGGAGAACCGCGTGGGATGGATGTCGCGCCGGGAAAAACCCGAGCGCCGCGCGATCAGCTCGAGCACGGTCGACTCGAGCGCAGGCAGCCAGGGCTCGCCGTAGTTGGGCGTCGATAACCAGAGCCGGCCTCCGGCCACCAGCGCGTTACGCAGGCCCGTCAGCCACGCGGGCCACGCGAGTACGTGCTCGATCACCTCTTTGGCGTAGATCGCCGCGAAGCGGCGGCCGAGATCGATCGGGGTCTCGGGAACCACCACTGTCCCACCGGTGATCCGCGGATCGCGCCGCGCCAGGACGGCGGCCACAGCGCGATCGTCGATATCGGCGACGTGAAACGAAAGCCCGCTCGGTGCCGTATCGATCTCGTGGAGCAGGCCGCATCCGACGATCAGGACTTCACCAGCGGGGTGCTCGTCCGCGACTCGATTGAGAAACTTGCCGAGGTCGCGTTCCAGCGGCTGGTGATACAGCGTCCATGGGAATCGGCGGGCACGCGCGTGGTTCGCGAAGTAGTCGGTGGTCACCCGGACCCTCCGCCGCCCCGCTCCGGCAGCTCGGCGGCTTCAGCGACGATCAGATACTCGTAGGCCGTCGGAGAATCGACCGGGACCAGCGGATCCGATACCGCCCAACGCACCAGCCTGACCGCGGGTTCCAGCATCGCGGGTGGAAGAAAGCGCGCAAGCCTGGATGGATAGAACCCGGTCACCTGCTTGGCGAGGAACTCGACGAAGGCGGGCGGCATGAACGCGCGAAACAAGAACTCGGAGCGGACCGAGCCCAGGCCGTAGCTCGCGCGGACGCGCCAGCCGTTCTGTGCCAGCAGCCGATTCCAGACCTTGTCATCGTAAAGGTGCCAGTGTTGGAAGAAGCCGTTGAGCGCGCCGGCGACGGTCATCGCCATCCGCGGAGCGTGGTTCAGCAGCCACGACTGTGCCAGGCCCTGGAACGCCCAGCGGGGCGTCGGAACGAACATCAGCAACCGCGCATGGGGCGCAGCCGCCCGGCGCAGGTTCATCAACGCGGCGTCGATGTCCGGCACGTGCTCGAGCGAACAGTTGCCGATGATCTCGCCAAACGATATCTCGGGAAACGGTCGCTCGCGCGATACATCGGTCAGTGCGGCTTGAATTCGCGTCTTCGCCTGGGCGACCTCGCGGGCCGAAATGTCGACGCCGTAGATCTCGCGATGATCCGCGTCGCGCAGCGTCCACCAGAACCCGTCGCCACAACCGACGTCGAGCACCGGACCCCGGCTGTCTCCCATCGCCTCGATCGCCACCAGCCGATTGATCTCGCGCAGCGTGAGCGACAGCGGCGCGTGCTTGAGATACTCTCGGATCCATCGATCGAGATCGTCGGCGTTCACCCTTCGGGCAGCGTCCGGCGGCTCGGTCGTCATGCGGATGTCCGGGTTAGGTTGCGACATCAGAACCGCACCCGGCATGTCGCGCCCGCCGTCAGCAGCGTCGGCGCGCAGACCAGGGCGACGCCCGAATGCGGCGGCGACGACGAGGTCACGAACAGCAACGTCGAGGTGATCGCCAGCGCGCCGGCCGCCGCAAACGCCACGATCGAGCCGATGCGCGCCTGATCGGCGCTGTTGGCGAGATCGAGACAATGATTGCTCTCGGTCGGATCGGTCGGGCTCACCGTCCCATTCGAGATGTGGCACGGCACATTGTTGGCGTCGGTGAGCTTCGAATTGTGAATCAGCAGGAAGGCGACGCCGGCCCCGGCGCCCGCCAGGGCGACGCCCGCCGTGCTCCAGGCCGCCGTGCGCTGCCAGCCGCCGCCGGCGTGATCCGGTTGATCGTCGGGAGGATGCAGCGCCGGGTGCTCCACGTCACCACCGGGGATTCCGGGTAAGTGAGCGGCCTCCGGCGGCTGGGCCGGCGGACGCACGACCGGTGGAGCCGCCGGCATCGGCTGCAAGTCGACGCTCTCACGCGTCAGCTCGCCCGCCGCGATCGAGACCGGGCGCGTCGCGGGAAAGAAGCCATCCTTGCGAACCTCGATCGTCAAGCTGCCAATCGGCACGCGCGCCGGCTTGGGCAACGGCAACGTCCCGCCGACGCGCCCGTCGATCAGCAACTCGGCGCCCGCGGGGCCCATGACGTCCAGGCTACCGAGGTGCTTGCGAATCACCTCGACCGCGCCGTTCAGCGTGGTGACGTTCTTGCGGATCCAGGGGTCGCCCTTGCTCCCCATCGCCTCGCCGAGATCGTTCTCCGCGTCGGCCCAGCGGCCGAGAGCCTGCTCGGCGAGGCCGATCTGCGCCAGCGCGCGCGGGCTCTTCACCAGCGCGTACGCCTTGCGAAACTCCTCCAGCGCCTCCTGGTCCTTTGCATGGCGGCGCAGCTCGACGCCGCGCTTGATCGCGGCGTCGGCCTCGGCGTCGTCATGCGACTGGGCGCGCGCCGGCGACGCGATGGCCACCGACAAGACGGCAGCGACGACGATCGGCAGAGCCCGGCGCGCGCGCATGGCGGCTACACAACGCAGTCGATCGTGACGACCGACCCCGCCGCGGCGTAGGGCACCAGGTTGCCCTCGATCGCCTTGCCCC
>CAZNCQ010000340.1:0-7290 GCA_964571275.1 uncultured Myxococcales bacterium
AGCAGCACCTGGTCGCGCAGCGCGCCGGTCGCGCCCGCCTGCAGCGGATAGCCGAGGCAGATGAGGCCCGAGATCAGTCCCACGCCGGGGCGCGGCGGGGTCGGGGCGGCCGCGGCGGCCTCCTCGACTGCCAGGTGGCATCCCATGCGCCCGCCCATCGACTTGCCGATCAAGAACACCGGCCGTCCGCGTGCGAGGCCGGCGACCGCCGACACCAGCGCTTCGCGGTGCGCGGCGATGAGCACCGGCGGCCGGTCGGGCGATTTGCGGCCCGCGCGCATGTACGGGTAGTCGAACGCGACCACGTCACCCAGCGTCTCCAGGCGCTTGCGCCAGGCGACCATCCAGCGCGACGTCGACGGCGCGCCGGCGCCCGGCGCGAAGAGGAAGAGGGGCCGGTTGGGCATGCGGCGCATGCTAACGCAGCGATGCCCCGCGGTGAAAAAGGCGGCTACTGCACCGGCATGGTCACGGGCGCGCAACGGTCGGTTGCCGTGTCGCAAACGGCGCCGCCGTTCACGTCGCCGCCGCAGAGCGAGTCGGGATTGCTCACGCGATCGCAGCCGGCGACCTGGGGCAGGCCGTTACACGTGGCGCGGTTGAGACCGCGGCGCGCCAGGAAGGCGTCCGCCGCCGCCGGGAAGCGCGTGCCCGCGACGTCGACGCCCGGGTTGTTCTCGGTGTCCCAGAACCCCAGCGACGTCGGCTGCGCGTTGGGCATCGAGAAGCTTCCGCAGATGTAGGACTCCAGCGCAACGGCGTCGAACGCCGACGGGGTCGCGAACATCTGGTACGCGGGCACATCGGCGTCGCCCAGGCCGCGCTGACCCGCGAGGTGGCAGGTCAAGCAGTACGGCCGCAGCACGTTCTGATGGAAGTCAGCGTCCTCGGACCTGGTATTCCACGCGGCGGGCGTCGTGTCGCCGGTCGCCGTGGTGCCGGCGACCGGCAACGAGTTGCCGTACAGCCCGGCCAGCATCGTCGACTGCACAGCGGTCAGCGGCGTCCCCGTCGCCAGCAAGTTGATCTGACGGATGCGCTCTTCCTGACCGGCGCGCGTCACGCCGTCGGGGATGCCGTTGCCCTTGACGAACAGCACGACGTTGGGATCGAGGGGCAGGAAGTGCGCATTGCGCGCCAGGTGCTTCTGCGAATCGTAGCCGCCGCCGTGACAGGTCATGCAGACCTGCGGATGCGGGCGGGGGCCCAGCGTGTCCAGGCGCGCCCAGTCCTGGCGCTTGCCGCTGGAGTTGTAGACGTAGAACTGCACCTGATAGTTCGGGTCCAGGCTGGGGCGGTAGCTGATGCAAACGGTGTTGCGCGGCGTCTGTCCGTCCATGGCCGCGAGCAGCGACACCTGCTCCTGGCGGAAGCCAGGGCCATAGTTCGCGACGTAGCACGCCGAGCCCTCGAGCACGTTCCCCTGCGCGTCGTGTCCGTCGGCGAACTTCGAGCAGGCGAGCTCGCGGCCGAGGCCCAGCTCGTTGCGGTTGTAGTAGACGACGACGCCGGTGCGATCGCGGAAGTCCTGCAGCGCTTCACCCGGCAGCGGCGTCGGAAAACCGAAGACACGCTTCCAGTCGTCGAGCGTTGCCGGCGCGGTGACGTGCGGCCCCACCGGCTGACCGGTCGTCGGATCGACGTCGCCGGTGTCGAACGCCTCGCCCGCGGGATTGCCGAGGGTATCGTAGAAGAGCCGCGTCTCCGCGATCGCGGGGTCGGCCGCCGAGCCCCACAACGCTGGCGTTCCGTCCGCCTGCATGCCGGTCAGAAGACCGCCGTTCGGCACGTAGGCGGCGTTGAGCGCGACGCCGGACAACGGCGGCGGTCCCTCCGGCACGGGTTGCCCGCTGATGCACGCCGCCGCGAGCCCGCAGAGCGATGCGGAGAGAGTGAACGCAGCTCGGAGATTCACGCGACGGCGGATGGCGTCGGATCGGACGGGCGGCGTCGTGCCGCCTGAGAGATCTACGAACAACTTCATCCTTCGGCCTTCCGTGGGTTTCAGAGGCCGCAAACACGCGGCGCCCAACTCACTTCATCGGAATGTTCCGCGTAAGACCTAACTAGAAAAACACGCCGTGTATCGTTTGCCACCGTCGACAAACGACGATGGTGAACAAGGTGCGACGGTGCGGAACGCCGGAACGTCGCAGCGACCTGCAGCCACGCACACGGAGTCGTCAGCGACGGCGACGACGCCAGAACGCGTAGGCCACGCCGCCCGCCAGCAGCGTCAACAATCCGGCGGCGCTCTCGCGCGGCCTGTCATGGAGCGCGAACGCAGTCATGAAGATCGCCGAGGCGAGAAAAAGCGAGCCGCTGAGCGGCCATCCCCACGCGCGGTGCGGCCGCTCGGCGCGCGGCTCGCGCGCGCGCAGCACGAACGCCGCCAGAACCGTGGCGCCGGCGCTGACCGTGAGCGTGAAGCCGACATAGACCAGGATCGGATCGAATGTCGCCGTCGCTGCGGCGACGAACGCCAGCGCCCCCTGGAGTGCGACCGCGGCCGTCGGTGCGCCGCGCGGTCCGACACGGCCGAGGGCGCGGAAGAACAATCCATCCTCGGCCATCGCCACGCTGATGCGCGGGCCCGACATCATGAACGCGCTCACCGAGCCCGCGAGCGCGAGCGCCACCAGCGACGACAGCAGCAGGGCGCCGCGCGAGCCGAACAGCGCGGCAGCCACGACGTGTGCGACGGCGATCTGCCCCGAGAGCGCGGCGGGCGGCACGGCCCAGAGGAACACCACGTTGAGCGCGACGTAGAGCGCGGTGACGAGGCCGGTGCCGGCGATCAACGCGCGCGGCAGCGTGCGCGTCGGCTCGCGCAGCTCGCCCGCGACGTAGGCGGCGCTGTTCCACCCGAAGTAGGCGTACGAGACGTAGACCAACCCCAGCGCCAGCGCGCCGGCGTCAGCGCCCGCGACGCCGCCCTTCGCCGCCGGCGACGGGCCCGCGAAGCTGCCGGCGAGATTCGACCAGTCGCCGCGCCCCGACGCGATGGCGCCGCCGATGAAGACGACGATCAAGGCGACGACCAGCGCCGTCAGCGTCGCCTGCAGGCGCGCGCCAAAGCGCACGTCGAAGAGGTGCGCGCAGGTGACGGCGGCGATCAGCGCGAGCGCCACAAGCCGCTGCGGCAGCGCGGGAAAGACCTCGTGTGCGTAGCGGCCGAACGCCAGGGCTCCCGCGGCGGCCGGCGCGGCGAAACCGACGAGGAGGCCGATCCACCCTGAAAGGAAGCCGACCGCGGGATGAAACGCGCGCGACAGGTAAACGTACTCGCCGCCCGCCCGTGGCATCATCGCGCCGAGCTCGGCGTAGACCGCCGCCCCACACAGCGCGAGCACGCCGGCGCCCACCCAGACCGCCAGCACCAACCCGGGCGAGCGCAGCGACGCGAGGAGCACGCCGGTGGTCGTGAAGATCCCGGTGCCGATCATGCTGGCCACGACCAGCGCCGCGCCGTGGGCGGCCCCGAGCGGACGATCAGCGGCCATTTCACCCGTACTATCGCGGCCAGGCGCGGGCTTCAACGCGTCCTCGCGCAATTTTTTCGTGTAGTTTCACGCGAATAAGCCGAACAATATAATGTGGTGCGGGGCCATGGTGGTCGCGGCTCCCCCCATCCCGTTGACCGCCATGATCGGAACTCTGATTCGCGATTACCGAATTGTAACCGAGCTCGGCAGCGGGGGCATGGGCACGGTCTACTTCGCGGAGCACACGCTGATCGGACGCCGCGCCGCGATCAAGGTGCTGAAGGCCGACGTATCGAGGGACGAGGACATCGTCGCGCGCTTCTTCACGGAGGCCAAGGCGGTGAACTCGATCCGCCACCCCAACATCGTCGACATCACTGACTTCGGACAGGGAGACTTCGGCCAGAAGGATCCGATCTATTTCATCATCATGGAGATGCTCGAGGGGGAGACGCTGGGCGCGCGCCTCGAGATGGAGCACTCGCTCGACGAGAGGACGACGGTTCACATCCTCGGTCAGGTCGCGTCGGCGGTCGGCGCGGTCAACGAGCACGGGATCGTGCACCGCGATCTCAAGCCGGAAAACATCTTCCTGACCAATCACCCCGACTATCCCGACTTCGTGAAGGTGCTCGACTTCGGCGTGGTCAAGCTGATGGGCGTGCCCGAGGAGTCGCACAAGACGCGCCCGGGATCGGCGATCGGCACGCCGGCGTACATGTCGCCCGAGCAGTGCCTCGGCGACTCGCGGCTCGACCACCGCAGCGACGTCTATGCGCTGGGCGTGGTCGGCTACGAGATGCTCACCGGCGGGCTGCCGTTCGTCGGTGATTCGCTCGAGGTGATGATGGGCCACGCGCGCGGCGCGGTGGTGCCGCCGAAAGAGCGCAATCCCGCCCTGTCCGACGCGATCAACGACGTCATGCTGCGTGCGCTCGCCAAGAAGGCCGACGATCGCTTCGCCAACATGCGTGAATTGCGGCTGGCGATGGAGGCGGCGATCGCCCCGCCGCGACCGCGCGTGGCGACGCCGGCACCCGCGCCCCTCGTCGAGCCGCCGCCGCCGGCCGCGGCCGCGCCAGCGCCGCCGGCGCCGCCCAACGTCACCGTCCAGGAGCGGCACGCCAAGGAAAAAGGCGAGGTCGAGAGCGAGGTCCAGAGGATCGAACGCATCGAGCGTATGGAGCGCGTGCAGACCACGAAGGTGGGCGGCAAGCTGCGCGAGATCATCGCCAAGCGCATCGCGCAGAACCGCCTGGCGGTGCCGTCGATGCCGGCGGTGGCCGTGCGCTGCCTCGAGCAGCTGCGCGATCAGAACGCGAAGTTCAGCGAGCTGGCCGCCACCGTCGAGAAAGATCCGCTGATCGCGTCGCGCATCCTGCGCATCGTCAACAGCCCCGCCTACGGCGGGCGCGAGCCGATCACGAGCCTCGAGAACGCCATCAGCCGCCTCGGCATGAAGCCGTTCCGCACGATCCTGATCGAGCTCGCGGCCCGCGAGGTGTTCGCGTCGAAGAACCAGCGCATCCGCCAGGCCTTTCGCGGCATCTGGGAGCACTGTCTCGCCGTCGGCATGCTCGCGCGCGACATCGCCGGCAAGCTGCCCGGCGCGGCCGACGCAGACTCCGCCTACCTGGCTGGCCTGTTCCACGACGTCGGCAAGCCTGTGGTCGGCGCGCTCCTGCTGGAGGCGGAGCGCAGCCTGATGGAGGAGCTCGACGAACCGTTCATGAGCGAGACGCTGTGGCTCAAGGTCGTCGACAACGCTCACCGCGACGTCGGCGCGTCGCTGGCGTCGCAGTGGACGCTGCCGGCGTCGGTCGCCAAGGCGATCGCGGGATTCGAGGCCTACGACGAGGGCGGCCGCGGCTCGTGCACCAACCTGGTGCGCTACGCGAACGCGCTCGCCAAGCGGCAGGGGCTGTACGTCGGCACGATCGACGCCGAGGAGGTCCAGGCGGTCATCGTCGAGGGCCGCCGCGTGCTGGCCGTCGACGAGCCGACCGAGGCCGGTCTGCTGGCGGGGCTCGCGGAGCGCGTGGAGACCATCACGGCCGCAAGCGCGGCGGCCCCGCAGGCGCGCCTGATCAACGTCGCGGCCAAGGTGCACTAGCCAAGCGAGCGACCGCGCGCGGCTAACAAAAAACCGACGAGCTCCGCGGCCGATGTCAGCATCAGGAGCGCCACCGACCAGAACGCGATGCTCTCCCAGCGCGCGGGATCGCGGAAGGCGCCCCGACGCATGCGTAGCACCTGCCAGGCGCCGATCGGCGCCGTCAACAGCGCGCAGCCGGCCACGATCGAAGGCAGGCCGACCGTCACGAGCAGCGGCAGCGATAGGTAGACCGCGATTATCACGCCCTGATAGAGCCGCGCGGCCCATTCGGCCCCGTGGCGGACGACCAGCGTCTGCTTGCCGGTGGCGGCGTCGCCGGCAGCGTCGGGAAACTCGATCGCCAGCAGCATCGTGAACTGCAGGCCGGCGAGTGGCGCAATGGCGACAAAAGGAAGTAACCTCCATTGCACTGCTTGCAGATAAAAACCCGTGAGCGGCACGAGCCCCGATACGACGACCGCGACGTCCAGCTCGCCCCAACCGGTCGAGTGCAGGCGTAACGGCGGCGCGCTGTACTCCCAGGACAGTACGAGGATCGCGGCCATCAGCATCACGACGCCCGCCGGCGCGCCTGCGTGACCGACCAGGATCCCGGTCGCCACGCACGCGAGGGCGACCAGAATCAGGGCTGCGACCAGCGCTGCCGCGCGCGGCAGCTCGCCCGCGGGCAACACGCGGCTGCCCCCCGACCACCGCGTCGGCGTGCTGTTAGCTCGATCGGCGTCGAAATCGAAATAGTCGTTACAGTAGTGAGTCATCAGATGTGCGGCGGTCACGGCGGCCTGTCCCCAGCCATACCGTCGCCAGTCGATCGCGAGCGCACCGTCTGCGAACGCGGCGATGGCCGCGCCCAGCCCGTAAAAAACCAAACCCCCGACGAGAAAGAGCGGACGTCCCAGGCGGACGAAGGCGCCGAGCTGACGGAGACGAAACACGTGCCCGCGCACGGGCGGGAGCATACACGCGCTCCCCGAGGGCGTGTGCACGCGCCGAACGTGACGGGCAGCTCGTCCATTGACACCGACGGGTCCGCGACCTAACCTCCGGCGAACCTTTGAGATCTATTTTGGCTTTTCACCGGTTTGCGGAGGCGACGGCGAATAGGCTCGCGGTGTTCGCGAACATGTGTCAATTCTCGACGCCGAAACCGCGGAAACTTTCATCAGCCAAGCCCGCGCGGCTTGCTTCGAAAGATAGGTGACCTGATGCCCGAGGCCGGAATTCCGAATCCCAGAACCGACCCCGTCTTCATAGGCATCGACGTTGGATCCACGACCGTGAAGGCGGTCGTGGTCGATCCCGTGACCCATCAGATTCTCTGGTCCGACTATCAGCGTCACCAGACCAAGCAGGCGGAAAAGGTCCTCGAGCTGCTGGTCGCGATCGGCAACGAGTTCCCGAACCTGCCGCCGGGAAGCATCCGCAGCTTCATCACCGGCTCGGGCGCGTCCCCGCTGGTGGCCCCCATCGGCGCCAAGTTCGTGCAAGAAGTGAACGCGGTCACGCTGGCCGTCGAGCGCCTGCACCCCGACGTCGGCTCGGTCGTCGAGCTCGGTGGCCAGGACGCGAAGATCATCATCTTCAAAGAGGCTAAGAACGACAAGGGCGAGAGCACGGGCAAAACGGCCATCGCCTCGATGAACGACAAGTGCGCGTCGGGCACCGGCGCCACCATCGACAAGTGCTTCA
>CAZNCQ010000341.1:0-7281 GCA_964571275.1 uncultured Myxococcales bacterium
GGGCGCGGCGTTGGTGGCGGGGGCCGCGGCCAGCGCCGGCTCGCTCACCGGCGCGTGTTCATGCGGCCCCGGAGACGCGCTCTCGACGGCGGGAGCGGCGTTGTGCCGGCGGCAGGCGGACAACGAGAGGGAGGTCGCGGCCAGGCTCCCCCCCAGAATCGCCGCCAGATGAAACACGGACAGCCGACGCATTGAGCGACTTCATCATACTTCACCTGCGCGATGAACGGATCAGCAGGTGCGCATTTTTCTCGTCGCTGACGTCCGGTGCGACGCCGTCAGTGTGCGTCGCCCCACGTCGGTCCGGCTCCCACATCGACGACGAGCGGAACCTTGAGCGCGTATACCGACTCCATCTCGTTCTTCACCCACTGCTTGAATGTATCGACAGCGCCTTGCTGGACCTCGAAGACGAGCTCGTCATGGACGGTCAGCAGCAACTCCGCGACCGGCGTCGAGGTGCGTCGTTGAGCGTCGTCTTTGCTGTCGCGCTGGTCTTGGCGCTCGCGTTCGAGCGCGGCATCGACGCGGATCATCGCCAGCTTCAGCAGATCCGCGGCCGACCCCTGGATCGGCGTGTTGCGCGCCATGCGCTCGCCGTAGCTGCGATCCTGCGCGCGCGCCGCACGGATCTCGGGCAGCGGGCGCCGCCGCCCGAGCAGCGTCGAGACCTCGCCCGTGTCGCGCGCGTCGGAGATCGCGCGCTCCATGTAGCGGCGGACGCCGACGTAGCGCGCGAAGTAACTGTCGATGTACTGGCGAGCCTGGGCGCGCGGGATCCGCAGCACCTGCGACAGCCCAAAGTCGGACTGCCCGAACACGAGCCCGAAGTTGATCGCCTTGGCGACGCGGCGGTGCTCGGCGGTGACTGACTCGGGCGGCACGCCGAACACCTCGGCAGCGGTGCGCAGGTGGATGTCCTGTCCGGTGCGAAAGGCGTCGAGAAACGCCGGATCCTCGGAGAAGTGCGCCAGGATCCGCAGCTCGATCTGTGAATAGTCCGCCGAGACGATCACGTAGCCCGGCTTGGCCAGGAACGCGCCGCGGATGCGGCGGCCCACTTCACTGCGGATGGGGATGTTCTGCAGATTGGGATCGCTCGACGACAAGCGTCCGGTCGCGGCGACGGCTTGATTGAAAGAGGTGTGCAGGCGCGACGTCGCCGGATCGACCAGCGCCGGGAGTGCGTCGATGTACGTGCCTTTGAGCTTGGCCAGCGCGCGGAACTCGACGATCTTCGCGGGCACCGGGTGCAGAGCGGCCAGCTCCTCCAGCGTGTCGGCGTCGGTCGACGCGCCGGTCTTGGTCTTGCGGATCACCGGCAGCGCCAGCTTGCCGAACAGCACGTCGGCCAGCTGTTTGTTCGAGTTGATGTTGAAGGTCTGGCCGGCGAGACGATGGATGTCGGCTTCGAGCGCGACCAGCGACGTGCTGACTTCGTTGCCGAGCGAGCGCAGGTAGTCGACGTCCAGGCGGATGCCGCGGCACTCGATGCGCGCGAGCACGTGGCTGAGCGGCAGCTCGAGGTCGTGATACAGCCGATCCAGGTGCGCCGTCGCGAGCCGGCGTCCCTGCGGCTCGGCGAGCGCGAGGGCCGCGTGGGCCTCGGCGGCGATGCGCGTGCCCACCTCCTCGACGGACAGATCGCTGCCGGGGTGGGCGTTGCGGCCCGTGCCCATCCAGCTGGTGCGCGCGACGACCTCGCCGCGATCTTCGGCGGCCGCGACCACGTCGAGGTCGTAGCGGGTGCGCGAGGCGTCGAGCAGGTAGGACGCGATCATCGAGTCCGACACCAGGCCCGCGAGGACGATCCCACGTCGCAGCAGCAGGACCTCCGCGAGCTTGGCGTCGTGCGCGTGCTTGTGCACGGCCGGCGACGACAGAATCGGGCCCAGCACGGCCAGCGCGTCGCTCTCGCGCAAGCAGACCGGCGCGCCCAGGTAGCGGTGGCAGAGCGGAATGTAGGCGCGCGCGCGCGTCGCAGACCCGGCGTCGTTCGTTGCCGGCGCCGGCAGCGCGAAGGCGATGCCGACGAGATCCGCGCGGACGCTGACGGGCCCCTCGGCGATCACCGCCAGGCCGACCTCGCCAGCGGCCGCGATCTCCGCGGCCAGCGCTTGCAGTCCGGCGATGTCGAGAATCACGCGCGCGGGCGGTGGCGGCGGGCGCACGACGACCGGCGCGGGTGCCGCCGCTTCATTATCCGCGCTCGCTCCGGGCGCACGCGCCGCGCCGGCACCGACTCCCATGCTCGCCATCGCGGCGGCGTGAGCGCCGGTGGCGCCGGGAGCCATCCCCTCGACCAGACGCGAGAACTCGAGCTCGCGAAACAGCGCCAGCAAGCGGTCGCGGTCGGGCTCCACGCGGTGGAGGTCGATCAGCGTCTTTGGCAGCGGTACGTCATCGCGGAGCGCGACCAGCTCGCGCGAGGTCTTCACCAGCTCGCGGGCCGCCGCCAGCGTCTCGCGGCGCTTGCCCTTGACCTCGCCGAGGCGCGCGTAGAGCGCATCGATCGAGCCGAACGTTCCGATGAGCTCGGACGCGGTCTTGGGGCCGATGCCGTCGACGCCGGGCACGTTGTCGATGCCGTCACCCATCAGCGCCAGCACATCGCCCACCTGCGCCGGCGACACGCCGAACTTCTCCTTCACCTCCGCCGGCCCGAGGCGCCGGTTCTTCATGGTGTCGAGGACGTTGACGTTCTCGTCACAAAGCTGCATCAAGTCCTTGTCCGACGAGCAGATCACGACCTCCATGCCGCCGGCGACGGCGAGTCGGGTCACGGTGGCGATGACGTCATCGGCCTCGAAGCCGGGCACCGCCAGCGTCTGGATCCCGAAGGTGTCGACCACGCGGTCGACGATCGGCATCTGGCTGGCGAGCTCGGGCGGCATCGGCGGCCGGTGCGCCTTGTACTCACTATAGATCTGGTGCCGGAAGTTCGGGCCGGGGGCGTCGTAGACCACGCAGATGTGGGTGGGCGATTGCTCGCGCGCGACTCTCAGCAACATCTGACAGAGGCCGTACACGGCGCCGGTCTCGACCCCCTTGGTGGTCGTCAAGTGCGGCAGGGCATGGAACGCCCGGAAGAGGTAGTTCAAGGCATCGACGATGTAGAGGCTGGGCTTCTTGTCGCCCTTGTCGCCCTTGTCGCCGCCTGCGCCACCGCCAGCGGGGGGCGGCGCGGTCACCGATGTGGGCGCCGGCATGTCGTTCATTGGATCCGCGTACCCTACCCCAATTTTCGCGCCGCGCAGGAACCGCTGTGGCAGATTGATAAGCTGCCGTGCCCGGCCCGCCAGCGTCGCATTTGTTCAAACGAATCTTTCGTATCGCTGGTATTGGCCTGGGCATTGGCCTGGCGTCGCTGGTCGCCCTGTTGGCGGTCGCGGTCCTCGCGGCATCGGTGATCCTGCAGGGGCCCCGGCTCGGCCACTTGATCGAATCGGCGCTGCCTGCGAACCGCGGCAAGATGGAGATCGGCGGCGTGACGTGGAGCCTGCGCGCGCTGTGCGACATCGTGACCGACGCGCCGAGCCCGATCACGGTCGACGGCTTGCGTATCCTGGATCCCGAGGGCACGGTCGTGCTGGACGTGCCGCACCTGGAGGCGCGCGTGAAGCTGAAGACGCTCATCGGCGGCAGCTTTTCGATCCATGACCTGCGCGTCTCTCAGGCGTCATGGCGGTTCGCTCAGATGACCAAGGAGCCGAGCATCGGCTTCATCGCCGCGCTTGCGCCCAAGGTTGCGCCGCCGCCGACGCCGGCCGGGACGGAGCCGGTCAAGAACGGGCCGGGCAGCTTCTTCGAGCTCGTCGACGCCGAGCTCGGCGACCTGAACGCGGTCTTCGATTTCCCGGGCGTCTGGGGCCTCGAGCTGCGGCACATGCACGCGACCGCGTCGCTGATCCAGTCAGCCGTCGATCCGGCCCATCCGATCTTCGGCTTCGACGCCGGCCCGGTGGTCGCCGAGGGCGGCGGCTGGCTGCGCATCATGGACGACAACCTGTTGCCGTTCGATCGCGTGGCGATCACGCGCGTCGCGACGACGCAGGCGCGCCCCGACGACATCATCCTCGACCTGGAGGCGGCCGACACGGGCCACTCGCGCCTGGTCGCCAAGGGGGCCTTCACCGGCATCTACGGCGCGACCTCGGAGCCGGGCATCGATCTGCACGCGCGCATCGACGACGCCGGCGACGCGCTGGGCGCGGTGGCCGCGGGCAAGAAGATCGACGGGCTCAGCGTCGGTGGCCACGGCGCCAGCGTGCGGCTCGATCTCACGCAGCCGTTCGCGAAGCTCAAGGTCGCGGGGGCCTTCCGCGGGCTGGACGTCGGGTTCAACGAATATCGCGCGCAACAGATCGGCTTCGATTTTGGGTTTGACGCGGGTGCCGGGCTGGTCGACCTCAAGCGGTTCCAGCTCGAGGCGCCGGGCGGCGGCCGGCTCAACCTGGACGCCCAGCTTCATACCGACACCCTCAAGCTGCAGCTGGAGGCGCGCGTGCGCGACCTGCGCACCGACAGCTATCTGCCGCCGGCGCTGCGCGCCATGGGGGCGGGTCGATTGGCGGGGCACATCCTCGCGCACGGCGATCTCGCGGCCAAGGCGGTCGACGTCAACGACCTCGACCTCGAGCTCAAACGCACGCGCGCCGCGCCGCTGCCGCCGACGGTGCGCGTGCACGGTAGCGCCCACCTGTCGCCGTCGCGCGTCGACACCTCGGGGCTGACGGTCGAGATCCCCGGCGCCAGCGCGACCGCCAAGGGCGAGATGGATCTGGACCGACAGCTGGTGCGGGCGGCGCTGGCGGTCGTCTCCGTCGATCTCGGGCGCGTGCTCCGCGACCTCGGCTTGCCGCCCCTGGCCAAGGACGCGCGCATCGATGTGGGCGTGACCGGGAGCCCCACCTCGCCCACCGCGGTCGGCGATGCCGTGATTCACGGCCTGGGCGCCGAGGGGCGCATCCTGCCCGAGCTCAAGGCGCGCTTCTCGCTGCGCGACGGCGTCGCGCGCATCGACGAGCTATCCGGCGCCGTGTTCGACGGAACGCTGCACGCGAACGGCGAGCTGCACCTGTACGAAAAGACCACGCGTCACATGCTGCGCACACCGCAGGTGGCGCTACAGATCGGCGGCCGCAACCTGAACCTGGCCACGATCACCGGGCGCTCCGACGTGAGCGGCCGGCTGTCGTTCGACGGGCATGCGAGCGGGCCGATCGACGCCGTGATCGCCGATCTGCACGTTCCGGCGGGGACGCGCGTGAGTCTGCTCGGCGACGATTTCGACGTCGGACCGATCGACGTCGCGCTCGCCGGCCCGCGCGTCGAGATCAAGCACTTGCACCTGTCGCGCGCCGGCGGCGGCGCGCTCGACGTCACCGGCACGGTGTCTCTCCCGCGGCGGGATCTGGACGTGAACGTCGCCCTCGACAAGCTGCCGCTCGAGGCGGTGGCGGCGCTCGCCGGGCTCAGCCCCGACCTGGCGCTCTCGGGCACCGCCAGCGCCAAGCTGCACGTCACCGGGACGCCGGAGCGACCGGTGCTGGCTGGTGACATTTCGCTCGGTCGGGTCAGCGCGCGCGGCGTGCAGCTCGGTGACGGGCACCTGACCCTGACGCCGGTGGCGGCGCGCGCCGACGGCCACGCCAACGGCCAGGATGCCGCGGGCGTCGTGGGCGTTGCAATCTTGGGCGAGCTCTTCGGCCGCTTCCAGGTCGACACCACGGTGTCTCTGGCGCCGGCGGGCCCGTCGGTGCACGGCACGCTCGCGTTCCAGCGCATCGCGCTCGAGACGCTGGCGCCCGAGCTGGCGGCGCTCGGCGACGGCCGCGGCATCGCCACCGGCCAGGTCTCCGTCGACATCGCCCCCGGCCAGCCCCTGGCGGTCGATCTCCAGCTGCAAGAGCTCGCGCTGTCGATCGCCCGCGCCGTCGAGCAAGCCGACGGCGCGACGACGGTGCAGCGGGTGCGCGTCGCCGCCGCCAAACCGATCCATGTCTCCGTCCGCGGCCAGAGCGTCGATCTCGACGACGTCCTGCTGACCACCGACGGCGGCAACCTGAGCGCGCACGGGCGGCTCGACGGCGACACGCGGCAGATCGCGGGCGAGGTCAGCGGCCACCTGGATCTCGAGCTGCTCCAGCCTCTGCTCGGCTCCTCGATCGACAAGCTCTCGGGCGATCTCAAGGTCGAGCTCGGCGCCGCCGGTACGCTGGACAAGCCGCTCCTGCACGGTGCGGTCGACGTGATCAACGCGGTCACGCTGCGCCCGCACGGCGTCGCCACCGACTTCGTGGTCGGCGCCGGCTCGTTCAAGCTCGACAACGATGGCGTGAGCGTCGAGCACCTGGCGCTGACCGCCGAGGGCTCGACCATGAACGTGTCTGGGCGCGCGTCGTTCGGACCCGGCTTCCAGCCCGACGACGTGCGCGTCGATCTCGACGGAGACATCAGCGCGCGCCTGCTCGCCTACGTCGCGCCCGACGCGGTCTCCGACGCGCAGGGCACCGCGCGCATCCGTGCGCTGGTGCGGGGCACGCTGGCCAAGCCCGAGGTGCACGGCCGCATCGATCTCAAGACCATCGACTTCCGCGTGCGTGATCTCGGCACCGAGGTCCAGGTGCAAAGCGGGCTCATCGAGATCAGCAACGGCGGCGTGGTGCTGCACAACGTGCGCGTGCGCCTGGACGACGGCGGCACGCTGGTGATCGGCGCGTCGGGCGTGCGCGCGGGCGAGATCGCGTTCACCAGCCTGCTGCCGTTCGTGCCTGGGGACATCGACCTGCCCTTGCACGGCGAGCGCCTGACGTACCGCAGCCCGGGCACACTGGAGATCGACGACCTGACGTTCGACCTCGATCTGCGCGGCAACATGGACGACGGGTTCGGGTTGAGCGGCGAGGTGCGGCTGGTGTCGGGCCGTTACCTGCAGGACTTCAAGATGCAGCAGCTGGTGCTGAGCCCGCGCGTCAACGAATCGTCGGTGCGGCCGTTCTACGAGGGGAAGCCGTTGCTCGAGGGCTTGGCGCTGGATCTCGGCGTGCGCACCGTCGGCGAGGGCTTCGTCGTGCAGAACAACATCGCGCCCGAGATCCACGTCGACGTTGCCTTGAACGTCGGCGGCACGCTGTCGCAGCCGGTGCTGGCCGGCGACGTGCGGCCCACCGACGGCCGGTTCCACTTGCCGGGCATGCGCGGTGACTTCGATCTCGTGCCCAACGTCAACCACGTCACCTTCATCGCGACCAAGTCGGTCACCGACGGCGACACGCCGGA
>CAZNCQ010000342.1:0-7270 GCA_964571275.1 uncultured Myxococcales bacterium
GGGCGCCAGATCGGCAGCGCTCGCGACAGTCGGCGTCGCCGCGGCGGCGGCTGCGCCCGGTCGCGGTTCCTGCGCGGCCCAGTACAGCCCGAACGCCATCGCCACGCCGAGCGCGCCGATGCTGATCCAGCGCCCGACACGCGCGGCCCGTGCGGCCGGCCGCGCGAACGGCTTCCTGGAATCGAGCAGCTCGTGGGCGACCGGGTCGGTCGGCTCGGCGAGATCCAGCAAATCCAGATCCTCGACCGGCCTCGGGTCGGCCATCCGATCGCCTTGCCTCATCCAGTTGTTGATGATCTGATCCTCGAAGGCCGAGTCGTCGCCTCCGTGCCCCGTGCGCGCCGGAGCGGCCGCAACGACTGCGGCCACCGCCGCGGTCGCGCGCGGCGCCTCCGCGACCGGCGCGGGTTCGGGCGCCGGGATGATCGTCACCAGCGGCAAGGCCGGCCTGGTCGCTTCGATCACGCCCGAGACCATCGTGAGCGGCTGAGGTGTGGGCACGGCCGCCTCCGGCGGCGGAGTGACGGCGACATTCGCCGCCGCGAGCGCTGTCGGCTCCGGAGGGGGCGTGACCTGGTCCGCGGCCGGATCGAGACTGGGCGCACCTTGCGGGGGCGACTCGTCGGCGCCTGTGCTGCTGTTAGTCCAAGCTTCCATTCGTGATGTCGGTGGTCTGGCCAACCAGACCTTCGTCAAAAAATTGCGTGCCGGATTTGTGGCACTTGGGTGATCTCAAGAGTTCCGGATTCTTACGTATGCGATCGCAACGAAGTGCGGCACGGTCGTTTCGACCGGCGAGCGCGCGACTTCGTCGACGGCGTCACACCGACATGGCGCTTTTGGTGCGTTGGCGCGCGCCGTTCGACGTCGGCGCGCAGCGACGGCGCGCAGGGTCGTCCCCGGCGAAATATTTGCCGCGCCCGAGGCATTTCGGGGTACGTAAGGCGTGGCGATGGGTTGTCACGTTCTGCTGGTCGGCTCGGGCGGGCGCGAGCACGCGCTGGCGTGGAAGCTCGCGCAGAGCCCGCTCTGCGAGCGGATCACGGTCGTGCCGGGGAATCCCGGCATCGCGCGCGTGCCGAAGACGCGCGTCGTCCCGATCAAAGCAGAAGCAGTGACCGATCTGGTCGCGCTGGCGCAACGAGATCGCGCCGACCTGGTCGTGTGTGGCCCCGAATCGGCGCTGGTCGCGGGGCTGGGCGACGCGATGGCCGCGGCCGGGATTGCGTTCTTCGGTCCGTCGCGCGCCGCGGCCGAGATCGAGGGCTCGAAGGCCTACGCCAAGAAGCTGATGGCCGATGCGGGCGTGCCGACGGCGGCGTTCGGCGTCTTCGACGACGTCGCCGCCGCCGAGGCGTTCATCGACGCGCAGCCGGGCGCGGTGGTGGTCAAGGCCGACGGCCTGTGCGCGGGCAAGGGCGTGGTCGTCACCAGCAACGCCGCCGAGGCCAAGGCTGCCGCGCGCCAGATGCTGGCGGACCGCGCGTTCGGCGACGCGGGCGCGCGCGTGGTGATCGAGGAGCGGCTGACCGGACGCGAGGTCTCGATGATGGCGCTGTGCGACGGCACGCGCTTCGAGCTCCTCGACTCCGCCGAGGATCACAAGGCGGTCGGCGACGGTGACGTCGGCCCCAACACCGGCGGCATGGGCACCTATTCACCGTCGCCGCTGGTCGACGGCGCGCTGAAGAGCCGAATCATCGAGACGATCTTCGCGCCTACGGTGCGCGCGCTGGCCACCGCCGGCCGGCCGTTCCGTGGTCTGCTCTACGGCGGGCTGATGCTGACGCCGGATCGCGGCCCGGTGGTGATCGAGTGGAACTGCCGCTTCGGCGACCCCGAGACCCAGGTCGTGCTCGTGCGCATGCAGGACGACCTCTTGCCCTGGCTGCTCGGCGCGGCGCACGGCGATCTGCCGTCGGGGCCGATCACCTGGCGCGCCGGCGCAGCCGTGTGCGTGGTGCTGGCGGCGCCTGGCTATCCGGCGCAGCCACGCCTGGGCGAGCCGATCGCGATCGATCCGGGTCTGGACGTGGAGCACAGCGACGTGATCGTGTTCCACGCGGGCACCCGGCGGTCGCTGGTGCGCCCCGGCGACACCGAGGGGCCGCTGCTGACGTCGGGCGGCCGCGTCCTGGGGGTCACCGCGCGCGGCGACGATCTCGCCGGGGCGCGCGCGACGGCTTATCAAGCGATCAGGCGCATTCACTTCGCCGGTATGCACTTTCGCAGTGACATCGGCGCACGAGGAGAGAAGAAGGCATGAGCGGTACGAACAAGGGAAACGCGATCGACGTCGCGATCATGATGGGATCGAAGTCAGATCTGGAGTCCATGCGCCCCGCGGCCAAGGTGCTCGAGGCATTGGGGCTGACCGTCGAGGTGCGCGTGCTGTCGGCGCACCGCACGCCCGAGCACGCAGCGGCGTTCGTGAAGCAGGCGGTGCTGGACGGCGCGAAGGCGTTCATCTGCGGCGCGGGCGGCGCGGCGCACCTGGCGGGCGCGGTGGCGGCGCACACGACGCGGCCGGTGATCGGCGTGCCGATCGCGTCGGGCACGCTTGGCGGGTTCGATTCGCTGCTCTCGACGGTGATGATGCCGCCGGGCATGCCGGTCGCGACGGTCGCCGTCGGTGGCGCCGAGAACGCGGGGCTGCTGGCGGCGCAGATCATCGCTGTGAGTGATCCGGCGCTGGGGGCGCGGGTCGAGGCGGAGCGCGAGACGCGGCGTCGCAAGGTCCTGGACAGCGACGCCGAGGTTCGCGCGCAGTTTGGCCGCGGAACCGCCGCCGCAAAATAGGAACCCACGGGCCGTGGCCCACGCTTTTCCCGAGGAGATCATGTTCGCCGCGCACGCGCTGCGGCGGGGCGAGATCATCGCTTACCCGACGGAGACGTTCTATGGGCTGGCGGTCAACGCGCTCGACGAGCTGGCGCTGGCGCGGCTGCGCCAGCTCAAGGGGCGCGGCGAGAAGGCGATCTCGGTGCTGGTGCTGGGCAACGAGATGATCGAGCGCCTGTGCCGCCACGTGCCGGCGACGGCGCGCAAGTTGATGGCGCGGCACTGGCCCGGGCCGCTGACCATCGCGCTGCCGGCGCGACGCGGGATCCCCGCGCCGCTGATCCAGGATGGCTGCGTCGCGATCCGCGAGTCGCCGCACCCGACGGCGCGCGCGCTGATCGAAGTGTTCGGCGGCCCGATCACCGCCACCAGCGCCAACCCCGCCGGCGTGCCGCCGCCGAGCACGCCCGAGGCGGTGGAGGAGCTGTTCGAGGGGCGCTGCCGCGTGCTGCACGCCGGCGCGACGCCGGGAGGAGCGCCCAGCACGCTGGTGCGCGTGCGCGGCAGCCGCATCGAGATCCTGCGTCAAGGCGCGCTGGTGCTGGCGGCCGATTGAGCGGAAATCGTCGGTTGTGACGGCAGGGCGGAATCGGGTAGATCAACGGCATGGCCGTGATCGCCCCCTTCAACGGACTGCGCTACGACCTGGCGCGCGTCGGTGATCCCTCGCGTGTGCTCGCGCCGCCCTACGACGTGATCTCCGACGCCCAGCGGCTGGACCTGGAGGCGCGGCACCCGCAGAACGTGGTGCGCCTGGAGCTGCCGCGCGGGGATGGCGACGCGAAGTACGCCAACGCGGCGGCGCTGCTCGACGCCTGGATCGCCGAGGGGATCCTGCGCCGCGACGAGCGGCCCGCGCTCTACCGCTACGAGCAGACGTTTAGATGGCCTTCGGGCAGATCGCCTTCGGGTGGCGTTCCGTCGGGTAACGGCCAGATCCACGTGCGCAAGGGCTTCTTCACGCTCGTGAAGCTGGAGCCGTTCGCGAGCCGCGTGGTGCTGCCGCACGAGCACACGCTGTCCGCCCCCAAGGAAGACCGCCGCAAGCTGATGCGCGCCACGCGGACGCACATCTCGCAGGTGTTCGGGCTCTATCGCGATCCGCAGGGCGCGACGGAGGTGGCGCTGGGAGCGGATGCGTCGATGCCGCCGCTGCTCGACGGGACGACCGCCGACGGTTGCCGGCACCGGCTGTGGGCGGTGACCGAGCCGCGCGCGATCGCGCACGTCGCCGAGGTGCTGCGCGACAAGCAGATCCTGATCGCCGACGGGCACCACCGCTACGAGACGATGGTGGCGCTGCGCGACGAGCTTCGCCCGGCGGGACGGGCGCCTGGGCGCTCGGGCGCCGACTGGGGCGCGATGTTCCTGGCGCGCGCGGAGGATCCCGGGCTGCTGGTGCTGCCGACGCACCGGTTGATCTCGAACCTCCCGAGCTGGAGCGCCGATGCGCTGCGCGCGGGCGCCGCGGCGGCGTTCGACGTCTCGCGCGGCGACGAGCGCGACGCCGCTGCGATCGAGGCGCGCCTCGCGCGCGCGGAGCGGGTGACGTTCGCGGTGCGCGCGGCCGGCGAGCGCGAGACGACCTGGCTCGCGCTCAAGCCGTTCGCGGACCTGTCGCCGCTGGGGCCGCCGGCGTTGCGGACCCTCGACGTCACGGTGCTGCACGGGATCGTGCTCGGTCCGTTGCTGGGCATCGACGCGTCGGCGATGGCCAAGCAGTCGTACCTCGGCTACACGCACGACACCACGCAGGCGCTGGGCGAGGTCGAGGCCGGCCGCGTGCAGGCCGCGTTCCTGATGAACGCCACCAAGGTCGAACAGGTGCTGCAGGCGTGCGAGGCCGGCTTCGTGCTGCCGCAGAAGTCGACCTATTTTCAGCCCAAGCTCGCCACTGGCCTGGTGATGTATCGGATCGATCCCGATGCCGAGATCGCCGCGCCAGGCTGACGAGACCGATCCGGAGACGACCGTCGACACGTTGCTCGGCGGCCGCGTGACGTTGGTGCAGCCGCGGCGTGGGTTCCGGAGCAGCCTCGACCCGGTGTTGCTCGCGCGGTTCCTGGCGCCACCCTTCGGGCGTTTCCTCGACATCGGCTGCGGCACGGGTGCGCTGTCGTTCTCGCTGCTCGCCGGCGACACGCGCGCGACCGGCGTGGGTGTCGAGCTGCAGCCGCGCCTGGCGCGCCTGGCGGCGCGGGGGCGCGAGCGAAACAGCGTCGGCGAGCGCTTCACGCTGATCGAGGGTGACGTGCGTGCGGCAGCGACGACGGCGTCGCTCGCGCCGGAATCGTTCGACCTGGTGGCGACCAACCCACCGTTTCGCGTCCTTGAACGCGGGCAATCGTCGCCCGACGAGGAGCGCGCGGTCGCGAATCACGAGCTGACACTGACGCTCGCCGAATGGCTCGACGTCGGGCGGCGGCTGGTGAAGTCGAACGGCCGTGTCGGCGTGGTCTACGCGGCGGAGCGCCTGCCCGAGTTGCTCGCGGGGCTGGCCGACCGCGACCTCACGCCGGTGCGCCTGCGCGCCGTGCATCCGTTCGTGGATCGCGCGGCGGTGCGCGTGCTGGTCGAAGCGCATCGTGGGTCGCGACGCCCGCTGACCCTCGAGCCGCCGTTGATCTTGCACGTTGGCGACCCACCGCGCTTCACAGAGGAGACGAGGGCGTTGCTGGGACCGGAAGGGTAAGAGGCTTCCCCTGAGTACAGAGTTCGACGGCGTCAGGCTTTTCTCTGCTGGAAGATACGTACCGTCGATACCAGTCCAAGTAAGGCGTAGGCGATTCCCGCGAAAGAAATGAACAGGGGATCCGATAGCCAGTTTCGGTAGAACGCGGCAGTGGCGGGCTGATATTTGACGACAATCGGATAAGGCGCGACGCAGACACCCACCGTCAGGGCCCCGGCGCTGAGGCCTGCAATCAAGGCGAGTGTCACGGTTTCACCGAGAGGATCTTTTCTCCGCAAGGCCCAGAACAGTCGCGCAATGACGGCGAGGAGAGCCACCGCGACGGACGCGAGCTGGATATCCATCTAGCGGTCTAGCGGTTCGAAGAGATGGACTCGGAATGTTCGGTTTCGTTCGACCGAGCTCGTTTTGCGTGGCTCACGGCCAATGCCACCGACAAAATTCCGCCAAGAACTGCGCCTGTGGCGCCGCCAAAAAACAACCCGAGGACAAGGCCACCCAGAACGGCAGTACCGTAAATCCAGATGCGATCCAGCACCGTCCACGAAGGCTGTGGGATGGTCGTTCGCGATGAATTCACTTTGGCGTTTCCCTGACGTGAAACCTGGGGCGCCGCAGCACTGGCACCAGATGCACTCGACCTAGGAACCTCGACCACGCCCGAAATCATCGGACGCATCATGCCAAAGCTGAAGCGCGGCCGCAACCTGACAATGACTCTTTGTGTCGGCTAGCGAACCGCACATGTAACACTGTGTACCTGAAGGGAAAACTGGCGGGGAAGAAGGCGTCGAGCTCGGCCGGTCACCATGTCTCTTCGTAAGCGTCCTGACCGTCCAGGCTACAACTCTATAGCAGACCGAAGGTGATCCTTCGACGGCCAAAAGTTTCGCACAACGGTGACGGAAACCATCTCTTCGGTCTGATCGTGCCCTCAAAAGAGCCGATTCTTCAAAAAAAATCCTTGTGAACTTCTAGAGCTCCTCGACCAGGAACAACCGCGTGGTCGCGATCGTGCCGTGATGCCGGTGGCGGTACGCCTCGCCGCTCGGCACCATCAGCGCGTCGCCCGCGCGCAGCCGCACGACGCGCCCGTCGACGTTGAGCTCCATCTCGCCCTCGAGCACCAACCCAGCGTGGCCTCGCGTGCACCAGTCGGGCTCGACGAAGTCGGCGGTGAACTCAACCAGCCGCAGCTTCTTGCTCCCACGAATCACGCTCTTGCTACGCACTCCGGGCGCCGGCGTCTCCCACTCGATAGCGCTCCACGCGAAGGAGACCGCCGCCGCATCCATCGTTCCGTTCTCGCTGACCCGCGCTAGCTCTTGTTCGGAGGGGGCGGCGGAGCCGCCGGCTCGGCCACCGGACTCTCCTTGAGCGCCTCGTCGATCGGCGGCAGATCGTCCAGGTTCGGCACCAGCGTGATCTCGATGCGCCGATTCTTGGCCTTGTTCTCCGACGTGTCGTTGCCGGCGACCGGCGACTGGTCGGCGTAGCCGGCGGCCGACAGGCGCTTCGGCTCCATGCCGCTCGCGATCATGAAGTTGACCACCTCGACGGCGCGGGCCGTCGACAGATCCCAGTTCGAGCGGAAACGCTTCGACTTGATCGGGATGTTGTCGGTGTGGCCCGCGACCTGGAAGTTGCGGTTGGGGATCGCCTTCAGCACGTCGGTCACCTGCCGGAGCGCGTCCTCGCCCTCTTTCTTGAGCTCGGTCTTGCCCGGGTCGAACAGGA
>CAZNCQ010000343.1:0-7220 GCA_964571275.1 uncultured Myxococcales bacterium
ACCCCGAGCACGATGACGTCAGTCAGCGACTCCATCTTTCACGCTGCGTGGCGGAGGAAATAGACTACCAGAACCAGCATCGCCCCGCCGAACCCGCCCAGCGTGAGCCACGCGGCGCGCCGCCCCTGCCAGCCCGCGCCGACGCGGGCGACCAGCAGCACGCCGAACGCGACCCAGGTCGCCACGGCCAGCAGGTATTCGGGCCGCATCGCCGCCACGCCCCACAGCAGGCCGAGGCGCGCGATCCAGAGCGCGCCGGTCACCAGCGCCACGGTGAAGATCGGGAACCCGAACGACACGCAGCGCGCCGCCAGGCGATCCAGCGTCTCCAGCGACGCGGCGCCCCGGTCGATCAGCTCGCCGAAGCGCTTTCGTTTCAGCTGCCGATCCTCGATGAGATACAGCACCGCCAGCACCGCGGCCAGCGTGAACACGGCGACGCCGACGGTCGCGAGGAAGATGTGCGTGCGCCCAAGCGTGCCCATCGCCGGCGTGCCCGGCTCCGCCGGCACGACACGCGCCAGAACCAGCAACGCCAGCACCGCGGGCGCGACGAAGGCGCCCGCCGCCGCCAGCCGATAGCGGAAGCTGGCCGCCAGGAAGCCGGCGCCGATCAGGAACGCGACGAACCCCATCGCCTCCGGCGTCGACGAGACCGGGTTCTGGCGGTGAATACAGCGGGCGCCGATGTCGGCAAAGTGCAGCAGCACACCGAGGGCCAGCACCAGCCGTCCCAGCTGCGCCGAGCGCTCGCGGAAGCCGAGAAGGTAGCCGAGATAGAGCGCCGACGCGATTGCATACACGCCGATCTGGATCTCGGTGAAGGTCGCCACGTTACTTTTTTAGCACGCCTCGGCCGCGAGCGTCTTGGCCGGGCCGACCCGGCGTGCTAAGCCAACGGCATGGCGAGCGATAAGATGGTCGAAGTCACCGACGCGAACTTCCAGTCCGAGATCCTCAACTCTTCCATGCCGGCCCTGGTCGATTTCTGGGCGGCCTGGTGCGCGCCGTGCCGTGCCATCGCGCCGCACGTCGAGGCGCTCGCCAAGGAGTACGAGGGCAAGGTCCGCGTCGGCAAGCTGGACATCGACGCGAACCCGAACGTACCGAGCCAGTACGACGTGCGCAGCATCCCGACGCTGCTGGTCTTCAAAGAGGGCAAGGTCGTCGGTCAGATCGTCGGCTCGGTGCCGCGCGCGAAGATCGAAGACCTGATCAAAAAAGCGCTGTAGGCGCGCTCTCGATCGCGCGCGCCGCTACGCGCGCGCGATGTGACGCGCGCCGCTCTCGTTGGCGTGCACGTCGCCGCCAACCGCCTCGCCGAGACCGAGGTCGGTCAGCTTGGACCCGAGCATCGGGAAAGCCGGCGGCGGCACGATCGGCACAGCCCGCCGGTGCGCTGGAACCAGCCGCGCGCCGAACGCGCGGATCGCCGCGCCGACGGCGCCTTGCCACAGCGACACCCAGCCGACGTAACCGAAGCCGCACAGGAACAGCGCCAGGAACGGCATCGACAAGTAGTGCCCGTGCTGGAGCGCGACCACCATCGCGACCGCGAAATAGGCCGCCATGCCGAGCTCGATGAACGGCGTGATCGACTTCGCCGCGCGGTACTTCTTGCTCGACCAGGCCTCGAGCCGGCCGCGGATGCCGTGCTTGGGCGTGCGCACGAACTCGGTCTCGCGGCCGAACAGCGCTTCGAGCACCGCGCGGGTCTGGTTCACGCACAGGCCGATGCCGATCGACATCACCAGCGGCAGCCGCTTGACCACGGACCACTGGCTGCGGGCGGGGGTGCCCGGACTGCGCAGCAGCGCGATCTCGCGCTGCGAGGCGAGGTAGAACGACGCGATGCTGAGCGTGGTGCCGAAGAACAGCGGCAGGTCGATCGTCAGGACCTCGCGCCAGCCGTGGTGCGGGCGCAAGGCCAGGTTCGGAAGCAACAGCAGCGAGAGCACCAGCAGCAGCGGGTAGGCCAGGTTGTTGGTCAGGTGGAAGAACGCCTCCGACTTCTGCGCGAAGGTCGCGTTCTTCGAGCGCAGGATCGTCGGCAGCAGCTTCATCGCCACCTGCACCGAGCCCTTGGCCCACCGGAACTGCTGCGACTTGAATGAAGACATCTCGACGGGCAGCTCGGCGGGAGCGGCGATCTCCGGCAGGTAGACGAAGCGCCAGCCGCGCAGCTGCGCGCGGTACGAAAGGTCCATGTCCTCGGTCAGCGTGTCGTGCTGCCAGCCGCCGGCGTCGGCGATCGCGGCGCGCCGCCAGATGCCGGCGGTGCCGTTGAAGTTGAAGAAGCGGTCGGAGCGGTTACGCCCCGCGTGCTCCATGATGAAATGGCCGTCGAGCATCAGCGCCTGCACCTCGGTCAGCGCCGAGAAGTCGCGGTTCAGGTGGTCCCAGCGGCACTGCACGACGGCGACGCGCGGGTCGAGGAAGTGGTGAATGCTGCGCTCGAGCACGTCGGCCTGGGGCAGGAAGTCGGCGTCGAAGATCAGAATGAACTCGCCCTTGGCCGTGCGCAGGCCGTTCTCGAGCGCGCCCGCCTTGAAGCCGGAGCGGTCGACGCGGTGAACGTACTCGATGTCCAGGTCGGCGTAACGCGCGCGCAGGTCGGCGATCTTGCGCTTGCAGATCTCCTGCGTCTCGTCGGTGGAGTCGTCGAGCACCTGCACCTGGAACCGATCGCGCGGGTGGCGGATCTCCGCGACGGCGTCGAGCAGCCGCTCGACGACGTACATCTCGTTGAACAGCGGCAGCTGCACGGTCACGGCCGGCAGATCGGAGAAGGTTCCGATCGGCCGCGGGCGCTTGTCGCGGTTGCGGTAGTAGAGAAAGACCAGCGACGAACGATGAAAGCCGTAAAGCGCCAGAGCCAGGAGGATGACGAGATAAGTCCCGACGACCAGACCAGCAATTCCCATGAGGCGCAAAATACGCCCGCAATTGTCATTGAATTGTAATTCAATGTGTTTGTTTGCCGCGGCCTCGGGGCGCGTCACCGACGGAGAACGCGATAGAAAGCCCGAATGACAAAAATCGCGGTCTGTTACGAGACGCCGTAGACCGGAAGTAACGCGCCGGAAACGAGTCCATTGTCCGGGCTCGCCAGCCAGGTAATCGCGCTCGCAATTTCTGCGGGCTTGGGCCAGCGATCGTGATGCGCGCTGGGCATGGCGGCGCGGTTGGCCGGCGTGTCGATGATCGAGGGGATCACGGCGTTGACGAGGATCCGGGATCCCTTGACCTCGTCGGCGAGGCACTGGGTCAACGCCACCACCGCCGCCTTGGACAGGCTGTACGCGATCGAGCCGCCGGCGGGAGCCAGCGCCGCTCGCGAGCCGATGTTGATGATCCGCCCGCCACCGTCGCTGATCTGACCGCCGGCGATTGACGCGCGCGTCATGCTCTTGACCGCCTCGCGACAGCACAGGAAGCAGGTCGTCAGGTTCATGTCGATCTGGCGGCGCAGATCGGCGGCGGAGGTGTCGACGAAGGGACCGCCGGCGTAGCCGCCCGCGACCTGCACCGACGCCCAGAGCGGCGGCAGGCGTGCGTAGTACGCGGTCACCGCGGCCTCGTCGGTGAGATCCAGCTCGTCGCGCGCCGGCGCGTGGCAGGTCGCGCCCGCCGCCGACAGCGCCTCGACCACGGCGCCTCCCAGCGCCCCGCCCGCCCCGGTCACCACGATCTGCTTTCCCGCGAGCCCCGTCGTCATCGTGACCGTAATATACCGTTGCGATGCCGACACGGGTGACGTTGATCCGAGGAGACGGGATTGGACCCGAGGTGGTGGCCGGCGCCGTGCGCGCCGTCGAGGCGACCGGGGCCAGCATCGACTGGGAAGAGGCGGCGGCGGGCGCGGGCGCCATCCCCGAGCACGGCTCGCCGCTGCCCGAACCGACGCTGGAGTCGATCCGCAGGAACCGCGTCTGCCTCAAGGGGCCACTGGCGACGCCGATCGGCGGCGGCTACCGCAGCGTCAACGTCGCGCTCCGGCAGGAGTTCGATCTCTATGCCAACGTGCGCCCGGCGCGGACGTTCGCCGGCCTGACCAACCGCTACGACAGCGTCGACCTGATCGTCGTGCGCGAGAACACTCAGGGCGAGTATTCGGGCATCGAGCACTTCATCGATCCAACCAAGAGCGCGGCGGAGTCGATCTCGATCATCACGCGCTTCGGCTCGGACCGCATCGTGCGCTTCGCGTTCGAGCTCGCGCGGGCGCGCGGCCGGCGGCGGGTCACGCTGGTGCACAAGGCGAACATCCTGAAGATGACGTCGGGGCTGTTCCTGCAGGTCGGGCGCGAGATCGCGCGCGGCTACGGCGACATCGAGTTCACGGACATCATCGTCGACAACTGCGCCATGCAACTGGTGCGCGACCCGAGCCGCTTCGACGTGATCGTGACGACGAATCTGTTCGGCGACATCCTGAGCGATCTGACCGCGGGGCTGGTCGGCGGCCTGGGGTTGGTCGCGGGCGCCAACATCGGCGAGGAGACGGCGATCTTCGAGGCCGTGCACGGCACCGCGCCGGACATCGCCGGGCGGGGGATCGCGAACCCCACCGCGGCGATGCTCGCGGGCGCGGCGATGCTCGAGCGCCTCGGCCAGCGGGAGCGCGGCGTGCGGCTGGAAGCGGCGATCCGGAGGGTGGTCGCGGCGGGCCGCGACCTGACGCCCGATCTCGGTGGTCAGGGAACGACGATGTCGTTCACGGATCGGGTGGTCGAGGCGCTCGCCGGCTAAGATCCCTCAGTCGACCGGCGTCATCCAGCCGTGCGGGTCGGGCGCCCGGCCGTACTGGATCGCGGTGATCGCGTCGAACAGTCGCCGCGAAACCTCGCCCGGCTGGCCATTGTTGATGATCAGGGACTCGCCCTTCCAGCCGAGCTCGCCGACCGGCGTGATCACGGCCGCGGTGCCGCAGCCGAACATCTCGCGCAGGTCGCCGCGCCCATGGGCCGAGATGATCTCTTCCATGCCGATGGTCCGCTCGCTGACGCGGAAGCCCCACTCGCGCAGGAGCGTCATGATCGAGTCGCGGGTCACGCCGGCCAGGATCGTCCCCTCGAGCGGTGGCGTCACGAACTCGTCCTTGATGCGCACCACCATGTTCATGGTGCCGACTTCTTCCAGCGACCGGTGGTCGTTGGCGTCGGTCCACAGCACCTGCGCGTAGCCGCGCTTCTTGGCCTCCTCGGCCGCGGCCAGGCTGGCGACGTAGTTCGCGCCGGCCTTGACGCCGCCCAGTCCGCCAGGCGCCGCGCGCGTGTACTTGTCCTCGACCCAGATGCGCGCCGGCGCGAACGCCTCGCCGGTGTAGGGGCCGACCGGCGACGCGATCAAGAAGAACAGGTAGCGCTTCGACGGACGCACGCCCAGGAACGGCTCGGTCGCGATCAGCGTCGGCCGCAGGTACAGCGACGTCCCGGGCGACGACGGCACCCAGACGCTGTCGACGCGCACCAGCGCGAGGATGGCCTCGCGCATGAGCTCGATGTCGATGGGCGGCATGCACAGGCGCCCCGCCCCGTCGGCCATGCGGCGGCAATGGCGGTCCATGCGGAAGAGCTGCACCTTGCCGTTCGCGCCGCGAAAGGCCTTGAGCCCCTCGAACATCGCCTGGCCGTAGTGCAGCACGGCCGCGGCCGGATCCAGCGCGAGCGGCTCATACGGAACGACGCGCGGATCGAACCACCCGCGCTCGGCGTCATAGTCGATCAACGCCATGTGGTCCGTGAAGGTCCGCCCGAACACCAGGTCGGCGTCCCTGGGGCGTGGTTTCCGATTGGTCGTCAGATGAGTTGAGATCATGGTGGCGTCCCGCAGCGGCGAAGGATATCGCACGACGGCGGGACGCGCACCACGCAGACGGACAAAGAAAGGCTAGTGCCGGAAACTGGGCCGGATCGTCAGGGTTTCCTTCTGCCGCTGGTTGCGGATCACGGTCACGTCGGCCGGGACGTCGGCCTGCTCCTCGGTGAGCAGGCGATGCAGGTCGTCAATGCCCGAGATCGGCTTGCCCGCGAAGCCGACGATGAGGTCGCCGTCGCGGATGCCGGCCCGCGCCGCGGGACCGTCGGGCTCCAGCGACACCACGAAGACACCGGTCTCGACGGTGAGCTCGTGGTAGCGCACGATGCGCCGGTGCAGCGGCACGTTCTGGCCGGCGAGGCCGATGTAGCTGCGCCGGATGCGCCCGTCGCGCACCAGCCGGCCCATGACGAAGCTGGCGGTGTTGACGGCGATCGCGAAGCAGATCCCCTGCGCCGGCATGATCATCGCCGTGTTGACGCCGATGACCCGGCCGCGCGCGTCGACCAGGGGCCCGCCCGAGTTACCGGGGTTCAGCGCCGCGTCGGTCTGGATCACGTCGTCGATCAAGCGGCCGGTGTTGGTACGCAGCGAGCGTCCGAGCGCGCTGACCACACCCGCGGTCACCGTGCAGTCGAACCCGTACGGGTTGCCGATGGCGATCGCGATCTGGCCGACGCGCAGCCCGCTGCTGTTGCCGAACGGCACCGGCACCAGCGCCGAGTCGTGGATCTGCAACACCGCGATGTCGGTGTCGGGGTCCTCGCCGATCAGGTGGGCCGGCAGGCGCCGCCCGTCGGAGAGCGAGACGTCGATCTTCTTCGCCTGGTGCACCACGTGACTGTTGGTGAGCACCAAGCCGTCGGGGGTGAAGATGAATCCGGAGCCGCTGCCGGTCGCCTCTTCGGGACCGCGCGGGCGCCGACGCCCAGGGGGCACGGGCGCCCCCTGGACGTCGATCTTCACCACCGATGGACTGACCTGCTCCGCGACCCCGCTGATGGTCGCCGAGTACGAGTCGAGCAGCGCCGCATCTGCGGGCACACGCGTGCGCACGTCGTCGACCGTTTCGGGATCATGCGGAAGCAGTGTTTCCATTTGCATGTCCATGGTGGCTCCTTTGCCTCTGTTGCTTCTTCGGTCGGATCGGAGCGCAGCCGACTAGAGCTGCAGCGTGCCGGTCCGGATCAGGTAGGCGAGCTGCTCGCGCTGTTCCTTGTCGAGCAGCACGTGGATCCGCCCGAGCGCCTTGGTCACGGCGTCGCGCAGCCTCTGGGCGCTGGCGACCCGCAGGTCGGCACCGTCCTTGGCTTTCGCGTCGTCGAAGGCCTCGCCCGCGACGGCATCGGCGAACGCCGACATCGTGCGGCGGCGGTCGACCTCGGCCTGGGCGCGCTCGG
>CAZNCQ010000344.1:0-7209 GCA_964571275.1 uncultured Myxococcales bacterium
CCTGTCACCGATGTATTGTCCCCTCCCTGTCACCGATCTCTTGTCCCCAGACCCGGGTCCGTCCGGCTTACGCGCGCCGCTACTGTCCCGCCGGCGCGTCCGTGCCGCCGTCCGGGTTGGCCGGGGCATCAGGGGCGGCGTCGGTCGCCGTGCCAGCGTCCGGGGGGACTGCGGGGGCGATGGTGTTGGGTCCGGCAGTGAAGTTGGCCGCGATCTGCGCCGGCGACAGCGCCTTGGCGTAAATGCGGAACTCTTCGTAGACGCCCCCGAACAGCGTGTCGGGCGCCCACTGCGATCGCCCGAGCCAGTTATTGACGTCCTGGAGCTGCGTCAGGATGTTGTGCCCGCGCAACGTCGCCGGCGGCGTGGCAACCGGCTGGCCGTTCACGTACAACGTCATACTCAAATTCGCGTCGTCGACGACGACCGCGACGTGGACGAGCGGCGACGCGCCGATCGGGAGCGCGCTGGTCCCGTCGGCGATGTCCTCGTTGCCCCCATTGCTGGCGAGCGTGATGGCCGCGCGCACGAAGTTGTTTTGGCCATTCTCCGGTGATAGGAAAATGTACGTCTGGCCGTTGGCGGGTGTCCCCGTCGCTCCGGTGCTGTTGCCGAAGTCGAAGATGCGCTGCCACTGGGTGGCGACCGGCGGGTTCCATCCAACCCAGGCCTCGAAGGTCGCATTCGGACCCAGCGTCGAGATCGTGCCCGCGGGGAGCGTCACCCACTGACCAGTGGTCACGCTCGAGGCAGCTCCCCCGGCCAGCGTGAGCTTGCCTCCCGACGGCACCACGGCCGCAGTCGAGCCGACGCCGTTCTTGGGGCTCACGCCCGGAATGGTGATCGAGTCCGCGATGGTGGTGGTCGTATCATCGAAGCTGTACCGGTGCACCAGGCACAGCGGCGTGCTTTCGGGGATGCCGCCGCAGCCGCAGACGCCCGGGGCTGTCCGGGTCGCGTCGTGCGGGCAGCCGTCCTGGCAATCGATCGTGCCGTCGCCGTCGCTGTCGAGGGTGCCGATGCTGTCGGCGATGCCCGGGCACTTGTCGATGCAATCGTCGACGCCGTCGCCGTCGGAGTCGGTGTCGACGACGCCGCAACCGCAGACGCCGGGAGCCTGTTTGAGAATATCGGTGGGACAGCCATCGAGGCAGTCGGGCACGCCATCACCGTCGCTGTCGCCGGAGCCACCCTCGAAGCTGGCGTCGGCGCAAGTCATGTCCACGTCCAAGCTGGCGTCCATGGCGCCGCCCACCCCGGCGCCGCCCATGCCCGAGCCGCCCATGCTGGCGCCGCCCATGCCCGAGCCGCCCATGCTGGCGCCGCCCGTGCCGGGCGTCGCTCCCCCTGTGCCGACATGGCCGCCGGACCCTGCATCCGTGGACAGCGGCGTTCCGCCCCCGCCGCAGCCGGGGCCCGTCGTGATCAGGGCCGCTGCACACGCCAGCGCGAACCAAGACAGCGGACCGCAGAACCAATTTCCGCGAAGCTCGCGTCCGCGAGCCGAGACTCCTGAAACCAAGTTGAAACGCATAGATTCCTCCGTGCGACGTGGGCGTGGTCGACTTCGCTCAAGTGTCGCCAGCACCCGAAATTGGCCCAAGTAATTACGAGGCCTGACCGAAGCCCGGGGCTCGTCGTTGCGAGAATGCAACCATACCGTCGTGCCGTCGGAACGCGGCCTCGATTACGAACCGGATGGTCCAAACCAAACCCAGGTTCTTCGGAGGCTCAGCCGCATGACAACTGATCGTCGAACATTTCTTCAGCTCGTGAGCACTGGCGCCCTCGCGGCCGCTTTTCCCGCCAGCATCAAGCGCGCGCTGGCGATTCCCGCGCACCACCGCACGGGTACGATCGCCGACGTCGAGCACATCGTGATCCTGATGCAGGAAAACCGGTCGTTCGATCATTACTTCGGCACGCTGCGCGGCGTGCGCGGCTACGGCGACCCGCGCGCGATCGCGCTGCCGTCGGGGCTGCCGGTCTGGTATCAGCCAAACGGGGACGGCTACGTCCTGCCGTTCCACCCCGGCGCGCCGAACCTCGGCCTCACGTTCCTGGAAGACCTCGCGCACGGCTGGTCCGACACCCACGACGCCTGGAACGTCGGAAAGTACGATCAGTGGGTGCCCGCGAAGGGCACGACGACGATGGCGTACCTGACGCGAGACGACATTCCGTTCCACTACGCGCTCGCCGACGCGTTCACGATCTGCGACGCGTACCATTGCTCGCTGCTGGGCCCGACCGATCCCAACCGCTATCACATGTGGACCGGTTGGGTCGGCAACGACGGCCAGGGCGGCGGTCCCGTGCTCAACAACGCCGAGGCCGGCTACGACTGGTCGACGTTCCCCGAGCGCCTGCAGGCCGCCGGCATCTCCTGGAAGATCTACCAGGACCAGGGCGCAGGCCTCGACGCCGCGCACTTCTGGGGCTGGGGCGACGATGCGTACATCGGCAACTACGGCGACAACTCGGTGCTCTATTTCCACCAGTATCAGAATTCGCAGCCGGGCAGCCCGCTGTTCGAGGGCGCGCTCCGCGGAACCAACATCTCGCAGGGCGGCACGCTGTTCGATCAGCTCAAGCAGGACGTGACGTCGGGCAACCTGCCCAAGGTGTCCTGGATCGTCGCACCCGAGGCCTACACGGAGCACCCGAACTGGCCCGCGAACTACGGGGCCTGGTACGTGTCGCAGATCCTCGACGCGCTGACCGCGAACCCCGAAGTCTGGAGCAAGACGGCGTTCTTCCTGAACTACGACGAGAACGACGGCTTCTTCGACCACATGGTGCCGCCGACGGCGCCGCAGTCGCGCGATCAAGGGCTCTCGACGGTCGACACGACCAACGAGATCTTCACCGGCAACGCGAGCTTCGCCGCCGGCCCGTACGGGCTCGGCGTGCGCGTGCCGATGCTGGTGATCTCGCCCTGGAGCAAGGGCGGCTGGGTCGACTCCGAGGTGTTCGACCACACCTCGTTGATCCAGTTCATCGAAAAGCGCTTCGCGCACGAGCACCCGACCCTGATCGAGCCGAACATCACCCCCTGGCGCCGCGCGGTCACCGGCGACCTGACGTCGGCGTTCAACTTCAAGTCACCGAACGACCGCGGGTCGTTCCACGACCTCAAGGTGCTGCCGAGCACGGCCGCCTACGTGCCGCCCGACAACGACCGCCACCCCGACTACTCGCCGCCGGTGCCCGCGGCGCAGGCGCTGCCGGCGCAGGAGCCGGGCACGCGCCCGGCGCGCGCTCTTCCCTACGAGCTGCACGTGCGCGGCGAAGCCGACTTCGACGATGACACGGTCAAGCTGCACTTCGCCAACACCGGCAAGGCCGCGGCGGTTTTCCAGGTGCGTAAAGGTGGCAGTGCCGATGGGCCCTGGACCTATACCGTCGGTCCCGGCGCGCAGCTCTCCGACGTCTGGACGTTCCCCGAGGGCACGGCCTACGATCTGTCGGTCTACGGCCCGAACGGTTTCATGCGCGCCTTCCGCGGCAGCCTCAGCGGGCGCGACAAGGCCAACCTCACCGTGCGCAGCCGCTACGGCGAGCGCGGCGGCGTCACGCTCGACGTGCAGAACCACGGCGCGTCCCACGCCAAGGTGCGGATCACGGACGTCTACACCCAGCACGCGGCGGTGCACGAGGTGCGGTCGGGCGACAGCTTCATCCATCACTCGTCGCTCGAGGCCTCCGGCGACTGGTACGACTTCGTCATCGAGGTCGAGTCCGACTCGACGTTCCTGCAGCGCGTGGCCGGTCACGTCGAGACCGGCGAGGACAGCGTCAGCGACCCGGCGATCGGGAAGTGACGTCAGTAGCCCGGTAGCTCGGCCAGGCTGGTGATGGCCCGGTGCATGCCCCCCTCGGACGGTTCGCCGTGCGAGGGGGTGCGCACGATCTGCACCGTGCCGATGCCCAGCGCGCGCGCGCCGTCGAGATAGCGCGCCTGATCGTCCACGAATACGGTCTCGGCGACGCCCGCGCCCAGCCGTTTGAGCGCGTGCTCGAAGATCGCCGCGTCGGGCTTCAGGCTCTTCACCTCGCAAGAGAGCACGGTGGCGTCGACCTCGCGCTCCAGGTCCAGGTTGGCGAGCAGCGGCCGCGTCACGTGGTCGCAGTTGCTGACGATGGCCACGCGCGTGCGCGCCGCACGCAGCGCCCGCAGCACCGGCCGGACGTCGTCGTACAGGTGGGCCGCCTCGCCCAGGTAGCCGAGGAGCTCGGCCTCGAGCTCGGCGATGAATGGATCGTCGTTCCCCGATGGGATCGGCTGGTCTTCGCGCGTGGGGTCGTAGGTGCCGCGCGCGGCCGCGACGATCGCCGCCAGGTCACCGCGGATGCCTCTGTAGCGGCCGATTCCGCGCGGCACGTGGGTGACTTCGAACGCGCGCAGCAGCGCCGCGCCGTCGACCTGGATCCGGTTCGCCATGCGCTCGCCCAGCGCACGCCAGTCGGTCCAGACCAGCGTATCGTAGAGATCGACGAGGAGCGCCTTCACGGGAAGCGACAGAACCTTAGCGCGCTATCGCGCCAGCGACATCCGGATTGGGAGGCGGCGGCGGATGACCTTGGATTCCAGGCGATCCAGCTCCTGCACCAGCGCCTGGTCGAAGACTTCGCCGATCACCTGACGCATCAGGCGGTAGACCGTCGGCCCCCCATCCTGTGCGCAGGAGTAGTCGTGGAACTCGGGGCTGAGCCCGAGCCAGCGACTGCTCCACGAAAGCGGGTAGAGCCGGCAGGCGCGTGGCTTGATCTCGGAGGGCGCGAAGCCGTTGAGCAGCGCGGCGCGGTGCAGGCCGCAGCCGCGCTCGCCGGTGTGCTCGAGGAAGATGCAGCCCGACGTTTCGTGATCGCGGTCCGAGGTCGAGGTGCGCAGCAGGATGCCGCCGGGTGCCTCGGGATCCTCTTCCGGGTCGCGCTCGTCGAACCAGTGCGCGCTGTCGCGCCGTTCGGGCTTCAGAACCGACGAGATTTCGCGAACCCGGCGCAGGATTGCGTGCTTCTCCGGGATCAGGACGTCGGCGCCGTACTGGCAGCAGGCGTCGTTGCGGCGCCGGTCGCCCTCTTCTCGGCATCGGCATTGGTGCTGAATGCAGTCGGCGGCGAAGGTGATTCTGAAGATGTCCGCTTCGACGCGATGGATGATCGGGTGATTGACCGTCAGGCTCACGAGAGCCCCATCATGCTATCGAACTCTTCTTTTTTGAAAGAAAGCGATCGTTTCTCGACGCGATCAGAAGTCAGAGCGGTCGAACCGGGATGTCCTTCGGGCCGAGGTGCAGGGTCTTGCGCAGGCGCTGGCGCTCGGTTTCGTTACAGCCGGTCCCACGGTTACGGCGCACCAGCTCGCGGATCTCCCGATGCGGAAGGACGCTTCGCACCCACTGGACCGCGCGGCGGTCGCCCCGCACGAGGCTCTCGCGAACGATCACGTAGCGGTGGTCGGGGTCGGCCCAGCAGAGCTCGCCGGGATTGAAGTCTTCCAGGACGCGGCGGACCGACGCCGGGGCGTCCAGCGCCGTCACGACGCGCGATCCGCGCGACCGCGCGGCGGCCGTCTTCGAGCCACCAGAGCGACGCTTTCTGGCGGGGGTTCGTCGGGTCGGGTCTGCATGCGGGGGCTGCACGGGCAACGTTCTAGCACAGCCGGCAACCCCCGCTGGAGGCCGTCACCCATTTGTCACAAACGGCTGGGTCGGCCAGTCTATCTCGTTGATATCATAGAGATTGACGTTCTGGTCGTCAGGCGATTGACACTAGGGAAATATCGGATCGCCCATAACGATCCAGTCGTCGGCGCTGAAGGTAATCGGGCGGATCAGGAGCTTCGACGCGCCGTTCGCCTGGCCGTCATAGTAGTGATAGACGTAGAGGTAGTTGTCGCCATCCTTCCAGGCGGTCCCTCCGCCCGGACCGATGTAGCGCCCATCGGTGGCGATCAGCTGGTCGCCGCCCGACTGCAGCATCGCCTTCCCGGTGCTGTCGGCGTAGGGACCCGTGATCGCGGCGGCTCGGCCGGCCATCGTTCGATAGGTGCTGCTCACGCCCTTGCAGCAGAGATCGAACGACACGAACAGGTAGAAGAACCCGTTGTGGGAGATGATCGAGGCCGCCTCGATCGCTCCACCGTTGCGTGACGCGATCGAGTACTGGGTCGGGTCGGCGGTCGAGAGCATGCCGGTGGCCGGATCCAGCTTCTGCAGCTTGATGCCCGACCAGAACGACCCGTACGCCAGCCAGGGCGCGCCGGTCTCGTCGAAGGCGACGTTGGGATCGATGGCGTTGAAGTTGTCGCTGCTGCGGCTCTGGGTGACAAGCCCCTGGTCGACCCAGCCGAACCCGGCCTTGGTCGAGTCGAGCGCCAGGTTCGTGGCGAGGCCGATCACCGAGGTGTTCGAGCCGAAGGTCGAGCCTGCCCAGTAGACGTGGAAGAGCCCGTTGAAGTAGCTGATGTCGGGCGCCCAGAGGCTGGTGAGCCCGGAGCCAATGATGGTGGTCGCCCATGACGGGATCGACGGATAGACCTTGCCCGCGGTCGTCCATCGCATCAGGTCGGGCGACTGGCGCACGTTCAACGAGCCGCCGGTCGCGAAGAGAAAGTAGTTGCTGCCGTCCCAGATCATCGAGGGGTCGTGCACGCCGATGTCGAGGTGGGTCGTCGACGTCGTGACCGGGCCGCCACCCAGGCTGCCCGGACCGGGGCCGGTGGGCGGCGCCAGATCCGCTCCGCCGCCGTCGCGAGTCATCGTCGCTCCGCCTGCGCCGGTGCCGCCGCCTCCCGATGCGCCACCGCTGGGACCGCTGCTCCCGCCGGCACCTGTCACGGGTCCACCGCCTGCGCCGGTGACCTGCCCGCCGCCAGCACCTCCGGCGCTGGTCCCTGCGCCGCCGGCGCCGTTGCTACCCGCGGTACCGGAGGTGGTCCCCGCGGTGCCGCCGCTGCCCGATTGGGGCGTTACCGACCCCGAACAGGCGGTCAATTGAGCCACCAGGACCAACGCGACGCCCCCCGCCAAACCCCGCCACTGGAACCGAGCAGGTTGTGACATAACAAACTCCCAAGTGAAGTGCCGCAAAGTGGAGGCTGAGCTAGAGACTAGCTCACAAATCGTCGCAGCGGCGGATCCGGGTCGAATCTAGGTGTGCTGGGAGAAGAAGACGGCGTTGCCGTCCGGATCACGGACGATGATC
>CAZNCQ010000345.1:0-7208 GCA_964571275.1 uncultured Myxococcales bacterium
AGTGCTCACCATTCACGGGCGCGCGCGACGCCGCCTGGATGGCGGCGCGCGCCGCGCTTCTCGCGGCGCGCGCAACGATACCGATCGACGCGCACTTGACGGCCCCGTCGCGACATCCCCCGCCTCGATCAGCTCGGCCAGGCGCTCGAACTCGAACGGCTTGGTCACGTGCTCGGAGAAGCCGGCGTCGAGCGCCTTCTCACGATCCGATGGCTGGCCGTAGCCGGTCACCGCGATGAGGCGCATATGGCGCAACGATCGCTTCGCTTTCAGCCGCCGCGCCAGCTCGTAGCCGTCCATCTCGGGCAGCCCGATGTCCAGCAACGCGACCGTCGGACGAAAGGCGAGCGCGCCCTTGAGCCCGGCCACCGCGTCGTGCGCCACCTCGACCTTGTGGCCCCGCCGCGCCAGCAGCAATGCCAGCGCTTCGGTGCTGTCGCGGTTGTCGTCGACCACCAGGATGCGCCGGCTGTTCGCGCCCTCGCTGGCGCTCCGACGGCGGCGCAGGGGAGGCTCAGCCGTCTCGCGGCGCGCTTCGGCACGCGGTAGCCAGACCGTGAACGTGCTGCCCTTGCGCGGGCCATCGCTGGCTGCCGAGACCCGGCCGCCGTGCAGCTCGGCGATGTTGCGCACGATCGCGAGCCCGAGCCCGAGGCCGCCCTGCGCGCGATCGCTCGCCTGCGGCCCCTGGCGAAACAGATCGAAGACGTGCGGCAGCAGATCGCCGGGGATTCCGCCACCGTCGTCACGGACCTGGATGACGACGCCGCCATCGTCGGCGCAGAGGCCGCGGACCTCGATGCTGCCTTTCGCATGAGTGTACTTCGCGGCGTTCGCCAGCAGGTTCCCCACGACCTGCACCAGGCGATCCGCGTCGCCCTCCACGACCAGCCCCCGCTCGATCGAGGTGGTCAGGCGGTGTCCTTTTTCCTCCAGCACCGGGCTCACGGTCTCGATGGCGCGCGAGATCACGCCGCCGATGTCGACCGGCTGACTCAGCAGCTTGACCTTGCCGCGCGCAATGCGCGTGACATCGAGCAGGTCGTTGACCAGCCGGGCCAGGTGGCGCGCCTGGCGCTCGATCAGCGCGCGCTCGTTGACGAAGACCTTCTTGCCCTGCAAGCGCATCAGGTCGAGCGTGGCCAGGATCGGCGTCAGCGGATTGCGCAGCTCGTGACCGAGCAGCGCCATGAACTCGTCCTTGGCGCGGTTCGCCTCGCTCGCGGCTTCGCGCAGGCGGATCTCGTGCGCGTGGGCGCGCTTCTGCTCTTCGGCCGCGTGCTTTTGAATGGTGATGTCGTCGAACAGGATTCCGAATCGATCGCCGCCGCGCGCGAAGGCGCGCACGTGGAACCAGCGCCCCAGAGTCGGTACGTAGTGCTCGAAGCGCGTCGGCTGGCCGGTGCCGACGACGCTCCCGAACTCGTGCAGCCACCGCGGGTCCAGCGACGGCGCGCGCTCCCGCATGGGCCGGCCGATGACGTTGTCGCGCGGCCGCCCACACTGCTTCTCGTACGCGCGGTTGAGCTCGATGATCTTGTAGTCGACCGCCCGCCCGCGAGCGTCTCGGATGATCTCGCCGACCGCGAAACCCTCGTCCATCATCTCGAACAGAGAGTGGTAGTGCGCCTCGCTCTCGCGCAGCGCCTTCTCGGCGCGCGCGCGCTCGATGCGCGGGAAGATGCGCTCGCTCAGCTGGCGAAGGAGCTGCAAGTCCCCCGCGGTCCACTCGCGCGCACGACCGTCGGCGACGGCGAGCAGGAACTTCAACTCGCCCTCGCGATGGAACGGAACGGTCACGAACGCCAGGATGCCCAGCCGGGCGTAAGCCCGCGCGTCGGCGACGCGATCACTCTCGGTGTTCCCGCAGACCACCGTCTCGCCCGCGCGCGCCGCGCGCTCGAAGTCGGGCGTCAGATAGTCCGCCATCCGATAGGTTCGGGCCATCACGCGCGGCGGCTGGTTGGCCTGCCACCCGAACGACGTCGTCACCTGGCCGCGCGCGACGTCGACGTCCATCAACGTGCAGTGGGTCATGTGCAGGTGGGCGGCGATCCGCTCGCTGATCCGATTCATGATCTCGCCCTCCGGCGCCGCGACCGCCATCGCCTGCGAGATCTCGTCGAGGAAAGCCAGCTGCGCTTCCCGGGTCTTGAGCGTTGCCTCGACGCTGGCACGCTCGACCGCGGCCCAGGTCCGCTCGGCCGTCTCCTCGACGATCGCCAGGTCGTAGCGGGTCCACTCGCGCGGGGCGGAGTCGCTCACACTCAGCGTGCCGAGAAGCTTGCCGCCCTTGGCGAGCGGTACGACCAGGTGCCCGCGCATGTCGAACGCCGCGAGGCGCGCGCGGAACATTGAACCGGGATCGCTTTCGCCGAGCCAGTCCGTGGTCATGAACGGCCGGCCGGAGCGAAGGATGTCGACGATCGGCGGCATCTCCGCCAGCGGGTAGACGCCGCGCAGGCTCGGCCCGCCGTGACGCACGAAGTCCCGGTGGATCGTCAGGGTGCGCGCCTCCTCGTCGCACTCCGCGTAGTAAGTCCGCGCCACGCCCAAGTGCTCGCCGAGCATGCGCGCGGCGACGTCCTGGATCGCCGTCGGCTCCAGCAGCGGCCGCAACGCATCGCTGAGCCCGAGCAAGAATGTCTGGCGCGCGCCGTCCGGGACGTCGAGATCGGATGTGGCTTCGCCGGTCCCCGGGGCCTGGCTCGTGTAGTGGCTCCCACTCCGCACGCGCGCAAAAATATCACGCGCCGATTCTTCCGCGAAGCCCGACGCGCCCGGGCCGGCCTCAGTTCTTGCGGCTGTCCTTGAGCAATCCGAAGCGCACCAGGCTCTCGCCAGTCGACGCGATCGCCTCTTCGGCCGAGCGCGGCGACCAGTGCAGCACGCGCCGCGCCTTTTCGTTGGTCGCGTTCTTGCGCTTGCCGAGCTCGGGCAAGATCTGCTTCACGGTCGGATCGCGCATCGCCGCCAGGCGAACGAGGAAGTTCGGGATCTCCCGGTTGGGCACGCGCTTGGCGTCCGCGCCCAGGCGGCGCTTCAAGATCTGCGCGATCTCCAGCGTCGAGAGAAAGTCGCCCGCCACCGCCAGGAAGCGCTCGCCCCTAGCCGCGGGATCGGTCATCGCGCGCAGGTGCAGGTCGGCGACGTCGCGCACGTCGACCGCGCCGAAATAGAGCTTGGGGCAACCCGGCACGGCGCCGTCCATCAGCCGCTTCACCAGCAGGATCGACGTCGAGTAGTCGGGGCCCAGCACCGGGCCGAAGACGCCGACCGGATTGACCGACGCCAGCTCCAGCGCGCCGCCTTCTTTCTTCATGAAGTCCCAGGCGGCGCGTTCGGCGAGCGTCTTCGACTTCACGTACGGCGCTACGTCGTCGCCGGCCGGATCCGTCCAGCTGCTTTCGTCGAATGGCTGGCTCTGCAAGCGATGCCCGTAGCCAATCGCGGCGAACGACGACGTCAGCACCACGCGCCTGACGCCGGCGTCGCGAGCGGCGCGCAACACGCGCAGGGCGCCTTCACGCGCGGGCGTGATGATCTCGTTTTCGTCCTTGGGGATCGTCGCGGGGAACGGAGACGCCACGTGCAGCACGTAGTCGCAGCCCGCGACGGCCTGCGGCCAGCCGGCGTCGGACTCGAGATCGGCGGCGACGAATGACAGGCGGTCACCACCACCGTTGGCGCCCCCTTGCTCGAGCATGCCACGCACCTCGTTCTCGCGGCCGAGGTTGCGCACGGTGGCGCGAACCTGATGGCCCGCGGCCAGCAGCTGCAAGATCGTGTGGCTCCCGATGAAGCCGGAGCCGCCGGTCACCAGGACCCGGCTCACGGCCGCGCTCCGAACGCCGCCAGCAGCGCGGTCAGCGATTCGCCGTCGATGGCGTGGGTCCTGGGCAGGATGGCGGGCGACACGGCGTCGCCTTCGATTATCAAGAGCCCCGCGCCCAGTGTCTGCAGCCGGCGGGCAAGCGCACCGCCGTCCCAGCGGCCGGTCGCCTTCGCCGACTCGGTCAGGTACTCCGCGGCCACGGCGGGCGTGAGCGCCAGATGCATCGCCTGGGTGTATCGCGCGAAGGGCTTCATCGCTTCCAGAGCACCGTCGATCTGGCTCGCGTCGTTATTGATACCGACAGCCACGACGCGCAACCCTGAAAAGGCGGCTTTGTGGTAGCCGACCAGCGCGAAGGCGGTGCCGGGCGGCAAACGGTCGAAGATCGTGAGACCGGTGCTGTCCAACCAGGTCGCCACCGGAGGCGCCAGCACGGCCGCGCCGGGCGCGGGGTTGAACAGCTCGCCGAGGGGCCCGCCGGCGCGCTTCGACACCGCGAACAGTGACGCCGCCAACACGTCGGGCGGCGGCGCCTGGTGCCAGATGGAGCTCGTGGTGGCCCGCAGCCGGTCGATCTGGTGGTCGATCGCCGCGATCTTGATGCGAGGCGACGATCCGGACGCCAAGCCGCGCACCTCCAACTCGGCGGCGAGGGCGTCGAGCGCGACCTCATCGGCGAGCGCCGTCTTGAGGCGGCGCAAGCGCAAGTAGCAGTATCGGGTGCGATCAGGGTCGGTAAAGAATCCGAATTTCACCGGCGGCATGCTCCCCGAGATCCCCGGCGAACACCACCCCTGATTGGAGAACGCGTGCGACCGGTCACCGATCGTCGTTCGCACGCGAAGAAGTTTGAGCAGCAAAAGCGCTCCCCGGGACACTGGAAGGCGCCAACGTGAAAATCCTGAGCCGTTTTCGAAAACACATAAAAAGAAGGGTTGACGACGAGAGGCAAGCCCGGCACAAAGAAGCACCACTCTCATTTTTTATTGCTTCGAATTGCGAGCTCCGTTCGACGCGTCTCGCGGCTCCGTCGTCAGGGGACTCACGATGAAAACTTTTTCGCGGGCTTGGTGTTTGGCAGGATGGGTTCGTTTCATCGCGACCATGACCGCGGTCGCCCCGGTCGCCTTCGTCATCTCAGGCTTCGGGGTCGCCGGCTGCACGTTCAAGATGGACCGGTCGGCCGACGCCTCGATCAACGTCGAGATCGACGCGGCCCCCGACGTTCACGTGCGCGACGCGCTGCCGCCGCTGGACCGGCCGCCGTGCACGCCGTCGGTCACCACCTGCGCTCCGACCGGCGGGCAATACTGCGGCGACATCGGTGACGGATGCGAAGGCATCATCCACTGCCCCGACTGCACCGCGCCCGACACCTGCGGCGGCACCGGCACGCCGGGACTGTGCGGGACGCCGGGCTGCGTTCCTCGAATCGTCGCCTGCACCGGCGGCGCCGTCTCCTATTGCGGGACGATCGGCGACGGTTGCGGCCACTCGATCGCCTGCGGCGACACCTGCACCGCGCCCGAGACTTGCGGCGGCACCGGCATCCCCAACGTCTGCGGCGATCCCGCGTGCGTTCCCCACACCTGCAGCGTGGCGGGCGGCCAGTACTGCGGCGACATCGGCGACGGCTGCGGCCACAACCTGGCGTGCGGCGACTGTCCGACCGGAATGGCGTGCGACGCCACCAGTCACCTCTGCATCGTTCCCGGCTGCTCGCCGACGCTGACCAGCTGCACGGTCACCGGCGCCAACTACTGTGGCGTCGTCGGCGACGGCTGCAGCGGCACCGTCGATTGCGGCTCGACCTGCCCCGCGGGAACCGCCTGCGGGGCCAACGTGCACGGAATCTGTGGCAAGCCCAACTGCACGCCGCTGTCGTGCACGTTCCAGGGCGGCCAGTACTGCGGCACGATCGGTGACGGCTGCGAGCACTCGGTCGACTGCGGCGCCTGCCCGACCGGCACGTTCTGCGATCCGACCAAGCACATCTGCCTGCCGCCGGGCTGCTCGCCCACGGTGACCAGCTGCTCGGTGTCGGGCGCGACGTATTGCGGAGTGATCGGCGACGGTTGCGGCGGTCCGGTCGACTGCGGGAGCACCTGCCCCGCCGGCACGGTCTGCGGCGCCAACCTGGCCAACATTTGCGGTCAGCCCAACTGCGTGAAGACGTCGTGCGCGCCGCCCGGCGGCCGCTACTGCGGATTGATCGGCGACGGCTGCGACGCGCAGCAGGACTGCGGCGCGTGCCCGACCGGCCAGACCTGCGGCGGCGCTGGCGTCGCGCACGTCTGCGGCGTGGTCGGCTGCACGCCCAACCGCACCTGCTCGCTGCCCGGCGGCCAGTACTGCGGCCTGATCGGCGACGGCTGCGGCGGCGCCGTCGACTGCGGCAACAGCTGTCCCGCGGGGCAGACCTGCGGCGGCGCCGGCATCGCCAACGCCTGCGGCGCACCGACCTGCCCCGGCGCGACCTGCACCCCGGTCGGCGGCCAGTACTGCGGAATCATTGGCAACGGTTGCGGCGGCTCGCTCAACTGCGCGGCGGCTTGTTCCGCGGGCCAGACCTGCGGCGGCACCGGCGTCGCGAACCTGTGCGGCGGCGGTACCTGCACCCCGCTCACGCCGGCGGCCTGCATCTTCAACGGCGGTCACTATTGCGGCCCGATCGGCGATGGTTGCGGCGGCACCATCAACTGCGCCGCGTGCACAGCGCCACAAAGCTGCGGCGGCCGCGGCGTCTCGTACTTGTGCGGCGACCCGGCGTGCGTGCCCGGCAGCTGCAACCCGCAAGCAGGCGTCCAGTACTGCGGGACCATCGGGGATAGCTGCGGCGGCTCGATGAACTGCGGCAACACCTGCCCGAGCGGCCAGACCTGCGGTGGCGCCGGTCCGAACATCTGCGGGGTCGCCAAGCCGTGCGTGAACCTCTGCCCGCTGCAGCAGATCTGCCCCAATGGCGGCACGACCAGCATCAGCGGCACAGTGTTCGCGCCGACGCCGGCACGCTTCGGAACGCCCGACCCGCTCTACAACGCCGTGGTCTACATCCCGAACGGAACCGTGACCGCGTTCTCGCGCGGCGTGTCCTGTGACCAGTGCGGCTCCGACCTGACCGGCGATCCGCTGGTGACCACGACCAGCGGACCCGACGGCAAGTTCACGCTGACCAACGTCCCGGTCGGCAACAACATCCCGGTCGTCATCCAGCTCGGGCGGTGGCGGCGGCAGATCTCTATCAACACGCTCCCCTGCGTCGACAACCCGCTGACGGCCGACCAGTCGCGCCTGCCGCGCACCAAGGCCGAGGGCGACATCCCGCAGATGGCGTTCGTCACCGGCAACGTCGACGCGCTGGAGTGCGTGCTGC
>CAZNCQ010000346.1:0-7127 GCA_964571275.1 uncultured Myxococcales bacterium
GTGCGAGTCGCCGTCGCAGTCGTCGAACGACTGGTAGCAGATCGCGCTGTCGCACGCGTGATGCTGGTTGCAGCGCGCGGTCGCGTTGAGCACGCGGCAGGACTGGCAGCTCTCGCCGCCGCACCCGAAGTCGGGGCGATCGATCGACACGCACTCCGCTCCGCACAGCTTGAAGCCGGGGCCGCAGGTCGGCACCGGCGCCGGCCCCGCCGGTCCCAGCGCCGACGATTCCGCTCCGCCGGGCTTGCCCTCGGCGTGGATCGTTCCACCGCGCAGAAAGCTCGCGCCCGCGAGCAGGAACGCCAGCAAGCCGCCGATCGCGCCGACGACGAACAGACGGTTCCAGTGATGCGACGGAGGTGACGATGTCGGCGTGACCGTGACCGCGGGATCCAGGGCGGCCGCGGCCGGCGGCGGGTACGCGCGCGTCAGCGCCTCGCCGGTCGCTGCATCGATCGGCGTCGGCGCGGGCAGCGGCGCGGCGGCAATCGCATTCGCGCCCGTGCGACGAGGCACCGCGCGCTGACCGGTCTTCGACGGGCGGCTCGGCGTGTTGCCGTTCGAGCTCGCGCCGGGCTGCGCCGACTTGATGTGAAAGTCGATGAGCTTCTTGGTCGCCTGCCGCAGCTCTCCGAACTGCGTGCGCAGGAACGCGCCCAGCTCCTCGGAGCCGCAAGGCTCGGGCAACCCCTGCAAATATTTCTCGAGGTCGCGCTGAAACACCTCGGCGGTCGGATGGCGATCGGCGGGGTCGGTCGCCAGAGCGCGCGCGCAGATCGCGCGCAGCTCGGCGGGAATGTGATCGCCCTCGGGCAGCGGCGGAATCCTGTGGTTGAGCAGCGCGCGCGTGACCTCGCCCTCTTCCATCTCGCCCCACATGCGCCGGCGCGCCAGCGCCTCCCAGAGCAACACGCCGACGGAGAAGATGTCCGCGCGCCGATCGAGTGGATCGCGCATCAGCTGCTCCGGCGACATGTACCGGATCTTTCCCTTGGGGCTGCCGGTGCGCGTCTCGATCTCGGAGCCGACCGCCTTGGCGATGCCGAAGTCCAGCACCTTGACCTGGCCGTCGAAGAGCACGAACACGTTGTGCGGCGAGACGTCGCGGTGAACCAGCTTCAGCGACGTGCCGTCGTAGTCGCGCAGCTCGTGCGCCGCGTGCAACCCCGCGAGCGCCTTCGCCAGCACGCGCAGGTGCAGCGGCAGCGGTGGCTTCTCGGGCGCACGCACCAGCATCGAGGACAGCGGCTGCCCTTCGAGGTATTCCATGACGATGCACGGGCACCCCTCGTGCTCGCCGACCTCGAAGACATGGACGATGTTGGGGTGGGCCAGGCGCGCGGAGATGCGCGCCTCTTCCAGAAACATTTGTAGAAGGTCGGGCTCGCCCAGCAGCTCGCGCCGCATGATCTTCAGCACCAGCAGCTTGGTGAACCCCTGCGGTCCGCGCGACATCGCCAGGTGGACCACGCCCATCCCGCCTTTCCCGAGCTCCATCAGGAGCTGGTACTTGGGGCCATTGCCCTTCGACGGCGTATAGCTGGCTTCTTCCATGCAGACCGATCAGGATCGCCCTGCGACTCATCGGCTGCTTGCGTGCAATTTCTGAGGCCGGATCGGTGATCGCGCTTCCGGCACAGGCGATCTGAAAGAGCCCACAGCCACGCAGGCGCGCCTACCTGCCGCGTCCGACACCAGCTCCAGCGACACCGGCGCACCCGACACCGGATCGCCGGCCGCGGGACTGATGTGCGCTCCTCGCGATCGATCAGGCCGGCGCGACCGCTCGCTGCGCACAATGAGCCTGATTGTTTGCGTGCGCGGACGCACGAATGGTACCTTGCGGCTGCTGGACCAACCCTCACCGCCCTCGTGCCAGGAGAGTCCATTGACGCCACCGTTTGCGAAGAATCGGGGCTTTCCGTTCGTCGTCTCGCGCATCGCCTTCGTTTGTGGAGCCAGCATCGCCGCATTGACGCTCGCCGGATGTCCGTCGTTGAGCACGATGCAAACGCCGCGCACCGTGCCGCAGGGGCAAGCCCGTCTGGGGCTTGGCTTCGAGGCGGTTGGAATCAAGACCGCGAGCCACACGGATTCGAACGGCGTCACCACGCCCGGCCAGTCGTTCACGTTTCCGCAATTCGAGTTCGTCGCCCGTTACGGATTGACGGACAATCTGGACATCGGCGGCAAGCTCTATTTGATCGGCGCCGAGCTCGGGCTCAAGTATCAGTTCCTGCGCGGGCCGCTCGACATCGCGATCGCGCCCGCCGCTTCGTACATCTCGTTCGGTAGCTCGAGCTCCGACGCCAACGGCACGTCCAGCGGTTCGTTCAGCGCGACCTACTTGCACCTGCCGGTGCTCTTCGGCCTCAACCTCAACGACAACGTCGCGATCTCGTTTGGACCCAAGTTCCTTTACACGTTCGCGTCGGTGTCGGCGAGCAGCTCGGGCTCGGACACGGCGAGCGCCGCAACCAGCGGCCTGTGGCTGGGTGGGTATGTGAGCCTGCCGCTCAAGGTCAGCAACGCATTCTGGATCGCCCCCGAAATCAACGTGTACCGGCCGCTGAAAGAGGACGTGCTGCTCTACCAGGGCGGCCTGGCGCTGTTGTTCGGAGGCGGCGGACCGCCACCCGCGCCCGCCACGCCGCCGCCGCCCTGGCCACCGCCGGCCTACCCACCGCCGCCGCCGCCCGGCTATCCGCCACCACCACCTCCGCCACCGTCCCCGTGAGCCGATCGACGTGAGCCACGACCCAGCGCCGCGCGCGCGCGCCGTCCCTGCGATCGCAGCGGCGCTTGCGCTGGTCGCGGGCGGCGTGGTCGCGCGCGCCGCCGAGCAACCGGCGGCACCGCCCGCGCCGCCGGCCCCGCTCGACACCGCCAGCGCGCCCGACGCCTACATCGCGCCCAGTCCTGCCACCTACCGCGCGCTCGCCGACGCGGCCGAGACCATGCTCCATCGCGACGTCATCGACGTCTGGTTCCCGCGCGCCATCGACGACGAGCGCGGCGGCTTCCGCTCCGACTTCGCGCGCGACTGGAGCGCCACGCTCCCGCACGACGGTAAATTCTCCGTGTTCCAGGCCCGCCTGACCTGGCTTTCGGCAGAGCTTGCGGTGCGCCGGCCCGAGCTCAAGGATCGCTTCCTGCCCATCGCGCGCCACGGTCTCTCCTATCTCACCGACGTGCTCTGGGATCGACAGAGCGGCGGCTTTTTCTGGGGCCTCGACGAGCAGGGGAAGATCTCTGCCGAGTACACCGACGGAAAACATCTCTACGGCAACAGCTTCTGCCTCTACGCGCTCGCGGCGGTCTATCAGGCGACCGGCGATCCGGCGGTGCTTGGGTTCGCGAAGCGGGCGTTTCGCTGGCTCGACGAGCACGGACACGATTCGAAGTACGGCGGGTACTTCGAATGGCTGACCCGCGAGGGCAAGCCGGCGGTGGCGCGCGCCGAGACCGGCAAGGTCGACATGGTGCCGGTGGCGATGTTTCCCGTCGGCTACAAGTCGATGAACACGCACATTCATTTGCTGGAGTCGTTCACGCAGCTCTACGAGGTCTGGAAGGACCCGACGCTGCGCAGGCGGATCGAGGAGCTGGTCGCGATCATCCGCGACAAGATCTGCGTCGCGCCGGGCGCGATGAACCTGTACCTGACCGACGCCTGGATCGCGCTGCCCGGGCACGATTCGTACGGCCACGACGTCGAGGCGGCGTACTTGATGCTCGAGGCCGAGGAGGTGCTGGGCCACGGCCACGCGCCGCGGACGTTGATCATGGCGCGCATGCTCGTCGACCACGCGCTGGCCTATGGCTGGGACGCGGCGCGCGGCGGGTTCTATCGCGACGGCGGCACCTACGGCCCGCCCGAGGACAAGCAAAAGGAATGGTGGGTGGAGGCCGAGGGCCTGAACGCGCTCTTGCTCATGCACGATCTGTACGGCACCACCACCGACGCTTACTTCCGCGCGTTCCAGAAGCAGTGGCAGTTCATCAACGACTTCCAGCGCGACCCCGAATTTCACGGGCTTTACGAGATGATCGACGGCGAGGGCCGCCCGGTCGCCGGCGGCAAGGGGCGCATCTGGAAGGAGGGGTACCACGAGGGACGCGCGCTGCTGAACGTCACCGCCCGCTTGCAAAAGCTGGCGCGGTGAAATCGACGACCGGGGGTGGTTTTCCCAGCGCCGGCGAGACGGGTCGACGGGGCCTGATGGTACTGTGATCTTGAATGCTTGCTTCCTTCGCGCGCACCTTGCCGCTTGCGGCGGCGCTCTTGGCGGCCGCCCTGCCCGTGGGCGCGCGCGCCGGCCGCCGGCGCGGCACGGCGCCAGCGCCGGTCCAGGGCGCGAGCGCGGCGCTGCGCCAGGAGGGGACGCGCGCCTACCGAGCGGGCCGCTACGACGAAGCGCTGGCGAAGTTCCGCGCGGCGGCCGATCGCGACCACGATGAACCCGACGCGCTCGCCGACGTCGCGCTCACGTTGCAGAAGCTGGGGCGCACCGTCGAAGCGGTCGCCGCCAACCAGAACGTGGTGCGCCTGGCAGCCCATGCCGGAGGGGACAAGGGAAAGCGGTTCGCGAAGCTCCGCCTCACCGCCTACTTCAATCTCGGCCGCCTGGGCGCGGCCGTCGCGGTGCCCGACGTCGGAGCCTGCGCATCACTCGTGCCCGCGACTGACGGCTGCAAGGCGATGTTCGCCTGCCGCGAGGCGCGGCAAAACAACGGCAGCGGCCTGGCGACGCTGTGGGAAGTGCTGCGCATCGCGCGCACCAGCGAGGCCGCGATCCTCGACGAGGATGACTACCACGAAGTCCCGCCCCTGATCCGCGGCCTCACCGACGCGGAGTACGACAGCGAAGCCGCCCGGCCGGCGATCGATCAGCTGCCCGAGCAAGAGGGCGACACGTTGCTGCGCTACGGGACCGAAGCGGTCGGCGACGAGTGCCGGCGCACCTACGGCGACTGGAGTTGCGAGACGTCCGAGGAGGTGCGCGCGGAGACCCGGCGCTGCCAGGGCACGGCGTCGCCTGGCCCGGGCGATGCGCGATCGAGCTCGCCGGACGACGGGGGCACCGCCGCCTGCTTTCGTCTGAGCTGCGATCGCGCCGAGAGCGCGCCCTGGCCGGCCGTGCAAGCCGAGATCGATCGACGCACGCAGCGCCTGTCGGGATGCTACGAACGCCTGGGCCAGCTCGACGACACCACCTGCTCCGTGGTCTACGCCGACGCCTGCAGTGGGCTCGTGGGCACTTACTGCACGACGACGTTCCGTCGTACGTCCAAGCCGCGCGCCGAGCACAACCGCGTCTTCGAGCTGACCGCGCCGCAAGACTAGGGCACGAGCCGCGCGGCGCGGACTACTTCCCGCCGGGGACCGGCGTGGCCAGCGGCTTGCCTTTTTCGACGACGTAGGTCGAGAGGATCTTGGCAGCCCCGGTCCCGCTGTTCTTCGCCGCGTGGACGTGACCGGCAGGGATGAAGAAGACGTCGCCAGCCTTCAACGTGATGGGCGGCTTGCCTTCCAGCTCCATCACGACCGTCCCCTCGAGGATATACCCCAGCTCTTCGCCGGGGTGCGTGTGCTTGGGCGTGGCCGCGCCGGGCTCGAACTCGCCGCGCACCTGCACCGCCTCGTGGCCGGCGTAGGCCGTGATGTCGTGAGTCTGCAGCGGCACGCGCTTGAAACCCGGCTGCTGCGCCTGCAGCGCGCGAGCGCCGAGCAAGACGGCGCCCAGCGCCACGGCCGTGCCGAGAACCATGGTCAATTTCCGGTGCTTCATGACGCCTCCTCGCGGTCAGTAGTGGCAATCGTCCAACGCGGGGCGCGAATGTAGCACGTCCACCCCTGAGACGATTTCGCGGACGACCTCCGCACGCGGCTGCCTGGCCAAGCGGCGGTCGAGAGCGTAGAGATCGGGTCGGGGTCGACGGCGAGCCATGGCGTACCGCGAGATTCTTCCTCATCTGGCGCTGCGGCCGTTCGTCGATCGATTCTGGATCCTCACCGCCGCGCCCGGCGCCGAGCCCCGTCGGATCCTTCCCGACGGCTGCATCGACGTCATCATCGACGTCGATCCCGACAGCGAGGGCTTCGGGCAGGCGGTCACCGTCGGGACGATGACGCGGGCCACGCTGTTTCACCCGCGGACCCGCGTATGCAGCGCGGCCGTGCGATTTCGCCCGGGCGGCGCCGCGCCGTTTCTGCGATTGCCCGCCGATGCGCTGACCGACCGCGTGCTCGCCGCCGGCGACGCGGGCGCGCGCTGGATCGCGCTCGGCGCCGAAGCCGCGCCCGACCCCTCGGGCGCGATCGCCGCGCTCGAACAGCGCTTGCTCGCGCGATTGCACGCCACCGCGCGCCCCGACCGCGCCGTTGCCCACGCGATCGGGCGGCTCTTTGGCGCGGCGCCGCCGTCGATCGACGAGCTCGGCCGCGACATCGGGTGGACCCGCCAGCACCTGGCGCGGCGGTTCCGCGCCGAGGTCGGCGTCGGGCCCAAACAGCTCGCGCGCGTGGCGCGGCTGCAGCGCGCGGTCGACCAACTGCAGCGCGATGGCGCCGCGCCGCCCAGCCTGGCCGGCGCGGCGGTCGATCTCGGCTACTTCGATCAGGCGCACATGGCACGCGACTTTCGCGAGCTGGCTGGCCTCGCGCCGCGCGACGTCCGCGCTGCCCGGGGTTCCATTTTTCCAATCCGCTCGCTGTTCGCGACGCCAGGATCGGCGCCATGAAGATCGGCCCCATGAAAAAGCTCACGCCCAACCTGATTGTCGAGAGGATCGAGGACAGCCTGCCCTTCTGGGTCGACCGGCTCGGATTCCAGAAGACCGTCGAGGTCCCCGAAGCCAACCGCCTGGGATTCGTGATCCTGCAGCGCGGCGGCGTCGAGGTCATGCTCCAGAGCCGCGCTTCGCTGGCCAAGGACGTGGCCGCGATCGCCACCGGCTCGTACCGCAGCGTGCTCTACATCGAAGTCGCCGACCTGGCGCCGATCCGGAAAGCCCTGACCGGATGGCCGCCCGTGACGCCCGAACGCACGACGTCCTATGGCGCCCGAGAGATCATCGTCCGTGATCCGGACGGCAACGCCGTCTTCTTCTCCCAGCACACCTAG
>CAZNCQ010000347.1:0-6991 GCA_964571275.1 uncultured Myxococcales bacterium
GCCTTGTACGTCTTGGTCTTCTGCTGCTCCTGCTCCTTGAGCGCGCCCTTGTCGTCGGTCTTGTGCAGGCCGAGCTTGGCGAACGTGATCGCCGCATACGACGCGATGGTCTCCTGCACCGTCGACAGCTTGGCGTCGAACTCGGCGCGCGTGACCGTGATCTTCATGACCGGCTCGTCGTTGAGCAGCCCGGAGTAGGTCAGCTCCTTCAGATTCGGCGCCTTGTTGAACATCGTGCTCGTGAACTCCGCCCAGTACGTCATGGCGTTGTTGAAGCTGATCGACTTCACGTACTCGTCCTTGCCGGTCTCGAGATAGGGATAGGTCACCTCGACCGACTGCTTGGCGGCATCGACCTTGTACGTCGCCTTGTGCGCAAACTTGTCGTCGAAGCGCGGCTGCTTCTTCTTCGTGTCGAGGTGGCAGCTGTCGTTCAGGTCCTCGGGCACCGCGCGGTTCAGACTGTACGCGAACGCCTTGTCGATCTGTTCGGCGAACTCGAGCGGAATGTTGTTCTCGCACTTGGGGCCGCTGTCGCCGCGTTCGCGCCAGATCTTGGCCGCCGGGTTCGAGCCCACCTGCGCCTCGCCCTCGCTGGTGAAGAACTCGCCCTCGAAGGTCGTCGGCTCGAACGATTCGCGCGTCATCGCGTAGCGATACAGAAATTGCATCGCCGGGTAGATGTCGTCGCGCTTGGTCTTCTGCTTGAGCGCGACGCGGATCTTCACGACCTGCCCGTCGCTGGGGCCGCTCGCATCGTCCTTGATCACGGTGAAACCCGGAACTCCGGGCGGGGTCTTGGGTTGGTCGCAACAGGCCTTGGGGCCGGCGGCCTTTTCCGTGCTGCACGACGCGATCGTGGCAACCGCGGTCACGACAAGCAGAGACAGGGAAAACGAACGACTGCGCATCACGGACCTCCTGGGCGGGGGCGGACTTTCGGCGAAAATACTACAAGAAGCGGGCCGGCCCAGAATAATATCGGGCCGTCATGACGCCCTCGACCCCGCGCCGCGCGCGCCGTTCCTGGCTCACCCTGGTCGCGGTCGCGCCTGGATCTCCGGCGGTCGTCGTCGCGATCTTCGTCGCGGTCGTCGTCGCGGTCCTGGCGGCTGGAACCGTCGGCCGGTTCGGCAGCGCCTGTGCGCAGCCGGCTTCCAACGTGACGGCCGAGCAGAAGCTGGAGATGAAGCAGCACTACGAAAAGGGGCAGCGCGCGTACGATGTCGGCAAGTACGCCGACGCGATCGACGAGTACGCCAAGGTCTACGAGATCGGCGGCAATCCCGCGATGCTGTTCAACATCGCGCAGTCGTATCGTTTGAACAACCAGCCCGGCGAGGCGGTGCGATTCTACAGGCGGTTCCTGCAGCGCGCGCCGAACGCGCCCAACCGCGCCGACGTCGAGCAGAAGATCGCCGAGCTGGAAAAGATCGAGGAGAAACCGCGCGTCGTGGCCGCGCCGCCGCCCGCCCCCGCGGCGGCGGTCCCGACCACGCCGGCGCCTCCCGCGCCGCCGCCGCCGCCGCCGGCTGCGCCACCGCCGCCGCCGGCCCCCGTGGCCGCACCTCCGCCTTCGCCGCCGCCGGCCGCCGTCGCTACGCCGACGGAGCCGGCGCCGGTCACCACACCGCCGGCGACGCCGGCCGCGCCGCCGCCCGAGACGTCCGGCAGCGGAAGCAGCGGTCGCCTGATAGGGATCATCTCGCTCACGGTGGTGGGCGCTGGCGGCCTGGTGCTCGGGGCCTTCGAAGGGCTCGCCGCCAGCAGCAACGCCGACACGGTCACGGCGCAGTCACGTGCCGGCAACAAGGTGTTCGATCCGGCGGTCGAGACCAGCGGCCGCCGCGAGAACGCCATCGCGATCACTTCGGCGATCGTCGGCGGTGCGGCGCTGGTCACCGCCGGAGTTCTGCTGCTCACGGGGCCGTCGTCATCGGAACCGGCGCCGGCGGCAGGTACGCACGTCAGCGTCGCGCCCTGGATCACACCGTCGGGACTGGTCGGCGCGGGCGCTTCGTGGAACTACTAAGGACGATGATGTCGACGAAGACGGAAGGCTGGCAGCGCGGACCGATGTCCCTGCTGACGTCGCGGGCGATGTCTCTGGTGACCTGGCTGGCTCTGCTGGCTCCCGCCGCTTGCTACAACCCGAGCATCAAGGACGGCGGCTTCATCTGCGCCGACGCCGGGAAGCCCTGTCCGGACGGCTTCTCCTGCAACCCGATGGACGGGCGCTGCCACGCGGCCAGTTGCCCGAAGATTGACCCGATCTGCGCCGACCAGCCGGCCGCGGGCAAGGTGTGCAACCCCACCTGCCAGACCGGTTGCCCGTGCGGGCGCTGCAACGTCTCCGGCTCGGCGGCCGCGTGCACCATCACCATCGGCACCGTGAAGCTGGGCGATGTCTGCACGCCCAACAATGACAACTGCGCGCCCGGCTACATCTGCCTGGTCGAATCCGATACCTGCGGCACCGGCTTCGGGCGCTGCTACCAGCACTGCACGACCAACGCGCAATGTGCCACCCCCGCGGGCCGGACGTGCGAGATCCCGATCGTCGACTCAAGCGAGAAGGACACCGGCTACCGGACGTGCAGCCTGGCGCCGGCCACGTGCAACCCGCTGGTCACGACCACCAACGGTTGCGCGAGCCCGGTGCTCGGCTGCTACGTGAGCTCCGCCGGCACGACGTTCTGCGACTGCCCCAACAGCAAGACGGCGGTGGCGCTCGGCGGCGTGTGCACCGCTTACAACGATTGCGGCCCCGGCCTCGTGTGCACCCCGCAGCCGGGCCTGGCCGGCACGCACTGCCGCCAGACCTGCGCGACCAGCGGCAGCAACACCTGCCCGAACGGCCAGCACTGCGTCGCGGTCGCCACGGGCGCGATGTACGGCTACTGCATCAACTGACGGCGCGCGCCGCGCGCCTCACTTCGCGCAGTGGATCGTGAGCTGCCAGCCCTCGTGCAGGTAGGCCTTGCGCATGGTGCCGGCGTCGCCGCAGGCTCGGCGATCGGAGGCGGGCAGTGCGCAGACTTCGTGCGGGCCGGAGCGCGCGCGCACCGACGTCTTGTTGCGCGGGCCGATCTGCCCCAGCGCCTGTCCGTCGATCGCCAGCCGTGTCGGCTCGTTGCACAGCGCGTTGTCGATCTCGATCCAGATCGCGGGCGCGACGCCGGCGGCGGACGCCTCGGCGCCGAGCGGCGTTCCCGACGCCGCCAACCCCGGCGTCGTCGTCGGTGGCGCGGCGGCCGACGATCCACGCGCGGGCGGCGCCACGGGCTCGGGCGACGGTTCGGCGAGATCCCAGGAGCTCGGGTTGAACGGGTTCGCCTCGGGCGGCACCGCGGCCGAGATCCCCTTCGCGGTCAGCTTGCAGCCGGCGTGGCGCAGCTCGGCGCCCAGCTGGTCGTAGAACGCCACGCGCATCTCGCGGTAGTCGGACAGCAACTGCTGGTGCATGTCCTTGGCCTTCTTCGCACGCAAGCGGTAGTCGGGCGTCAGTCCCAGCGTGTCGCCGAGATCCTCGGCGCGGCGGATCTCGCGGTAGCTCGCCTGCAGCTGCTGGCCGAGCGCCAGGTAGCGCCCGCCCGATGCCAGCGCGTGCCCGTACGGCGTGCTCGCGCCCGCGGGGCACTGCCGCGCGTCGGCCCCGGCGCGCGCCAGGGTCACGTCATCTGTCGTGAGCGCCGCCAGCGTCTCGTGCACCGCCGACGAGAACTCGTCGCGCACGCGATCCATCTCGCCCTGCAGCGACAGGAACTTGTCGATCGAAGCGCGCAAAGACGCCACGTCGCCGAACACCGGATCGATGCGCGGCGCCGCTTCGGTGCGAAAAGAGACCTCAGTCGCCGGAGCAGCGGGCGGCGGCGCGTTTGGCGCCTCGGCGAAAGCAAAGAAGGCGATCGGGATCAATCGGTGCCACATCGTCGGGTGAAGTGATTATGGCGTGCCGCGCGCACGCGCAGCGAAAAAGGACCCGGAAAAATGCGACGCGCGCGTCGATAAAACGGCTGGTGATTGCGATCCGGCGCGCTCGAGCTCGACCGTGCCCGTCACCCACTCCACGTTTGGGTGTTATGTTTGGGCGGTGAGCGAGCCCGCCTCTCTACCGCTATTCGCCTATCTCACCCCCCGCACGCTGCCGCCAGCCGAAAAGTTGGCCGGCCGCGTCGCGGTTCTCGACATCGCGTTCGCCAGCGAAGGCGGCGGCTCGTCCTTCGTCAAGACCACGCTGCCGTTCATCCGCGGGCTCGGTAGCCGTCTCGCGGCGTGGGTCGACCATCACGACCACGAGCGCCACGTCGACTTCGCCGGCGACCCGCGCTTCGTGCTGTCGACCAAGGCCCAGCACGGCGCCTGCCCCGAGATGGTCACGCCCGAGGTCGTGCACGACGCCGGCCCGGTCGATACCGTGGCCGTGCACCTGGATCTGGACGGCCTCTACTCCGGCGCCAAGTGGGTGCTGGGCGGCGTCGAGCCCTACCCAGGCGCCGACGCCGACGCGCGCGCCGTCGACACCCGCCGCGGCGAGCCCGGGCCGATCGCGGCGCGCATCGACCGCGCGTTGCGCGCGCGCTTCCGCGACGAGAATCTCAAGCACCGCATCATTCAATATCTGGTGGCGCGCACGCGCGCCCCGCTGCACTGGGAGGAGATCGAGGCCGCGGCGCGCGCGATCGATCCGCTGCTCGACCAGTCGCGCCGCCTGGCCGAGCGCTACCACGTCGCCGACGGCGTCGCCTTCGTCGATGCCGCCGCCGGACCGCCCTACGACAAGACCGAGCTTCTGCTGCTGGGCCAGGAGCGCGCGCCGGTCGCGGTGGTGCGCGACTCGGGCGCGCTCACCATCGCCGCCGACTTCGAGTCGGGCTTCGATTTCGTCAAGCTGTTCAAGCTCGGTGGCGGCATGCCGACCCGGGTGACCCTGCCCGATGCCCGCATGTCCGAGGTCATGACCAAACTGGCGGGGCTGGCCACGGCAAAGTAACCTCATCGGGAATGGCTACCCAGCGCCGCCCGTCCTCCCGCTCGCCGCACCTGGATCTCGCGGAGCGCGTGCTGTCGGCGGCGGCGGGGATGCACGCCGGGCTGGCGTCGGAGGGGCCGCTCCCGTCGCGGCGGGACATCCGCCTCCTGGTCGAGGAGATGCTGGAGGTGCTGTTTCCCGAATCGCACCGCCTGGGCACCGACGGCGGCGACCTGCGCGGCCACGTCGCGGCGACGATCGAATCGCTGCAGCCGCGCCTGGAGGCGGCGATCTATCTCGGCCTGCACCGCCGCTGCGGCAAGCCCGCATCCGCCGACAAGTGCCGCCGCCGTGCGCGCACGATCGCGCGCCGGTTGCTGGAGGCGCTGCCCGAGATCCGCGCGCTCTTGGGCAAGGACGTGCTCGCGGCGTTCGAGTCGGATCCGGCGGCGAGCGGCATCGACGAGATCGTCGCCTGCTACCCGGGGCTGTACGCGATCGCGATCTACCGCGCGGCGCATCGGCTGCTGCACGACGGCGCCGAGGTCGTGCCGCGCATGCTCACCGAGCACGCGCACTCGCGCACCGGCATCGACATCCACCCGGGCGCGACCATCGGCGAGTCGTTCTTCATCGACCACGGCACCGGCATCGTCATCGGCCAGACAACCCTCATCGGCAACCGCGTTCGCATCTACCAGGGCGTGACGCTGGGCGCGCTGTCCATCCGCGACCGCGGGCGCACGGACAAGCCGCAGGGGCGCAAGCGCCACCCGACGATCGAGGACGACGTGATCATCTACGCAAACGCGACGATCCTCGGCGGCAGCACGGTCATCGGCCAGGGGGCGGTCGTGGGGGGCAACGCCTGGATCACCTACTCGGTGCCGCCCGGCATCCGGGTCGGCGTGGGGACCTGACCGGCGGTGGCGGTCTCTCCCCGCTGCCTCGAGCTTCTGCGCGAGGTCTCCGCGGAGATTCTCGAGGCGCAACGGCCGATCCGGGTCTTGCGGGCGATCTCCTGGGACGAGAACGTCGAGCGTGCGTTCTTCGCGTCGGAGGCGCGCGAGCTGCCGCGCCCAGAGTATCGCGTGGTGCCCGACGTGGCCGGGTCGCTGGAGCGGTTCCGCGCGCTCAAGGCGCGGGTCATGGGCGAAAACGCGATCGAGCGCTTCCTGCGCGAGACGTGCGAGTCGTTCGCGACCGCGGCCCGCATGCTGGCGGCGGTCGGCACCAAGGATTTCTACTTCCACTCGGTGGAGATCTACGGGCGGCCGGCGAGCCTGACCGCCGACCGGCGCACGACCAACCTGGATCTGGCGCGGCATTTCTCTGAAGTCATCGACGGGCTGGCGGGCGCGGCGGCGAGCCCTAGCCCCGCCGACGAGCTGACGTTGAGCGCCGAGGACATCGCGCCCGAGCTGGCGCGCCGCTTTCAAAGCTTCTTTCCCGATACGCCGATCAAGGTCGAGATCGTCGACGGCATCGCGTCCAAGGCGGTGGCCGGCGTCGGCGGCGTGCGGCTGCAACGAGGCGCGAGGTTCGCGCCGCGCGACGTGGCGCAGCTGGAGTTTCACGAGGGGCACGTCCATGTCGCGACCTCGCTCAACGGCCGCGCGCAGCCGCTGATGCCGTTCATCGGCTACCCGTCGCCGCGCACGACCGCGACGCAAGAGGGGCTGGCGGTCCTGACGGAGTTCATGACCCAGTCCACCAGCATCGAGCGCATGCGGCGGCTCTCTGACCGCACGCTGGCGATCAAGATGGCCGAGGACGGCGCCGACTTTCTCGAGCTCTATCGCTTCTTCTTGAGCCACGGCCACGACGAGGGCGCGGCCTACGACTGCGCGCGGCGGGTTTGCCGCGGCGGCTTGGTCGCCGGCGGCGCGCCGTTCACCAAGGACGTCTGTTATCTCGACGGCCTGCTGCGCGTGACCAACTTCATGCGCGTGGCGCTGGTCAAGGGCCACGTCGAGCTGGTGCGCTTGTTCTTCGCGGGCAAGATCGGTCTCGACGACG
>CAZNCQ010000348.1:0-6960 GCA_964571275.1 uncultured Myxococcales bacterium
TCCTTGCGGACGAGATCAACCGCACGACGCCGCGCACGCAGAGCGCGCTGCTCGAAGCGATGAACGACGCCCAGGTCTCGGTCGACGGGCGCACGCACGCGCTCGACAGCCCGTTCATGGTGGTCGCGACCCAGAACCCCGAGGAGCACTACGGCACCTACCCGCTTCCGGAGTCGCAGATGGACCGCTTCCTGCTGCGCATCCGCATGGAATACCCGTCGCCCGAGGACGAGCGGCGCATCCTGCTCGAGTCGCCGGGGCGCGCGGCCGACACGCTGGCCGCGATCTCGGCGGTGCTGCGCGTGGTCGACGTGCGCGCGCTGCAGGAGGCGGCCGATCGCGTGCATTTCGAGCCCGAGCTGGCCGACTACGTGGTGGCGGTCGCGCGCGAGACCCGCAAGTCGCCGCACCTGACGCTGGGCGTGTCGCCGCGCGGGCAGCTGGCCTGGCGCAACGCCGCCCGCGCCGCCGCGCTCTGCGAGGGGCGCGACTACGTGCTCCCCGACGATCTCAAGTCGCTGGCGCTGCCGGCGCTCGCGCACCGGCTGGTGGTGGCCGGCGAGACCGAATCGCTGGCGCGCGCGCGCCAGGACGCGGAGCGGGTCCTCCTCGACGTCCTCGAACGCGTTCCTTCGCCGGGGTAGCGTGTGACCTTCGCCGCGGCCGCCAAGCGTGTCCTCCGGTGGCTGGCGCCGCGCCGGAGGTTTCCCCCGACGCGCGAGGGCTGGTGGTTCCTCATCGCGACCTTGCTCCTCGGGCTGGCGGCGATCAACGCCGGGCTCAACCTGCTCTTTCTCGTGTGGGGAATGATGCTGTTCCTGGTGCTGGCGAGCGGCGTCCTGTCGGAGCTCTGCCTGCGCCACCTCGCCGTCTCGCGCAAGGTGCCGTCGGCGATCTACGCGGGCAGCCCCTACCTGATGGGGATCTCGCTGTCGAACCGCAAGCTGCGGCTGCCGTCGTTCTCGGTCGAGGTCGAGGACCTGGTGGCCGGCAAGCCGCTCGACAAGCGCTGCTACTTCCTGAAGCTGCCCGCGGGGCGCACGCAGGAGACCGCGTATCGCCACCAGCTGTCGCGGCGCGGGCGCCATCAACTGACCGGCTTCCGGCTGTCGACGAAGTTTCCGTTCGGGCTCATCCAGAAGTCGCGTGACGTCGCCGACGCGCGCGAGCTGCTGATCTACCCGGCGCTGGTGCGCGTGCCCGAGGCGCTGCTGCGCGGGTTCCCGGCGATCTACGGCCTCGGCCGCCACAAGTGGCGATCGCGCAGCGGCGAGTTCGCGGGGCTGCGCGACTTTCGCCCCGGCGACGACCCGCGCGACATCCACTGGCGTTCGAGCGCGCGGCGAGGCGTGACGCTGGTGCGTGAGAGCGAGGACGACGAGGGGCTGGAAGCGACGATCCTGTTCGACAACGCGCTCGCCGAGGGCACCTCTGTCGAGGCGTTCGAGGAGGCGGTGTCGCTGGCGGCGTCGGTGGCGACGGTGCTGCTCCAGCGCGGCTATCGCGTCGCGCTCGGCGCGCGCGATCGCGAGATCCCCTCCGGCGGCGGGCCGGCGCAGCGCAGCCGCATCCTCGGGTTTCTGGCGCTGGTCGAGCCGGCCAAGGCGGGCGCGACGATGCAGGGTGGAGGCCGCCGGGGCGCGCACATCCAGATCCGCGCCGGGTTGACGCCGGTGATCGAGACCGGATCCGGCCGCCACGTCAGCGCCACCACCGCGCCGACACGCAAGAGGAGCGCATGAGGTTCCAGGCGACGCACAAGCTGATGTCGTATCTGCTGGTGCTGAGCGCGCTCGCCACGCTGGCCAGCTCCGACGCGCTGTCGGCGCTCCCGGCGCTGGCTTTTCTCGCCGTCGGGGCGCTGTCCTGGTTCAGCGACGCCGGCAGCGCCACCGCGCGCGTCGTCGATCGGCTGGCGCTGCCGCTGCGCGCGGCGGTGCTCGGGATCTTCCTGCTGTCGGCGTGGCAAGTGTGGCGCCGCCTGCCCGATCCCGATCTGACGCCGGTGCTGAATCTCGTGATGTTTCTGCTCGCGTACAAGCTGTTTCACCGGCGCGTCAACCGCGACTTCCTGCACGTCTACATCCTGTCGTTCCTCATCGTGCTGGCGGCGGCGGCGATGGCGCAGAGCTTTCTGTTCGCGGTGGCGTTCGCGCTCTACGTGGTGCTCGCGACCTGGACGCTGATCCTCTTTCACCTGCGCCGCGAGATGGAAGAGAACTACCTGATCAAGCACTCGAGCCAGGCGCCGAGCCAGAAGGTCGGCGTCAACCGCATCCTCAACTCGCGGCGCGTGGTGGGCGGATCGTTCCTGGCGGCGACGGGCGTGGTCGCGCTGTTCGTGTTCGCGGGCTCGGTGGCGACGTTCGCGCTGGTGCCGCGCATCGGCGCTGGCTTCGTGCTCGGCACGCCGCGCACGACGCGCAACATGGTCGGGTTCTCCGACGAGGTCGCCCTCGGCCAGTACGGGCTCCTGTCGACCGACAATCAGGTGGTGGCGTTGCGCGCGACGATTCCGGCGATCGCCGCCCTGCCGAGCGACCACCGCGATCGGGAGATCGAGCGGCTCTACTGGCGCGGCACGGTCTACGACACCTACGACAGCGGCCACTGGGTCCGGTCGCGGCAGCCGATCCTGCGCACGCACCTGGAGCAGCGGGGCACGCGCTATCTGATCCGCGAGCCGCGCTTCGAGTCGGCGCAGAACCCGCACGAGGCGCACGAGGCGATCGCCGGCGCGAATCCGCACGCCGCGCCGTCGGACGCCGCTTCGCCGCCCGGGGCGTCCCATCTCGCGCCGCCCGCCGACGGCGCCGCAGAGGCGCACGCGACCGTGGGAGCGCCGTCCGCCGGCGCGGCTCACGGCGACGCGGCCGGCGTGGGCCGCGGCCCGCACGGGGTGCTGCGCCAGGAGATCGACGTCGTCGGCCTGTCGGTGCCGGTCGCCTTCGCGCTGGATCACCCCATCGGCTTCGAGCTGCCGTCGGCGAAGATCGGCACGCTCACCGAGCTGCGCCTGGCGCCGCGCTGGTCGGGCGAGGTCGCGCTGCGCATCTCGCCGCTCGACATGGGCGCCGACGGCGACGACGTGCACGCCTACGCCGGCACGCACTACATCGCCTACTCGCGCGACGCGATGACCATGGTGCGCCCGGGCGCCGGCAAGCCGCTGTCCGAGCTCGATCCCGCGGTGGTGGCGCCGTTCCTGGCGCTGCCGCCGTCGCTGTCGCCGCGCGTGCGCGAGCTCGCGAAGAAGATCACCGCGGGCCGCACCAACGCGCCCGCCAAGCTGCTGGCGATCATCGACTGGCTGCGCACGACGCACGAGTACACGACCAATTTGCAGCGCAATCCCGCGATCGCCGATCCGCTCGAGGATTTCCTGTTCGAGCAGAAGGCCGGCCACTGCGAGTACTTCGCGTCGGCGACCGCCGTGCTGCTGCGCGCGGCCGGCGTGCCCAGCCGCTACGTCAACGGCTTCCTCGGCGGCGAGTGGAACGAGATCGGCCACTACGTCGCCGTGCGCGAGAACCGCGCGCACTCGTGGGCCGAGGCGTACATGGGCGAGCTCGGCTGGATGCGCGTCGACGCCACGCCGCCCAACCGCGGCTTGTTCCGCATGGGGCGGCTGCGCCAGATCTTCGATTCGATCGATTTCTTCTGGGGCCGCTGGGTCGTCGGCTACGACCTGGGCCGCCAGATCGAGCTGGCGCGGCGCCTGGGCCACCGGCTGGGCGGCGCTTCCGACGACGCCGACTCGCGGCCGTGGAAGTTCCCGTGGAAGAAGTCGCTCGCGCTGGTGGCCGGCACGGCGGCGCTGTGGGCGCTCGCCCGGCGCTCCTTCTTCCGGCGCGGCGAGGCGCAGGACCAGGGACGCCGAGCCGCCGCCACCCGCCGCGGAGGCCCGCCCATCGAGCGCCTCTACGAGAGAGCGCTTCGCCACCTGGCCCGGCGCGGCCTCGCCCGGCGCGCGTCGGAGACGCCGGGCGAGTTCGCGGCCCGCGTCGCCGCCAGCGGCGTCGGCGGGAGCGACGTGCTCGATCGATTGACCAACCTCTACACCGGCGCGCGCTTCGGCCGGCGTGCGGTCGGTGACGAATCGCTGCGCGAGCTGGCGGCGCGTCTGCCCGAGCTCGGGCGGCCATCGCCCGCGACCGCCTCCCCATCGACACGATCTTGATCACCCGCGCGCTGGGGACCAGAATGCTCGCGTCAGCTGCCAAAATGGCACTGCGCCGCCTGCCCCATCGCCAGGCGGTCAAATCCCCGCCCGCATCGCCCGTCTCCGCTGGTTTCACCTGAGGCACCACCTTTGCAGCTAGCCTATGACCGCTTGATCAAGCGCATCACACCCGCCCGTCTCGCGCTGGGGATTTTCCTGCTGGCCTCGGGCTTGCCCCTCATGGCGTCGGCTCAGACCGGCCTCGGTGGGGCGACCGGGACGACCGCGCTCACCGCCGACGATCTGCTGGTCGTCGTGCAGCAGACCCCCGGCGTCGCCCTGCCCGACTTCGACCTGCAGCGCTTCTTCAACGTCGCCAACTGCAACTGCAACACGCCGGTCTACGTGTACTTCACGTTCACCCAGAGCGGCTTCGCCAAGAAGCCGACGCTGCCCCAGGGGAGCATCGAGTTTTACGCCGGCCTCAACTGCAACAACGTCACCGTCCGCAACTGCGTGAAGCTGGGCGACACGCTGACGCTCACGACGTTCGCCAACCAGAGCGGCGTGGTCGTCCCCACCGACACCCAGACGCTGAGCCAGAACTTCGGCCAGCCGGCCGTGACCGGCACGACGGGGATCGGCGACGGCGGCGTGCTCATCAGCGACGCCGGCCCGAGCGGCTCCGGCGCGTGTGCCAGCAACGTCGCGTTCAGCCAGACGCTGTGGGCGCTGGTCACGTTCACCGGCGACGCGCCCTACGACGTCAGCGCCACCCTGGCGATCAACGTCGACATGGCGCCACCGCCGCAGCCGACGGGCGTCACCGTCAATCCCGGTAACGAGGCGCTGATCGTCAACTGGACCGGCCTCGACACGTCGGTGACCATCGATCTGCTCGGCTATCAGATCCTGTGTGATCGCGCGGGCGCGCTGCAGGTCTTCAAGGACGGCACCTTCGGCGCGGGGTTCAAGTCCTGCGCGACCACGGCGCTGCCGCCGGGGCTCGACTCCAACGTCAACGGGCTCGACACCCGGTTCGTCTGTTCGCCGCTGCTGAATCCGACCACCAACTCGTTCCGCGTGAAGATTCTGCAGAACGACATCACCTACGGCGTCAGCGTGGTCGCGATCGATAACAACGGCAACGCCAGCGCGCCCGACGTCTTCTACCAGGCGCCGGTGAAGACGCTCAGCTTCTACGACGTCTACCGAAACGGCGACGAGACCAACACCATGCCGGGTGCGCAGCCCGACCCCGGGCGCGCGTCGGGCGGCCTGTGCGACGTGTCGGGCCACACCAGCCGCACCGCGGGCGCCGCCGGCCTCGGCGCGATCGGGCTCGCCGCCGCACTGGCGTTCGGCGCCCGCCGCCGGCGGAGGCCGCGGCCGTGAGCGCCGCGCGGTGCATCGCCGCCGGTGCCGTGCTGGCCGCCGGTCTCTTGCTGGCCCCCTGCGCCCGCGCTCAGTTCTCGATGACCGACGACTTCGGCGCGGAGATCAACGCCGAGCCGACGGGCCATTACCACTCACCGAAGCACTTCACCGTGCAGCTGACGTTCGGACCCTATCGCCCCGATGTCGATTCGGAGTTCTCGACGGGCCGCACGCCGTACGCCGACTACTTCGGCAACGACCGGCACCTCATGACCCAGGTCGAGGTCGCGTACGAGATCTATCAAAAGATCGGCACGGTCTCGCTCGGCCTGAACGTCGGCTACTTCACCGTCTCTGGACCGTCGCCCATTGCCGACCACAGCGCCATATTGTCGGCCGACAAGTCGACGCTGATGGTGGTTCCCGTGTCGCTGTCCGCGATCTATCGCTTCGACTACTACCTGGTGCGCGACGACTTCCCGCTGGTGCCGCACGCCAAGCTCGGGCTCGACTGGGACTACTGGCAGATCACCGACGGCAACGGCCAGATCGCGATCGATTCGATGGGTGGACGCGGGCGCGGCGGCACGTTCGGCTGGCACGCCGCGGTCGGGCTGGCGGTGGTCATCGACAAGCTGGATCCGGACGCGGCGAAGGACTTCGATACGGAGATGGGCGTGAACCACAGCGCGCTCGTGTTCGAGTACGGGCACTACGACGTCTCGGGGCTGGGCGAGTCGGACCGGCTGCACGTCGGCGACAACACCTGGACGCTGGGCCTCTGGTTCGAATTCTGAACCTCGAGACGGGCGCGACGGCGGTCGCATGAGAAACCTGCGCCTCGTCGTCGAATATGACGGCACCGACTTTCACGGCTGGCAGCAGCAGCCGGGGCTGCGCACGGTGCAGGGCTGCCTGGAAGAAGCGGTGCGCACCATGACCGGTGAGGCGGTCTCGATCCGGGGCGCGGGGCGCACCGACGCCGGCGTGCACGCCGACGGCCAGGTGGCGACGTTCACGCTCGAGGCGCGCATCCCCGAGGCCGGCTTGCTGCGCGGGCTCAACTCGTTCTTGCCGCACGACATTGCGATCCTGGACGTGCGCGAGGTGCCGGCGGAGTTCGATGCGCGCTTCTCGGCGCGCGGCAAGGTCTACCGCTACCGGGTCTGGAACCACCTGGTGCGCTCGCCGCTGCACGCGCGCGGCAGCTGGCACGTGCGGTCGGTGCTGAACCTGGCGACGATGCGCGAGGCCGCGCAGGCGCTGTGCGGCGAGCACGATTTCCGCGCGTTCCGCGCCTCGGACTGCGAGCGGCGCACCACGGTGCGCGTGGTCCGGCGCCTGGAGGTCGAGCGCCAGGGCGCGCTGCTCACCGTCGAGATCGAGGCGACCGCGTTCCTGAAGAACATGGTGCGCATCCT
>CAZNCQ010000349.1:0-6955 GCA_964571275.1 uncultured Myxococcales bacterium
CGGCCGAGAATCTCGCCGAAAATCCGCAGGCAACCGAAGCGACCGGCGACGGCTCTAAGTCCGAATAGCGCCCGCCGGGCGCGATCGTGAGCGGCTGTGTTGAGCTTCACCCCCACCTGTGAAACGTTCGTCGTCGAAGAGGTACCGGCGTACACGCCGTCGGGTCAGGGCGAGCACACGTACCTCTGGATCGAGAAGATCGATCTCACGACGTTCGAGGCGGTGCGCCGGATCGCGCGCGCCTGCGACGTCGACGCGCGCGACGTCGGCTACGCCGGCATGAAGGATCGCCACGCGACGACGCGACAGTGGCTCAGCATCCCGCGCCTGGATCCGGAACGCGCGCTCGCGCTGGCGGTCGACGGCGTGCGCGTTCTCGACGCCCGCCGGCACGGCAACAAGCTGCGCACCGGGCACCTGCGCGGTAACCGCTTCGAGGTCGTCTTCACCGGCGCCGACGCCGGCCGCGACGACGAGCGCAGCCTCGCCGAGCGGCTCGCGGAGCTGGCGCGCGACGGGCTCGCGAATCGCTACGGCGATCAGCGCTTTGGCGCCACCGGCGAGAATGCCACGCAAGGCCTGGCGATCCTGCGCGGCGAGCGCCGCGAGCGCGACGGGCGCAAGCGCCGGCTGCTGCTGTCGGCGGCGCAGTCGGCGGTGTTCAACCGCTACCTGGAGTTGCGCGCCGCGGCCGGCGGTGGCCCTCGCGAGCTGCGCCGCGTGCGCGCCGGCGACGTGCTCCAGAAGACCGACAGCGGCGGATCGTTCGTTTGCACCGACGTCGCGACCGATCAGGCGCGCGTCGACGCCGGCGAGATCGTGCCGACCGGCCCCATGCCCGGCACGCGCGTGATGGATCCGCCGCCGGACAGCGAGGCGGGCCTCCTGGAGCAGCGCGCGCTCGACGCGTGCGGCGCGACCCGCGATGACTTCGCGCGCGCGGGCCGCGATCTGCCCGGCGCGCGCCGGCCCGTGCTCGTGAACCTGGAGCTGGGTGAGCCCGCGATTGCTGCTGAGCCCGCGCCCGGCGCGCTGCGCGTGCGTTTCGGACTTCCAGCCGGCAGTTACGCAACGGTCGTGATCGATTGCTTGCTCGCGAACAATCTCGTTGCGTCCAGTACGAGCGTTGACGCCAATAAATTGTGCTAGGTTTTCGCCAATGCGGTTAACCGAACGAATTCTCAGCTTCACCCTGCTCGGTTCCGAGTGGGTGCTGTGGCTGCTCATCGGGCTCTCGGTGCTGTCGGTGGCGGTCATGGTCGAGCGGGGGTTCACTCTTTCGGCGAGCGGCAAGTTCGACTTCGAGGCCGCGGGCAAGGATCTGCTGCGTTTTCTCCGCGAAGGAAACATCACCGGCGCGCGGCGCACGGTGGCCAATGCGCGCGGGCCCGAGTCGCAGGTGGCCGCGGCCGGGCTGGATCAGATCGGGCGCGGCCCCGAAGCGATTTCGGAGGCGATGGCCAGCACCAAGTCGCGCATTCGATTGGACCTGGAACGGAACCTCGGCGTTTTGGGAACCCTCGGCAACAATGCGCCGTTCATTGGTCTGTTCGGCACGGTGCTCGGCATCATCAAAGCGTTCGCGGATCTCTCGCACAATCAAGGCGGCGGCGCGGCAACCGTCATGTCGGGGATTTCGGCGGCGCTGGTCGCGACCGCCGTCGGCCTGATGGTCGCGATCCCGGCCGTCGTGGCGTTCAACTTCTTTCAGACCAAGGTGCGCCGCACGCTCGGCCGCGTCGACGCGGTCGCGCACATGATTCTCTCGGCGACGTCGGGCATCAAGACAGAAGACGCCGAGGCTCCGGCGCCCGCGGGTGGGGAGTAGCCGATGGCCGGCGGTAGCAGCGACGCGTTCGGCGGCGGCGACGAGCCGGGCAGCATGATCGTCGACATCAACGTCACGCCCCTCGTCGACATCACGCTGGTCTTGCTGATCATCTTCATGGTCACGGCCAGCTACATCGTGAGCCCCTCGATCAAGGTCGACCTGCCCAAGGCGGCTTCGGGCAGCGATCAGGCGAAGACGACGCTGGCGCTGACGCTGGCCAAGGACGGTTCGCTCTACTTGAACGGCGAGCGCAGCAACGATGGCGCCGTCGCCAAGTTCATCGGCGACGCGCTGCCGGGTAATCCGGATCTACAAGCCATCATCGCCGCCGACACGGTGGTGCCCCACGGCGAGGTCGTCCACGTGATCGATCTCGTCAAACGCGCCGGTGTACATCGCTTTGCCATCAACGTCGACCCAGGAACGACCGGCGCCACAACCGGCAAGTAACGCGCGGATGTCGTCGATGCGCGGCACGCCTGGGCGGAGCGCGGCTTCGCCCAGCGGAGGCTGTCGCGCCCCGGACCCGACGACCGGCGCCGACTTCTGGTCGATCGGCCGGCCGCGGCGATCGTCGCGGCGCTCCAGGGGATGGGTCGCCGCCGGCATCGCGATCGGCGTTCACGTCGCCATCGCCGGCGTCCTGCTGGTCGTCCACCCGGTGCTGCTCGCGCACCGCGAGCAGGTCGTCGAGATGGAGGTTCAGGACAAGCCGCTGCCCCCGCCCGAGCTCCATCCGGAGCGGCCGCCGCCTCCGCCGGCCGTGCCCGAGCCGGCGCCAAAACCGCGCGTGGTCCCGCGCCGCGTGGCGATCACCGCGCCCAGGCCGCCGCCACCCACCACCGCGCCGCCGCCCCCCAATCAGGAGCCGCCCAGGCCGACGGACGCGCCGCCGGTGTTCGGGGTGACCCTGAGCTCGACGGTGGCTGGCGACAAGACCGCCATGGCCGTCCCCGTGGGCAGCACGCTCATGACCAAGGACCGTTCGCCGGCGAAGCCGGGCGAGGCGCCGCAGCCGTCGGGCGCGCCCGGCGTCCGCCCGTTCGTGCCGGTCGCCGACGTCTACATCGCCGATGCGCCCAGGGTCTTGCACGAGGTCAACAGCGCCGACATCTACCCGCCCGAGGCCTACAAGATGGGGATCGAGGGCAAGGTCGTCTTGAAGGTGAGCCTGGATTCGAAGGGGAACGTCGTCCAGGTGCGCATCGTCAGCCACGCCGGGCACGGCTTCGACGAGGCAGCCCGGGACGCCCTCCGTCAGTTCAAGTTCACGCCGGCGCGCACCAGCGACGGCCAGGCGGTCGACTACAGCCTCACGTATACGTACGTGTTCGACATGTCGCACTAGTGGCGTCTGAAATTCGAGAGGCGCCTCGTCCTCGTCTTCGTGGTTCCAGCGACGCGCTCCGACTTTAGAAGCAGCGGCTTTCTGACGAGCCTGCTTCGGATCGCAATGACCCACATGCGCCGGCCGCGTATTGCCCTCACCTTTGGCATTTTCTCTCTGCTCCTCGCATCGAGCGCCCGTTCGAGCTGGGCGCAGGGTGCGCCGCCCAACGACAAGACGATCGAGACTCAGCTGTTCCAGACGGCGATCGGTCCGGGGAACTTCATCACCGTCGACGCGCCCGACGTCAACGGCCACAAGCAGCTGGGCTTCGGCCTCGCGCTCAACTACCAGTGGCGCCCCTACGTCATCTATACGAAGGATACCGGCGTCAACGCCTACGTCGTCGAGCATCAAGCGACCGCCGAGCTGAGCGCGGCGATGGCGCTGTTCGATCGCCTGCAGATCGGGATCTCGGTTCCGTTCACGCCGGTCCTGCAGGGGCAACTGATCGACATGTCGGGCACGCCGACCGGGCAGAACGAGACCGCGCGCGGTTTCGGCGACGTTCGCATCGAGGCCAAGACCCAGCTCGCTGTCTACGGCGACGACGATCAATACAGCTTGGGCGTGCTCGGCGGCGTCACCGTCCCCACCGCCAAGATCGGGGGCGCGTCGCTGGACACGCCGATCGCCGGCGGCGGCTCGGCCTACTACCTGGGCGACAAGAACGTCACCGGCCGCATCAAGATCATCGGCGGCCTGCAGCGCGGCGGGTTTCGCGCCGCGCTCAACGCCGGCGTTCTGCTGCGCCAGTCGTCGCAGAGCTACGCCGCGGTCGTCGGCCACGAGCTGCTCTACGGAGGCGCCGCCGCCTACGAGGTGCGCAAGCGCGTCGAGCTCATGGCCGAGGTGTTCGGGCGCAGCGGGCTTTCGAACTTCACGCAGTTCTACTCCGATGTGAACCCGATCGAGGCCGACGCCGCGCTACGAATCGGCATCACCAGCATGTGGGCGCTGACCCTCGGCGGCGGGCGGGGCTTCGGCAAAGGCATCGGTGCACCGGCAGGGCGCGGCTTCCTGGCGGTGACGTTCGCGCCCGACTTCCGCGACCGCGACCACGACGGCGTGTATGACGTCAACGACCGCTGCCCCGACCAGCCCGAGGATCGCGACGGCTTCCAGGACGAGGACGGCTGTCCCGATCCCGACAACGACAACGACGGCATCCCCGACGTACAGGACAAGTGTCCCAACGCCGCCGAGGACATCGATCAATTCGAGGACGAGGACGGTTGCCCGGATCCCGACAACGACAAGGACGGCATCCCCGACCTGAACGACGCCTGCCCGAACGCCGCCGAGGATGGCCGTGGCAAGCGGCCCACGGACGGTTGCCCGTCGACCTCGGAGGACAGCGACGGCGACGGCGTCAACGACACCGTCGACAAATGCCCCGACGAGCCCGAAGATCGCGACGGCTTCCAGGATGAAGACGGCTGCCCCGATCCCGACAACGACAACGACGGCATCCCCGACCAATTCGACGCGTGCCCGAACGAGCCTGAAGACATGGACGGCTTCGAGGACGAGGACGGCTGCCCCGATCCGGACAACGACAAGGACGGCATCCCCGACACGTCCGACAAATGCCCGATGCAGCCCGAGACGCTGAACGGCATCAAGGACGACGACGGCTGCCCCGACGCGGGCGCGCCGCTGGTGCGTCTGACCAAGGACCGCATCGAGCTGGAGGAACGGCTGGGCTTCTCGATGAAGGGCGGTCACTCCGAGCTGCGCGACGCTGGCGTGAACCTGCTGGGGCTGGTGGCCATGATCCTGAAAGGGCACCCCGAGCTGAAGAAAGTTCGCATCGAGGTCCACTCCGTGGGTATATCCAAGGAGGAGATGCAGCATCGGGCAGATCTCGTGAAGGACACACTGGTCAAGAAGGGCATCGATGCGGCGCGCTTGACGGCCCTGCCCGTGGACAATGGCGGCGGCGCGCGCATCGACTTCATCATCGAGTCGGCGGCGGCAAAGCCGGCCGGCAAGGGCGCCAAGGCGACGTCCGCACCGGCGGCCGCGCCCGCGGAGAGCGGCGGCGGTCCCGCCCCGGAGTCGGAGCCAGCCGCTCAATGAGAATCGTCGGGTGGGGCGCGTCGGACGTCGGCCGCAAGCGCCACCACAACGAAGACAGCTTCCTGTGCAATGACCGACTGGGCCTGTACGCCGTCGCCGACGGCATGGGCGGGCACCTGGGCGGCGAGCGCGCGAGCCGGATGGCGGTCGAGATCGTCGAGCGCGAGCTCGAGCAGGCGCTGCGCGCGGGTCCCTACCCGATGGCGGGCGCGACGGTGCCGCCGGGCGAGGACGACCGCATGCCGATGAGCAGCCTGCTGCGGCGGGCGGTCGTCGAAGCCGACCGCAACATCTACGAAGCGGCGCTGGCCAACCCGGAGCTCTCGGGCATGGGGACGACGCTGACCGTGCTGCTGTTCTCTGGTGGGCGCGTCTATCTCGGGCACGTCGGCGATTCGCGCGCGTACCTGTACCGCAACGGCAAGGCGCGCCAGCTGACCGAGGATCACTCGTGGATCCAGGAGCAGGTGCGCGCCGGCCTGCTGTCGCCCGAGGAGGCCAAGGAGTCGCGCTTCCGCAACATCATCACGCGCTCGGTCGGCTTCGAGCCGTCGGTCGAGCCGGATCTGGTGGGGCTGCCGGTGCAGGCCGGCGATTGCTACGTGCTCTGCTCCGACGGGCTGTCGAACTACGTCTCGGTCGAGGAGCTGGGCCAGGTGCTGAGCTCCCACTTCTACCGCGACGTCGCCACGGTCTTCGTCGACATGGCCAACGACCGGGGCGGCGACGACAACGTGACGTGCCTGGTGATCTACGCCGGGAACGAGCCGCCCGTCGCGCGGTGACGGGCGCTAGCTCGCGCTCTTCTCCGTGTGCTCGCGCCCGTCGAAGCGCAGCATCTTCTGCTTGCCGTCGATGATCGTGAGCAAGTTCACCGGTCGCCGCCAGACGCGCACCAGCGCCGCCAGCGTGCCGCGCGCGTGGTCGCCTTGCAGGTCCGTCCCCTCGTGCCGGTGCCGCAACAGGAGCTCGCCTCGGTTGTCGTGGTTGGCGTCCTCGACGAGGATGAACGGGTCGCCGAAGTTGGTGAGCTGGAACAAGATCTTGTGCTTGATCTTGTGGAACTCTCGCGAGTCGATCTCGTAGTTGCCCGAGCGCTCGTTGAGCGAGAACGAGAAGAACTTGTTCTGCTGGCAAAAGTCCGTCGTGAAGAACTCGTCGATGAACGTGACGTCGCTGTAGAGCCGCCTCACCTCGAAGATCTTCTTGCGGCCCAGGCCGAGGCGCTTGTCCCAGTTGCGCCGCTCGTCCAGGCTCTGGCAGTCGTTCCACTCGCTGCCAAAGCGCCCCTTGTCCCAGCGCTCCTCGACGTGGCGGAGCAGCTCGATGCCGACCTTGTAGGGGTTCCATTGACCAGGCGCTGTCGCGAGCACGCCGGCGTTGTGGTCGGCGTAGTCGATGATCTCCGACGCCTTGAGCGCCTTCTCGGTCATGATCTTGCTGTGCCAGTAGGCCGCCCACCCTTCGTTGAGCACCTTGGTCTGACGCTGCGGCGCGAAGTAGTAGGCCTCCTCGCGGATGATCTCCAGGATGTCGCGCTCCCAGCCCTCGAGCGGCGCGTTCTGCAATAGAAACTGCAGCACGTCGCGCTCCGGCTCGACCGGGTTCTTCTGCGGCTTGTCGCGCTCGCGCTCCATCTTCCGCCGCTGCTGCTC
>CAZNCQ010000350.1:0-6929 GCA_964571275.1 uncultured Myxococcales bacterium
CTTCCGCCGCGTGCGCAAGCTCGACCCGGGCAACCACGCGATGGTCGACTTCTATCGCGAGTATTTCACCGGCCGGAACGAGATCCCGCAGCTGGTGTCGCTGCTGGCGCAGGCGCAGAAGATGGAAGGCGACGTCGCCCGCCAGGTCGCGATGGGGATCGAGATGGCGCACGCCGTCGAGCAGCGCGAGGGGCGCGCTGAAGGCAAGGGCGAGAAGAACGCCGAGAAGGCGATCGACATCTGGAAGGGATTGCTGCGCCTGCAGCCTCACCTGCCCGAGGCGGTCGATTCGCTGAAGCGCCTCTACACGCGCACCGAGAAATGGAATGCGCTGCTCGAGCTGCTGAAAGAGGATCTCGAGACGGTCGCCGCCGAGGCCGTCGACGAAAAGGTCAATCGTCTCCTCGACATCGTCGCGATCTATCGAGATCGCTTGAACCTGGACGTCATGGTGGTCAATACCTACTTGAGCATCGTCGCGCTCAAGCCCGACCATCCGCAGGCGCTGGCGGCGCTGGCCGCGCGCTACGAGGCGCAGGGCCGCTGGACCGATCTCATCCAGATCCTGACGCGGCAGGCGGAGGCGGCGACCGACACGGCGCAGCGCCTGGCGTTGCACCGGCGCGTGGCCACGCTGTGGGCCGAGAAGCTGGGCAAGCACCAGAACGCGGTCGCGAGCCTGGAGAAGATCCTCGAGACGGACCCGTCGGATCTCGAGACCTGCGAGCGGCTCAAGGAGCTCTACACCCGCAGCCGGTCGTGGAAGGCGCTGCTCGAGGTCTACAAGAAAGAGTTCCCGCACGTCCCTCGCGAAAAGCGGCGCGATCGTCTCGCCGAGATGGCGCGTCTGGCGTCGGAGCGCCTCAACGAGACGCGCGAGGCGATCCACCTGTGGAACCAGGCGCTCGAGATCTCGGAGCGCGACCCCGAGACGCTGGCCGGCCTCGCCAGCCTTTACGAGCGCGAGCGGCGCTGGCCGTCGCTGATCGAGATCCTCGATCGCCAGCGCCAGAACGCCGCCGGCGATCCCGCGGTCGAGCTGCCGCTGCTGGAGCGGCAGGGCACGCTGCTCTACGAAAAGCTCGGTGCCGGACGGGCGGCGGGCGAGGTGTTCCGCCGCATCCAGGTGCTGCAGCCGACCCACGCGCGCGCCGTGCGGGCTCTGCGCGAGATCTACGCGCAATCGGGCGATTTCAGCGCCCTCGAGGCGCTGTACGTCGAGCAGGGAGCGTTCGGCGATCTGTGCGATCAGCTGACCGCGCTCGCCGATCGCACCGGCGACATGACCGCGCGCACGCGCATGCTCGAGCGCGTGGCGACGCTGGCGCTGGAGAAGCTCAACCAGCCGGAGCGCGCGCTCAAGGCGTACGAACGTGTCCTGGCCACCGACCCGCAGAACCGGCGCGCGGCGATGGCGCTGATTCCGCTCTATCGCGCGGCGCAGAAGTGGCCGCGGCTGCTCGCGACGTACGAGGTCCTCGTCGGCCCGGCTCCCGCCGGTCAGACGGCGGAGGGCCCGACCGTCGCCGAGCAGCTGCAGCTCTTGAAGGAAGCGCGGCGCATCTGCGAGCAGCGGCTGGCGTCGAAGTCGCTGGCGTTCCAGTGGTGCGCGCGGGCTTATGCGCTGGCGCCCACCGACGCGGAGGTCACGGCGGATCTCGAGCGGCTCGCCGCCGAGGCCGACGAGTGGGGCGCGCTGGCGGCGTTGTTCGCGGGCCGCCTGGAAGCCGGCGCCGCGAAGCCCGGCGAGGTCTCGGCCGAGGAGCGGCTCTGGCTGCTGCGCCGGTCGCTGCGCGTGGCGATGGGTCGCCTCTATCGTCCCCAGGAGGCGCGCAAGTTCGCCGAGCAGATCCTCGCCGAGTCGGCGGGCCGCGACGAGGAGGCGGAGGCGGCGCTCGAGCAGATCCTCACCCAGACCAAGTCGTGGCCGGATCTGGCCAAGCTGCTGCACGCGCGCGCCGACCGCACGACCGACCTGGCGGAGCGCGCGAAGATGCTGTTCCGCATCGCGCAGTTCGAGGAGGAGAAGGTCGCTGACCTGGGCGCGGCCGGCCGCACGCTGGAGGCCATCATCGAGATCGCGCCAGCGATCGGCGACAAGGCGACCAACGAGCGTGCCGTCCGCCAGCTCACGCGCGTGCTCGAAGCGCGCCAGGACTGGGTCGGACTGGTCGGCGCGCTCAGGCGCGAGATCGACGCCGGCCCGCGCGACGCGCGCGAGGAGCTGCTGCTGCGCATCGGACAGATCCAGGAGACGCGGATCAAGGACGCGAGCGCGACCTTCGACACCTACAGCACGATCCTGGAGGCAAATCCACAGAGCGCGGCGGCGGTCGCCGGCCTCGAGCGGCTCTTGATGGCCGGTCTCGACAAGGCAGTCGAGATCGCGCGCCTCGCGCTGCCGTTTTACGAACGCACCGACAGCGCCGCCCGCACCGCGGGAGCGCTCGAGACGCTGTTGCCGGAGACGCACGACCCCGAGCTGCGTCGCACGCGCCTCGAGAAGCTGCGCATGCTCTACGGCGGCCCGCTGAAGAACAACGCCGCCGCCTACGCGACCGCGCTGAAGCTGTTCGAGGACGATCCCGCCGATCGCAACAACCGCGATCTGGCGATTCACTTCGCCGCCGAGACGCAAGCGCTGGCGGATTTGACCGAGCGCATGCGCGCGATCGCCAACTCCGGCGTCGAGCCGTCGCTGCGCCGAGATTTGTTGGCGCAGATCGCCGAGCTGCACGAGCAGCGCCTGGGCCGCACGGGCGACGCGGAGAAGGTCTACGCCGAGATCCTCTCGGTCGAGCCGCTGCACCAGGGCGCGTTCAAGGCGTTGATGCGCATCTTCCGCGAGGGCGAGCGCTGGGCCGACCTGCGCGCGCTCATCGACGCGCGCCAGGAGCTGGTCAAGGAGCCGGCCGAGCGCCTGGACCTGCTGGCGCAGATGGCGGAGATCGACGAGACGCTGCTCGACGATCCCGATCACGCCATCGGCTGCTACGAGCGCATGCTCGGCGTCAACCCGGCCGACCTGCGCGCCTACCGCGCGCTGGAGCGGCACTACGCCGCGCGCGAGCGCTGGCGCGACCTCGAGGAGCTGCTGGGCACGCGCGGCAGCTTCGCGACGCCCGCCGAGGTTCCCGACATCACCCACCGTCGCGCGGAGCTGCGAGCGGCGCGGCTGGACGACGTCGACGGCGCGCTCAACCTGGTCGAGTCGATCGTGCGCACCGTGCCCGGGCACGAGGGCGCGCGCCGGCTGCTGGAGAAGCTGCTCAGCGTCCCCGACCAGCGCCTGCGCGTGGCGCGCATCCTCGAGCCGCTTTACGAATCGAGCGGCGCCTGGGCGCGCCTGGTCGCCGTGCTCGAGGTGCAGCGCGAGGCGCTGCAGGGAAGCGAGGCGGCGGCCATGCTGGCGCGCATCGCCGACCTGCAGGAAAACAAGCTACAGGCGCGCACCGCGGCGCTGGCGACCTGGCGCCAGGTGCTGGCCGTGGAAGCGACGCATCCGCAGGCGCTCGCCGAGATCGAGCGGCTGGCGACGTTGCTCGAACGCTTCTCCGAGCTGGTCGACGTCTATCAAGAGCTGGCGTTCAATCGCGACACGGCCGACATCGCGGGCCGCGCCGATCTGCTGTCGCGCGCGGCTCGGCTCTACGGCGGACGCCTCGGCAATCGACGCTCCGCGATCGACACCTGGAAGCTGGTGCTGAACCTGGACGTCGACAACCTGTCGACCGCCAAGCCGGCGGCGGCCGCGTTGGAGGCGCTGTACGCGGAGACCGGGGACATCGCGTCGCTGGTGAAGATCCTGCGCCAGCAGGCGCGCTGGGCCGATACCGTCGACGAGCGCAAGGCGCTGCTGTTCCGCATCGCCGGGCTCGAGGACAAGTCGCTGGGCGACACGGCGGCGGCGGTGACGACGCTGCGGTCGATCCTCGACATCGACGCCGAGAACCGCGAGGCGATCGACAACCTCGAACGGATCTTCGAGGCCGGACAGAACCACCGCCAGCGCGTCGAGATGCTGCGCCGGCGCATCGATCTCGCGCGCGACACCGGCTCGCGCCAGGAGCTGTGGCGGCAGGTCGCGAACCTGCTCGAGCGCGACGTCGGCGACGTCGACGAGGCGATCGCTGCCTGCGTCAGCATCCTCGACGAGAATCCGGAGGACACGAGCGCGCTCGACACCCTGGCGCGTTTGTACGACCAGCAGGGGCGGCACCGCGATCGCCTCGGCATCCTCGAACGGCGCCTCGCGCTGGTGCGTCGCGACCCGGCGCCCGCGCGTTACGCCGCCGAGACCGAGGTCCTGCGCCAGGTCGCGCGCCTCTACGAAGGCCCGCTCGGCGATCCCGCGAACGCGCTCGGGCACTGGCGCCAGATCCTGGGTACGGCGCCGGGGGACGGAGACGCGCTGGCGGCGCTCGAACGCTTCATGCAGCCGGGCGTCGAGACCGGGCTGCGGCTCGCGGCCGCGCAGGCGCTGGAGCCGATCTACGAGCGCTCCGGCCGCTGGCCCGAGCTGGCCGAGGTCATTCAGGTCTACGTCGAGGCGCAGGGTGATCCGCGCGCCCGCGTCGCCGAGCTCTCACGCCTGGCGACGTTGCAGGAGACGCGGCTCGGCGCGCCCGAAGCCGCGTTCGTGTCCTACGGGCTCGCGATCCGCGACGCGCTCGGCGAGCCCACGCTGGGTGAATTGCTCGACGCCTACGAGCGTCTGGCGGGCGCGGGCCCGACGTCGACGTCGGAGGCTCGCCGGGACGAGGTCGCGACGCTCTACCGCGACATCACGCCCGACGTGCTCGACGAGCAGCTGCGGCTGCGGCTCGACCGCTTCGTCGCGGAGAACGCGCGCGGGAAGGGCGATCACGAGCTGGCGGCGGAGTACTTCCGGCGCGTGCTCGACCGCGTGCCCGACGACGACACGGCGCTGGCCGCGCTCGATCAGATCTACACGGCATCGGGCGATTCCACGGCGCTGTACGAGATCCTCATTCGCCGCGCCGAGCTGGCCAAGGATCCCGGCGCGGAACGCCGGCTGCGCGCGCAGATCGGCGCGCTGGCCGAAAAGCCGCTGGGCCGCGTCGACGAAGCGATCGCCGCCCACGAGCGCGTGCTGGAGCTGGCGCCGCACGATCGCGATGCCATGCAGGCGCTGGATCGCCTGTACACCGAGTCCGAGCGCTGGAGCGATCTCACGCGCTTCCTGTCGGAGATCATCGAGCGCGGGCTCCCCGAGCGCGAGGTGGTGGCGATCCGCTTCCGCCTGGCGCAGATCGCGCACGACCGGCGACACGACAAGGAGAGCGCGCTCGAGCAGCTGCGCGCGGTGCTGCGCGCCAACCCCGAGCACGCGGGCGCCGTCGCGATGCTGGAGAGCATGCTCGACGACATCGCCGTGCAGGGCGCGGCCGCCGAGCTGCTGGAGCCGGTGTACGCGGGCCGCGGCGACTGGACCGCGCTGATCCGCGCCGGCGAGATCCGCCTCATGCAGGTCGAGGATCCGCTGCAGCGGGTGGCCTGGACCAAGCGCATCGCGCGCCTCTACGAGGAGCAGCTCGAGGACTACGACAACGCTCTTCGCTGGTACGGCAAGGTCTTCCAGGAAGCGCCGACCGATCACCAATCATCGGAGCAGCTGCTGCGCCTCGCGGGCAAGCTGGATCGCTGGAAGGACGTCGGTCACCTGTTCGCCGACTACCTGTCGAGCGAGCTCGGCGAAGGTCCCGAGGTCGTGGACATCACGCGCCGCGCGGCGGAGATCTTCGACCTGCGGCTCGGCGACCGCGACGAGGCGCGCAAGTACTACCGGCGCCTGCACGAGACCCGCCCCGACGATCGCGAGGCGGCCCTGGTGTTCGAGAACGCGCTCGAACGCTGGGAGTCGTGGCTGGAGCTCCGCGAGCTGGTCGATGAGCAGGCCGGACGCGCCGTCGAGCCGGCGGCGAAGAAGGCGTTCCTGCGCCGTAGCGCCAAGCTCGACGAGGAGCGCCTCGAGGACAAGACACGCGCGATGCGCACGCTGCGCGAGATCGTCGATCTCGAGCTCGACACGAGCCTGCTCGAGGAGGGCGAGACCTCGGCGGCGGCCGAGCTCGAGCGCCTGCTGCGCGACAACGCCGAGTGGCACGATCTGTCGGCGCACCTGGCGTTCATGCTGGAGCGCGCGCCCGACGTCCAGCACCGCGACGAGATCGCGCTGCGACTGGCCGACGTGCTGGAGAAACGCGTCGACGATCTGTCGGGCGCGATCGATCGCTACGCCGAGATCCTGGAGCGGACGCCCGGGCACCACGAGGCGATCGCGGCGCTCGAGCGCATCCTCGAGAACCCGGATCACCGCTATCGCGTGGCGGTGATCCTCGAACCGATCTACCGCAAGGCCGGTGACTGGCAGAAGCTGGTCGCGGTGCTCGACGCCGAGCTCGACACCGTCGAGGACCGCGACGATCGCGTGAAGATCCTCGGCGAGATGGCGCAGATCTACCAGCGCCTCGCGCGCATCGACCTCGCGTTCGGCTGCCGCAGCCGGGCCTGGCTCGCCGACGTCGGCTCGACGCAGGCGTTGTCGGAGATGGAGACGCTCGCGGTCTCGGCGCGGCTGTACGGGCCGCTGGTCGAGACGCTGCAAAAGGGCGCCGTCGAGGCGACCGATCCCGACCTGCAGGCGCGCCTGTGGGGAATGACCGCGCGCCTCATCGAGGAGCATCTCGGCGACGCGAATCAGGCCATCGAAGCCTGGCGTGCGGCGCTGGCGGCGCGGCCGGACGATCTCGATTCGTTCCTGGCGCTCGAGCGGCTGCTGACCGCGGCGGCGCGCATGGAGGAGCTGGTCGAGGTGCTGGAGAAGCACCTCGAGATCGCCACCGATCCGGCGGATCGCAAGCTGATCGCGAAGCGCATCGCCGTGCTCTACGAGCTGGCGCTCAAGG
>CAZNCQ010000351.1:0-6908 GCA_964571275.1 uncultured Myxococcales bacterium
CGTCGAAGCGCGCCTTGATCTCGACCAGCACCGTGACCTGCTTGCCGTTCTCGGCTGCGCGGTAAAGCGCGCGCACGATCGGGCTGTCGCCGCTGGTGCGATAGAGCGTCTGCTTGATGGCAAGCACGCCCGGATCCTCGGCGGCTTCCTGAATGAAGCGCACCACCGGGTCAAACGATTCGTACGGGTGGTGCAGCAGCACGTCGCGCTCGGCGATCACGTCGACGATCGACTCCGCGTCCTTGAGCGCGGGCGGCACCGCCGGGGTCATCGGCTCGTAGCGCGTCTCCGGCCGCGGATCCTGGTCGATCAGCACCGCGACGTCGTTCAGCTGCAACGGCCCCGGGATCGGATAAACATCCTGCGGCCCGAGCTTGAGGTACGAGGTGAGCGTCTTGACCAGCTCGGCCGGCGCGCCGGAATCGATCTCGAGCCGCACGGCGGCGCCGCGATCGCGCCGGCGCAGCTCGTCCTGGATCGTCGACAGCAGATCCTCGGAGTCTTCCTCGTCGAGGAGCAGGTCCCAGTTGCGCGTCACGCGGAAGACGGCGGTCTTGCTGACGGTGTAGCCGGGGAAGAGATCCCCGAGGTGCATCGCGATCAGCGTCTCGAGGAAGACGTAGGCACGGCCGGTCGGCGACGGTAGCGGTACCAGCCGTCCCAGCACGCTCGGCACCTGCACGACCGCCAGCGCCGCGCCGTTGAGGCCCGACCGGCGACGGCCCCCCTGCTTGCGCACGGTGACCGCGATGTTCAGCGACTTGCTGCGCAGGTGCGGGAACGGGTGCCCCGGATCGACCGCCAGCGGGGTGAGCGCCGGGAACACCACCGACGAATAGTGGGCGCGCCCCGCGGCCCGCTGCTCGGCCGTCATCGCGTCGGGCTGAACGATCTGGACGCCGATCGCCGACAGCCCGGCCAGGATCTCGTCCTGCCACGCGCGGTAGACCTCTCCGACCATCGCGTGCCCTTCGGCCGATATCGCCGCCAGCTGGTCGACTGGCAGCGTGTCATCGGCCGGTGTGTCGACCACGCCCAGCGCCAGCTGCTGCTTCAGGCCCGCGACGCGGACCATGAAGAACTCGTCCAGGTTGGATGTGACGATTGTGAGAAATTTCAGACGCTCGTAGATCGGCAACGTGGCGTCGTGAACCTCGCCCAAAACTCTCTGGTTGAACCGCAGCCACGACAGCTCGCGATTGATGAAAAGCTCGCGGTTATCGAAGAGTTTCGAGGGGTCCACGGCAGCGCTCGCGGCGGCCGCAGGGTCGGTCGGCGAATTCGGCGTCGGCTCCAGCGCCATCTCGCTCATGACTAGCTGGCGTTGTCCCACAGGCCCTGACATCCAATGGTTACAATACTGCAAAACTTAAGTAACTTCATACACCAACTGGAGATTTTGGCGCGAGAACGCGATACGTTTGCGGTTTATCGTGCACGGTCCCCTACAGAGTACTCGTGAGTCGGAACCTAACTCGCCGTAAAGACAAGGCGACCCCGGACCTGGACGGCCACGTCTTGGCAGCCATCGACGTCGGCACCAATGCGGTCCGGCTCAAGCTGGCGCGGCCGCTGCCGGACGGTTCGCTCGAGGCCCTGCACGAGGAGCGTGATCCCGTTCGCCCTGGCGAGGGGGTCTTCAAGACCCGCATGATCTCGCGGGAAGTCGGCGACCGCGTGCTGTCGACGCTGCGCCGCTATGCCGCCCTGTGCCGGCGCTACCGGGCGCGCGTCCGCGCGGTGGGTACCAGCGCGGTGCGTGAGGCTCATAACAAGGATGAGATCCTGGCGCGCGTCCGGCGCGAGGCGGGCCTCGAGCTGGAGGTGATCTCCGGCCGCGAGGAGGCGCGCCTGACCTGCCTGGGCGTGCTCCGTGGCAAGCTGCCCAACACGTCGTCGCTGGTGATCGACATCGGCGGCGGTTCGACCGAGATCGCCAGCGCGCGCGGCGAGCGTCCGGTCGCGCTCTGGAGCCTGTCGCTGGGCGCGGTGCGCCTGAGCGAGATCTTCGACGCGAGCGGCGTGGTCAAGCCCAAGCACCTGCGCATGATGCGGCAGTACGCGGCCGAGACCGTCGCCGAGACGCTGCCGCGGCGGATCCCGGGCGCGCCGCTGGCGGCGATCGGCAGCTCGGGGACTATCCGCGCGGTGGTCGGGTTCGCCGCCGCCGAGGGGACCGGCCATGCGACGCGGCGGCAGCTGACGACCGCCGTCGACGATCTGGTGAGCATGGACGTCGACGGCCGCCGCGAGCAATTCGATCCGCGGCGCGCCGACATCATCGTCGCAGGCGCCGTCGTGCTCGAAGCGCTGGCGCATCGCCTGGGCCTGAAGTCGGTCATCGCGGTCGACGCGGGCCTGCGCGACGGCGTGCTGGTCGACCTGATGCGGCGCCGGCGCGGCGGCGACGAGGATCCGCCGCTGGCCGAGGCGGCGATCGCGCTCGGGCGGCGCTTCTACTTCGACGAGCGGCACGCGCGGCAGGTCGCGCGGCTCGCGCTGGCGCTGTTCGACGAGCTCGCGGAGCTGCACCGCTTGCCGGCGGCGGCGCGCCCGCTGCTGGAGGCGGCGAGCTTGCTCCACGACGTCGGCAACGCCGTGAGCTATCAGCGCCACCACAAGCACACCTACTACCTGGTACAGAACGCCGACATCCCGGGCCTGGCCGATCGACAGCGAGAGCTGGTCGCGCGCATCGCGCGCTTCCACCGCGGCAGCGCGCCGGAGCCGAGCCACCCGCTGATGGGGGGCCTCACGATGTCGGAGGCGCAGCTGGTGCGCAAGCTGTCGACGATGCTGCGCATCGCGGATTCATTCGATCGAAGCCACCACCAGCCGGTTCACCGGGTGCGCGCGACGGTCAAGGACGGCGCAGTGCACGTCCGCCTCGGCTCCCGCACCGCCGTCGACCTCGAGCTCTGGGACGCCCAGCGCGAGGCGCCGCTGTTCCGCCAGATCCTGGGCAAGCGCCTCGTCCTCTCGTCGGCGCGCGGGTAGCGGCGCTTCCTATCCCCGGTCGAGCGACTCACCAACCCTCGACCGAGGATAGGAAGCCCAGCAACCTGGACGTCACCCCCGCTCCGCCTTCGACTCGCGCGCGAGCAGCTCGGCGACGCCCTCGCGCGGCGGTTTGCCTTCGTGCACGACCGCGGCGACCAGGTGCGTGATCGGCATGTCGATGTCCAGCGACACCGCCAGGTCACGGGCGGTCCGCGCCGTGCCGATGCCCTCCGCGACGTGGCCCAGCTTCGCGAGGATCGCCGGCAGCGTCTCGCCGCGCGCGAGCGCCAGCCCGACCTGGCGGTTGCGCGACAGCTCGCCCGTGCAGGTCAGCACCAGATCGCCGAGCCCGGCCAGGCCCGCCAGCGTCAGCGGGTGGCCGCCGAGGCAGGACGCCAGGCGCCCGAGCTCGTGCAGCCCGCGCGTGATCAGCGCAGCGCGCGCGTTGCTGCCGAAGCCGAGCCCGTCGGAGAAACCAACCGCGATCGCCATGACGTTCTTGAGCGCGCCGCCGATCGCGACGCCGGTTGCGTCGTCCGACGTGTAGACGCGAAAGCGTTCGCGCGAGAAGACCTCCTGAACCACCTCCGCCGTCGTGACCGGGCGCGACGCCGCGACCACCGCCGCCGGCAACCCGGCCGCAATCTCGACGGCAAAGCTGGGCCCCGACAGCAACGCCACGCGCGCGCCGGGAGCCTCCTCGGCGATCACGCGATCCATCGTCAGGCGCGTGTTCGGTTCCAGGCCCTTCGACGCGCAGCACACGATCGCGCCCTGTGCGATCGTCCCGCGGGCCAGCGCCAGCGTCTCCCGCACCGCCGACGACGGCACCGCGACCACGATCATGTCGGCGCCGCGCACCGCGCGCTCCATGTCGGCCGTCACGGTCAAACCCGGCGCGAGCTTGCGTCCTGGCAGGTAGCGCCGATTCTCGCGCTGCGCTTCGATCTCCGACGCCGCGGCTTCCGATCGCGCCCACAGCGTCACCGGATGCCCCGCCTCGGATTGCAGCAGACCGAGTACGGTGCCCCATGCGCCCGCCCCAAGAACGGCGATCTTCATTTGCGGAGCGGTCTACTGCCCGGCGACGCGCACGGTATTGCGGCCCGCGTTCTTGGCCGCGAACAGCGCACGATCGGCCGCCGCCAGGACCATGGCCGGCTCGGCGCCGTCGTCGGGGAACGACGCCACGCCGACCGAGATCGTCAGCCGGCCCGAAGGCTGCGTGCTGCTGAACTCGAACGGAAACTCGGCGACCTGCGCGGCGATGCGCTCGCCGACGTCGCGCGCCGCGGCCTTGCCGACGTCGAGCAAGATGATCGCGAACTCCTCGCCGCCGTAGCGCGCCACCACGTCGTTGGCGCGCCGCCCGTGCTCGAGAATCTTCGAGACCCCGCGCAGCGCATTGTCACCGGCCAGGTGGCCGTGGCGGTCGTTGTAGATCTTGAAGTGATCGACGTCGATCATCAGCACCGACAGCGGCAGCCCGGTCCGGTTGCTGCGCTCCATCTCCAGTGACAGCCGCTCGCGGAAGTGCCGGTGGTTGTGAAGCCCCGTGAGCCCGTCGGTGATCGCCAGCTCGGCGAGCCGCGCGTTCAGCATCTCCAGCTCGCGCGTGCGGGCCTGAACCTTCTCCTCCAGCGAAGAGTTCAGCGTCGCGAGCTCGGCATTCTTGCTCTTGAGCTCGGACAGCAGCTCCTGCCGCTCGCGCTCGAGCCGGAACCGCGACAGAAAGTTCTGGATCGTCAGGCGCAGGTCCGGCTCGTCCCACGGCTTCGGAATGTACTGGTCGAGCCCCGCGCGGTTGATCGCGTAGACCACGGCGTCCAGACCGGCTTGCCCGGTGAGCAGGATCTTCACCGTGCGTGGGCTGCGCTTGTGCACTTCTTCCAGCAGCTCGACGCCCTTCATCCCCGGCATGATCTGATCGGCGATCACCACCGCCAGCTCCTCGCCGTCCTGCTGCAGGTCGTCGATCAGCTCCAGCGCCTCGCGCGCGTTCTTGGCGACCGCGATGTCGCATTCGCCGCCGAAGCGCGCCGACAGCTGCTGGCGCAACGCCGCGAGGATCCCCTCCTCGTCGTCGACACACAGAATGTGCTCACGCACGGGCAGTGGAGTTGCGTTCACGCGGGACCCTCGAGGCCACGGCGCGACGCGATCCCGCGCGCGTGCAGCGGACCCTCGATTGGAATGCGAACTTCGAAGCGGGTGCAGCCAGGCTCACTCTTCACGCGAATTGTTCCCCCGTGCTTCTCCACAATCCGATGAGAGATGCTGAGGCCGAGCCCCGTCCCCTCACCTTTGCCCTTGGTCGTAAAAAACGGTTCAAAAATTCTCGGCAGGACATCAGCTGGTATGCCTGGTCCACCATCCTGAATGGCCACTTGAACGTCCCCGTCCTCTACAGTCGTCTCGATCAGTATCTCACCCCTTCGTCCGGTCGCTTGAACCGCGTTGTGGATGAGATTTGTCCACACCTGATTCAACTCTCCTACATAGGCAGTAATGGGCGGAAGCTTTCCGTAAGATCGTTTCACATTAACCCCGTTATCGTCGGACTTCAACTGATGGGCGAGGATGACGAGCGTATCTTCGATTCCCGCGTGCACGTCGACGCGCTCGAGCGGCGCTTCATCCAGACGCGAGTAGCGCTTGAGCGCACCGACGATGCGGCGAATCGATCCGATCGCGGTGCGGATCGTCCCCGCCGAGCGCGCGAGGAACGCGATCTCGCGCAGGTAGCCGGCGAGCGGCTCCAGGCTCTTGCCGGCGGCGATCGCGCGCAGCTCGCCGGCTGACCGCTCGCCGAGCTCGCCGATCTCTGCCAGAAGCGCTGCGGCGACGTCCCCACCCGGCAGCCCGCCGAACTCCGCCTTCAACCGGCGCTGGCGCGCGCGCGCTTCCAGCGACGTCGACAGCGACGCGGTCGTCATCTCGGGCAAGAGGCCGTCGATGTACTCGAAGTAGCGGTGCACCGACCGCGCCGGAAACTCCGACGCGTAGAGATCGTGCGCGCACTGCCCGAGGCGCCGCACCGTGTCCTGCAGCGAATCGACCAGGCCCTGAACGGCGGCCGCCGGCGAGTTCACCTCGTGGGCGATGCCGGCCACCAGCATGCCGAGCGCGGCCATGCGCTCGGAGTGGATCAGCGCGCCCTGCGCCGCGCCCAGCTCACGCAGCGCGTACTCGATCTCGCCCTTGGCGTGCTCGAGCTCGGCGGTGCGCTCGCGGACCTTGAGCTCGAGATTCTCGGAGAACGCGCGCACCTCGGAGTACAGGCGCGCATTCTCGATCGCCGTCGCCGTCTGATCGGCGAACGTCACCAGCAGCCGCAAGTCGGCCTCTTCGAAGCGCGCCTCGCCGAGGCGGCCAACCAAGATCACGCCGACCACGCGCTCCTTCAGCGACAGCGGCGCGGCGATCATCGGGCCCACCAGTCCCGAGGCAGCGGCCGCCGCGGTGAGCTGCGGATCGGCCTCGACTGCCGACGTGCGGCGCGGCCAACCGAGCGCCGCCACCGCCTCCGCCATCGGCGCCAGCCGGCGGCCGACGGGCTCACCCGCGACCGCGCGCACCGCGAAGCGCCGCGGTGCTCCGTGCTCGTCGAGCCGCACGCCGCCCTCGCCCGCCGTCGTCTCGACCGTCAGCGCGATGGCCGCCGTCTTGCCGTTGAGCACGGTCAGCGCCTCGCCGACGACCGAGCGCAGCACCTGATCGAGATCGACGACCGAGCTCACCGCGCGGCCGACCTGGTGCACCGTGACCAGCTCGCGCACGCGCGCCGCGAGCCCCTCCTGGTTCTCCTTCAGGCTGCGCGTCATCACGCGGAACGCCTGCGCGACGTCGCCGAGCTCGTCCTCGCTGTCGACGGTGATCTTGGTGTCGAGATCGCCGCGCGCGATCGA
>CAZNCQ010000352.1:0-6894 GCA_964571275.1 uncultured Myxococcales bacterium
TCGAGATCGAGTGGCGCAACATTCGCCGCCGCGACACCGTCGCGCTCGCCGCGCCTGCGTTGCTGATGGAGGGGATGCGCCGCCTCGACGAGTGGACGCGTCTCACGCAGCAGCTTCCGCCGCTGGACACGGTCTTCGAGGTCGACTACCGCCTGCTCGCCGAGCGCCTCGCCGACATTCCCGACGAGGTCAACTCCATCCTGCGGCTCTTCGACGGTGTCCGCACCGCGATTGAGGTCATCGATGATTGCGGTCTTTCGGATCTCGACGCGCTCACGGTCATTGGCAAGCTCAACAGCGAAGAGCTGATTCGCAACGTCGCGGCCAAGGTGACCGAGCCGGAAGAGGCCGGCCCGGATCTCGAGGGTTGGCTCAGTGACTCAGCCACGCAGCCGGCCGCCGCCACTTCTTCGGCTCCAGCCTCCGAGAACGAACCGCGCCTGCGCCGCACTTCCGATCTTCCGGCGCCGGCACCGCGCCCGGAACGTGTGGAACGTCCGGAACGTCAGGAACGTCCGGAACGTCAGATCGACCGCGCGCAAGACCGCGACGACCGCCCCACGGCGTCGCCCTCCCCGTCCCGCGATCGCGGCGCCGACCATCGCGCGACCCCGACCGCATCCGAGACCGCCCGATCCGACCTGCGTCCGGAAGAGCCCGCCGTCGTCATTCCCTTCCCGACGTCATCGCCATCGCCGCGCACGACGATGGTGTCGTCGTCGGGCGGCGCGGCGGCAGCCGTCGCGGGGGAGATCAGCAACGGCGTGTCCACCCCGTCGGCGGCTTCCGCGCCCGCACCGACTCCGCCTCCACCGGTCCTGCCTCCCGAGCCGCCCACCAGCGTTTCCATCCAGCGGTCGACCGACCCCGGCCTGGGACCGCTGGCGTCGGTGCGTCCGACGGCTGCCGCCGCCGCGCCGCCTCCTGCCGCCGTGCCGGCGCCGGTGGCTGCACCCGCTGTCGTCGTCGCCGCGCCGCCGGTCGCCGCGCCGCCGCCGGTCGCCGCGCCTGCACCGGCCGCAGTGGCCCCACCGGTCGCGGTGGCCGCACCCGCGCATCGGCCCGACGTTCACACGTCGCCCGCCGCTGCCCACGCGCCGACTCGGCGCGACTCGGCGCCCAAGGTCCCCGATCTCCCCTTCTCGGATTCGGCTTCGCGCTGGATGAGCGAAGGCGACGAGATCCATACGGAACGCTCGACCAAGGCGGAAGCGATCGACGAACTCGGCTTGCCTCCGCGCCATCGCGGCCTCGCCTACGTCGCCGGTGTCGTGGTCCTCGCCGGCGCGGTGGTGCTGGGAGCGCGCCACTTCCGTACCGATCACAAGAGTGAGCCAGTCGCCGTCACCAGCCAGCCGCCAGGCGCCGCGCCCGCCCCGTCGCCCGCTCTCGACCCGGCGCCGCCTCCCGCGACGGTTGGACCGCCTGCCGGAGAGAAGGTGGCCGATAACACCGGTGCGAACCCGCCGCTGGAGAAAATCACGACGCCCGAGGTCACCCACCCGGGAGCCGCAGCGGCACCGACGCCCGCGGGAGCCGCGGCACCGGCTGATCCCGCCGCGGTCTCGCCGGAGTTTGCTCAATTGCTCACTGGCTGCCAGTCGGCGTTCAATGCCGGACGCATGCGTGACGCGACGACCGCTTGCACCGCCGCGGTGCAGGCAAACCCCGACTCACCCAAGGCGGTCGCGTTGCTCGCGCACGCCGAGTTCAACCGCAGCCATCGTAAAGAAGCGCTGTCCTGGGCGGAAAAGGCAATCAAGCTCGATCCAAAGACCGCGGATGCGTACGTGATCATCGGCGGCGTTCAGCAGGACGCGGGCCGCAACGCCGACGCGAAGGCGGCCTATCGCAAGTATCTCGAGCTCGCGCCCAAGGGGCAGTACGCGGCGGACCTGCGGGCGATCGTCGACTCGCTCTGATCGCGCGGCGCTCCTCTTCTTCATGCTCGTTCTCGGTATCGAAACCTCGTGCGACGAGACCGCCGCATCCGTCGTCGAGGACGGACGCTGGGTCCGCTCCGACGTCGTATCGTCGCAAATCAAGATCCACGCCGAATATGGCGGCGTGGTTCCCGAGGTCGCGTCGCGCCAGCACGTCGCCACGATCGTCCCGGTCTTGCGGCGTGCCGCAGATGAAGCCGCTATCCAGCTCGCCGACCTGGACGGCATCGCCGTCACCGCGGGACCCGGCCTCGTGGGCGCGCTGCTGGTCGGGGTCGAAACCGCGAAGGCGCTCGGGTACGCGCTGGGCAAGCCGGTCATCGGCGTGAACCACCTGGCGGGTCACCTGGCGGCCGTCTTTCTCGCCGACCGCCTGCCGGACGCGGCCACGCCGTCACCTCCGCCCCCCATCCCACCCGACCCCCATCTGGCGCTGCTGGTCTCGGGTGGACACACGGCGCTGATTCGCGTCGACGGTCCGGGGGCCACGACTCTGCTGGGCGCGACGCGCGACGACGCCGCCGGGGAAGCCTTCGACAAGGTCGGCAAGATGCTGGGCCTCGGCTATCCGGGCGGAGTCGCGATCGACCGACTGGCGGCTACCGGCAACCCGAACGCGTTCACGTTGCCGCGCGCGCTGCCCCGTCGCGACGATCTCGACTTCAGCTTCTCCGGTCTCAAGACGGCGGTCTCGGTGATGCTGCAGGGGCGAGCACCGCCGGAGGGACAGGAGCTCGCCGATTTCGCCGCCAGCTTTCAGGCCGCGGTCGTCGGCGTTCTGTGCCGCAAGTCGCGGCGCGCGATCGCGCTCCAGGGGATCCCACACCTGGTGGTCTGCGGCGGCGTCGCCGCCAACCGCGGGCTGCGCACCGGCCTGGCCGCCGCCGCTGCCGAGGACGGTTTCCAGCTCTACATTCCCCCGCCCAAGCGCTGCACCGACAACGCCGCGATGATCGCGGCCGCCGGAACGCGCTTGCTCGCGCGCGGCGACCGCGCCGGCCTCGACCTCAGCGTCGATCCAGGCCTGCCGCTCTAGGCGCATCGCGCTGCCGCATGGACGATCCGCGCCGATTACTGGCCAAGCACGATCTCGGCGCCAAGAAATCCTGGGGCCAGAACTTCCTCATCGACCGTGGTGTGCTCGAGCGCATCGTGCGGGCGGCGGGCCTCGGCGCGGACGACGTCGTCATCGAGATCGGAGCGGGTACCGGGGCGCTCACCGCGGCCGCCGCAGCGGCGTCGCCGGCGCCGCGGCGGATCATCGCGATCGAACGCGACCCCGACATGCTGCGCGTGCTCGCCGCCGAGCTCGGGTCGGTGCCCGCGGTCGAGATCCGAGCGGCCGACGCCGCCGAGCTCGACTTCGCCGCGGAGAGCGGGGCGGCCGGCCGGCCGGTGGTGGTGCTCGGCAACCTCCCCTACCAGATCGGTAGCGTCATCCTGTTGGCGCTGGCTCATGCCGGCGCCGCGGTCTCGCACGCGGTCGTCATGGTGCAAAAAGAATTCGCGCAGCGGGTGGTCGCGCCGGCGGGCAGCAAGACTTATGGCAGGCTGTCGGTGATGATCCAGCAGCGCATGTCGGCGCGCATCCTGTTCCACGTGGGATCGAGCGCGTTCTTTCCCCGGCCCAAGGTCACGTCGTCGGTGATGCGGCTCGACGCTCGCCCCGCGCCCCTGGCGCCAGTCGCCGACGACCGACTGTTCGAGAGGGTGGTGAAGGAAGCGTTCGGCACGCGTCGCAAGATGTTGCGGCGTGCGCTCGAGCCGGCGTTCGGTGCGCCGGCGATCGCGCGCTCGTTCGAGCGTTCCGGCATCGCAGGCACGCGCCGCGCCGAAGAGCTGAGCGTCGCCGACTTCGCGCGCCTCAGCAACGCACTGGGAGAGCCTTAGCGTCCGCGATGCCCGAGCTTCCCGAGGTCGAGACGATCGTGCGCGGGTTGCGGCCGCGCCTGGAGGGCCGGCCGATCCGCGCCGTCTGGGGCAGCGGCCTCGCGCTGCGCCTCGCGCGTCCGGTGGCGCTGCGCCGCCTGCGCGCGCTCTGCGTCGGGCAGCGCTTCGCGAGCATCGGCCGGCGCGGCAAGTACATCCTGCTCGCGACGGGGTCCGAGGCAGGCGTCAGCGTTCACCTGGGGATGTCGGGGCGGCTGCGCTTGCAACCGGCGAGAGAGCCGCGGCCCGACCACACGCACGTCGTCTTCACGCTCGACCGCGGCGACGAGCTCCGTTTCATCGATCCGCGCCGCTTCGGATCGGTGACGCCCGCCGCGCGGCTCGCGACGCTGCCCGAGCTCGCGCACCTCGGCCTGGACCCGCTGAGCGAGCTCGACGTCGAGGAGCTCGCGCGCCGGCTCGACGGGGTGCGCGCGCCGATCAAGGCGTTCCTGCTCGATCAAAAACGCATCGCCGGGCTCGGCAATATCTACGTCTCCGAGGCGCTGCATCGCGCGGCGATCCATCCCGGTGCGCGCGCCGGCCAGGTGCGCGCGCGCGCGGCGGCGCTGCTCGACGGTATTCGCGGCGCGCTCGAGAGCGGGATCGCCAACCGCGGCACGACCCTGCGCGACTACGTCGACGCCGATGGCAGCGAAGGCGACAACTTGAATGCCTTGCTGGTCTACGGCCGCGAGGATCTCCCCTGCCCTCGCTGCGGGACGCCGATTCGCCGCCGCGTCGACAGCGCCCGCTCGACGTTCTTCTGCCCCGCTTGCCAGAAACGCTAGCCGCCCTGGTCGCCCGTCGGCACGACCGCGACGACGCGGTGGCCTTCAACGCCTCCGTGGCGTGGCCAGGGCCAGCTCTGCCGCGCCTCGGGCGGAAGGCGGCCATACTTGCGGACATAGGCACGCGTGAACGTGCGCGTCGCCGCGTTCGTGTAGCCGTGGCCGCCGACCGGTCCGAATTCGTGCGCGTAGCGCGCGGCGATGCAGGCAAACAGCTCGTCGCGCCGCACCTTGGCGCAGATGCTCGCGGCCGCCACCGCGACGTGGAACTCCTCGCCGCGATCCACCGCCACCATGTTGGCGAACGTCGCCCGCAGCGCCGCGAACAGCCTGCGCCCGTCGGCGATGATGCGCTTGCACGGCGGCGCGAGCCGGATCATGCGCTCGGCGCGCTCGCGCTCCAGCACGTTGAGCGCGCCGCGCGCCACGTAGGCGTCGATGGTCTCGACGTCGCACACCTCGAGCGCGATGAACGTCGCCGACTCGCGGATGATCCGCACCATCTCCAGGCGCGCCTCGTGCGCGTCGGGGCCCGCGCCGAAGGACTTCGAGTCGGCGACGCCCGCGCGCGACAGGCGCCGCGACGCCTGTGGCGCCAGCGCCACCGCCGCCAGCACCATCGCGCCCAGCGCCGGGCCGCGGCCGGCCTCGTCGATCCCCAGCACCAGGTCGCTCGCGCGCGGAAGCATCCACGCGAGCCTCGGGCACTTCCACCCCGTCTGTCAACGGCCGGCGCGCGCCGGCTCTTCCCGTGCGAGCGCCTCGACGGCTTGAGCCAGCTGATCCAGCGGCCCCTCCACCCGCTCGCTGCGGATGAGCGCGCGGATCGCCGCGTCCGCCTCGGCACGGTCGAGCTCGCGCCGTGCGTTCCCGAGCGCCAAGCCGATCTCACGGTCGAGCGCGCGGAACAAGACCTCGTCGGGATCGGGCGCCCGTCGCGCGAGAGCGTTTCGAATCGCACCCAGGTCGAGCCGGATCCGCGGCAGATCGTGCCGGAAGAAATCGGCGACCGCGCCGCCCTCGAGCACGCCGCGCGCATAGGCGCGGAAGCGTTCGATCGCGCGCTCGCACGCGGGGTCGAACGCGGCCGCGAACACCGGTGGTGGCGCGGGCTCGGCGGACGTCAGCGCCGCTTCGAGCGCTCCGCGCGTCTGCGCCGTCGCGCGGCCGATCGCCTCGTCGAGCAGATCGATCAGAAACTCCTCGTCGGCGGCGTCGGCGCGGTGCTCGCCGAACAGCCAGCTGCGCGGGCGCACGAACTCGCGCACCTCGAACGCAGCGCTGCGGTAGGCCTCGTCGATGCGCGCGCGCAGCCCGACGCGCTCGACGGCCAGGGCCCCGCGCACGCGGTGCTCCGCGGCCACCAAGGCACGCCGTTCGGCCGCGAAGTCGCGCGCTGGCGCCGCCGCCGGCGTCGCGCTGGGCGCCGTCTTCGCGCGCGCTTCGGCGACGAACCGCCGCAGCGCTCCGAGGGCGGTGTCGCGCTTGAGCGCCCGCGCGTGCCGAAAAAAACGCTGCTCCAGCGCGCTCTCCAGCGCGGCGAAACCACCGTCATCGACGGCGTCGTTCCTCCCGTCCTTGCCCGTGCGAACCGTCCTGGCCGTCCCGGCGGTGGTGGCCGTCCTGGCATCGCCCGCGCTCGCACCGGCTTGCGCTCGCCTGGCCTCGAGCGCGCGCCGCGCCGAGATGGGAACGATGGTCTCGACCAGATCTCCTAGGCTGCCCGCCACGTGCGCCGACACCTGCGCGACCTCGTCGTCGCTGGCGCGATCGATCTTGTTGAGCACACCGAGGACGCGCTTTCCCGCCGCCTGCGCGAGCGCCAGCGCTTGTTTCTCGGTCGCCTTCGCCGCCTGACCGACGGCGAACAGCCAGACGATCGCGTCGGCGTCGACCAGGAAGTCGCGGGCGACGCTCTCGTGCTCGGGGCGGAGCGAGTTGAGCCCGGGCGTGTCGACGACCTCCACGCGGCGCAGCACCTCGAGCGGGTAGAAGATCTCGACGACGCGGATCGCCGCCGCCTCGTCGGCGCCCAGGCCGCGCAGGAACGGCGCCACCGACGGCGCGTCGAGCTCGCGCACGTGGCCATCGTGATAGCTCGCGCGGCCGCCCATCGGCCCGTGGCGGAGAATGTTGATCGTCGCGGTCGTCGGCGTGACGCCGACCGGCGCGATCTCCTCGCCGCAGAGCGCGTTCACGAACGACGACTTGCCGGCGTTGAACTCGCCCAT
>CAZNCQ010000353.1:0-6868 GCA_964571275.1 uncultured Myxococcales bacterium
AGATCGCCGCTCGACAGCTGGTGCACCAGCGCCGGCTGCTCGACGCAGGCCTGCGCCGCGACCATCAGCATGGCAGCCGCGATGTGGTCGACCGGCACCACGTCGAGGATCAGCTTGTCGGTGACCGGCAGAACGTTCTGGCCCTTGAGCGCGAGGTAGACCAGCGGCGCCGACGTGGTGAAGCCTTCGTTCCAGCCGCGGAACGGGAACTCGACCGCGCTCTCGACGATCGCCGGGCGCACGATCGAGCGGAAGATATCGGTCTCGCGCGCGACCAGCTGGTCGCCCATGCTCTTGGTGTACGTGTAGATGTTGGGCCAGCCCCAGGCGGCGGCGCGCTCGATCCCCTGGCGCGTGAGCTCGGCGCGGATCCACTCCTTGCGCGCGCGCGCGACCGCCAGGCGCAGCGCGCCCTCGTCGTCGGGGTCGCGGTTCTCCTCGCGCAGGCGTTCGCGGGCTTGCTGGCGCAGGCGCGCCAGCACCTGGGCGTCGTCGGCCAGCTCGCGGATGCGCGCGGCGCCGCGCTCGCTGTCGGCCAGCTCCTGCTCGACCGAGAACTGCGTGCCCGACAGGTCGCCGTGACGTGGGAAGTAGCCGACCAGCTCCTCGCTCTCCCAGACCTCGCCCGAGCGCGCGCCGGCCACGAAGCAGGTGCTGGTGTGAATCAGCGCCGGGCGCTTCATGCGCTTGGCGAAGGCGATGACGTTCTTGGTCCCCTCGACGTTGGTCTTCAGCGCCGACTCGAGCGGCGGATTGAACGTCACGCGCCCCGACGAGTTGATGAGGACGTCGATGTCCTTCGCGACGCGCTCGGCTTCCTCCTCGGACAGGCCGAGGTTCTTCTCGGTGATGTCGCCGTCGACCACGCGCACCTTGGTGCGCAGGAACTCCGCCAGCCCGTCGCGCCCGCCGTGACGCGCGCGCAACGGCTCGAACGCCGGCGACGTGACCACGCTCTGCCAGAACCGCGCCTCGCTGTCGGTGCCCGAACCGCGGCGCACCATGACGTAGACCCGCCCGACCTCGGGGAAGCGGTCGAGCAGCATGCTGAGGAGCACCTTGCCGACGAACCCGGTGCTACCGAGGATGAAGAGATGCCGCCCGCGAAAGATCTCGGTGGCGGACAGCGGCGGTGGCGCCGGCGGCGCGGGGCTGGGCGGTGCCTTTTGGGGGTGTTTGTGCATCAAACGGAGGGTCTTTAGATATCGTACCCGGGCGTGATTTGCCAACCGGGCGCCCCTGCCCCGTCTCCGTACCGTCCTCGGGGCGCCGGGCTCTATCCGGCCCCGACTACGGCTGGCTGACGACGATATTGTCGAACGACGCTTCGACGCTGGCTGTCGCGACCGCGACGAAACCGCTCGCCAGCGCCGCGGGGGTCAGCGTGCCGCGCACCGAGCTGTTGAGGGTGACGCTGAGGACGCCCGCGGCGCTCAGGCTCAGCTTCACCTGCTGGATCGAACCAGTGTTGATCGCCTGCGCGAAAACGGCGCTGTTGCTGGCGTTGCCGTTGACCTTGGTCTGGATCTGGATCCCGGCGGGGCTGAGCGCCGCGCAGTAGAAGTTGCTGATGTCGACGAAGCGCACGCACAGCAGCGCCGCCTGGCCGCTGATCCCGAGCGTGTTCAGCTCGACGTCGGAGGAGACGCTGGTGGCACCGCTCCAGGGCGCGCCCGGCGCGCCGCTGGAGAACGCAGCGCGGAAGGTCGAGCTGGTGGCGCCGACCTGTGAGAAGAACTTGGTCCCCGCCGACGTGACCAGCCAGTCGCCCGCGCTGCCGCCGACGCGCGTCCAGCCGTTCGCCTGCGTGCCGACGGTGTCGGCCTCGAAGTCGTCGCAGTAGACGCCGGCGCAGGCGCTGGGGATCACCGCCGCCTGCGCCGAATTCGGCGAGACGCAGCCCGGGCCGACGGTCGTCACCGACACCACGAAGAAGAACGTCGTCCCGTTGGTGAGACCGGTGGCGACGAACGTCGGCGTCGTCGCGGTGCCGACGGTGGTGTAGGGCCCACCCGAGACGGTGCTGCGCCCGATGGTGTAGCTGGTGGCGCCCGCGACCGCCGTCCAGGTCAGCGTCGCCTGGTTGTTGCCGCGCGACGCCGCGAGGTTGGTCGGCGCGGTCGGCGTCGGCGCCATCGAATCGATCGGGCAAACGTTGCCGACCCCGTCGCAGCTCTCGGCGAGATCGCAACCGCCCACCGCCGGGCGACAGACCACCGAGCCCGCGGCGATGACCGTATCGGGCGGGCAGGCCGCCGCCGAGCCGGTGCAGCTCTCGGCGACGTCGCATACGCTCGCCGGGAAGCGACAGACGGTTCCGGCGCTGGCGAAGCCGTCGGGGGGGCACGCGGTGCTGGAGCCGCTGCACGTCTCGGCGACGTCGCACACGCCCGCGGTCGCACGGCACACGGTCCCGGCGGCGACCAGGCCGTCGGGCGGGCACAGACCCCCGACGCCGGAGCAGGTTTCGGCCGCGTCACAGAGATCGACCGCGCCGCGGCAGACGGTGCCCGCGGCCACGAAGCCGTCGGGCGGGCACGCGGCGCCTGCGCCGGTGCAGCTCTCGGGAACGTCGCACGCGCCGATGAGCGCGCGACAGACGGTGCCGGCCGCGACGAAGCCGTCGGGCGGGCACGCCGCCGCCGCACCCGTGCAACTCTCCGCCACGTCGCAGATACCAGCAGACGCACGGCAGGCGGTCCCGGCGGCAACGAAACCGTCGGGCGGACAGGCCGTCGCCGTGCCGCTGCAGCTCTCCGCGACGTCGCACGGACCGGCTGACCCGCGGCACACCGTGCCCGTGGGCAACAACGAATCGGGCGGGCAAGCGGACGTCGTGCCGCTGCAGCTCTCCGCGGCGTCGCACGTGCCGGCGGCGGCGCGGCACACGGTGCCGGCGGCAAGGAAGCCGTCGGGCGGACAGGCGGCGGCCGCGCCGCTGCAGGTCTCGGCCGCATCGCAACCGCCGGCGGCCACGCGGCAGACGGTGCCGGTCGCCGCAAACTTATCGGTCGGACAAGCCGCGCCCGTGCCGGTGCACGACTCCGCCAGATCGCACGCACCGGCCGCCGAGCGGCATATGGTCGTGGCCGGCGCGAAGGCGTCGCCGGGGCACGCCACGCTGGTGCCGCTGCAGGTCTCGGCCACGTCACAGATCCCCGCGAGCTGGCGGCACACGGTGCCGGCGGGTGAGAGCGCGTCGGGGGGGCAGGCGGCGCTGGTTCCGCTGCAGGTCTCGGCGAGATCGCAGATCCCCGCCGACGGCCGGCAGACATTGCCGCTCAAGAATCCGTCGGGGGGACAGGGCGCGCCGGCGCCCGCGCAGGTCTCGGCGACGTCGCACACGCCCGCGCCTGCGCGGCAGGTCGTGCCCTTCGCGTAGAAGGTGCACGCACCCGCGCCGTCGCAGGTGCCGTCCGTGCCGCAGCTGGCGGCGCCGGTGTCGGGACACTGATTGAGCGGATCCTGCCGCTGGGGCACGTTGGTGCAGGCGCCCTGGCTGCCGGGCAACGCGCACGACTTGCAGGTGCCGGTGCAGGTCGTGCTGCAACAGACACCCTGCTGGCAGATGCCGGAGTTGCAGTCGTCATTCGTGGCGCAGGTGCCGCCCAGCGAACGTTTGCCGCAGCTGCCGTTGTTGCAGATGTTGGGCGACGTGCAGTCGGCGTTGGTGGTGCACGTGGTCCCGCACGTCGCCGCGGTGCCACAGATGTAGGGGTCGCAGGGCTGTCCCGAGGTGGGCGTGCAGACCCCGCCCGTGCAGCGCGAAGCCAGCGTCAGGGTCGAGCCGCTGCACGACGGCTCCTTGCAGACGATCCCGGTCGGATACTTGCGGCAGGCGCCGCTGCCGTCGCAGGTGCCGTCGAAGCCGCAGCTGGCGCTGCCCTCGTCGGGGCACTCCTCGCGCGGATCAGTGCCGACCGCGGCCAGCATGCACGTGCCGACGCTGCCGGGGAGCGCGCACGATTGACACGTGCCCGAGCAATCCTGTTGGCAGCAGACGCCGTCGAAGCAATGGCCGCTGGCGCAGTCGCCGCTGGCGGAGCAGGTCGCACCGATGTTGCCCAGCTGCTGATCGCGCGGGCTGTCGATCGCCGCATCGGCGGCCGGGCCATCGGTGCTGCTGGTGTCCGACACCGCCTGATCCATCGGCGCGTCCATGCTGGCGGTCGCGCCGCCGGTGCCGCTGGCGCCGTCGTGCAGGTTGAGCGGCGCGGACGATCCACACGAGAGCCCACTCCCCGCGCCCAGGACCAGCGCGACCACCGCCCAGGCGGAACGGCGAGCTCGATGTGGAAAGGGATCAGCCATGTCTCGCCCGCACGACGCAAAACGCTCGACCGAGCGCAGAGATTCTACGCGCGCGCGCCGCGCAATGATGAACGAACCCGCAAATGAGCGGCGCGTCGTTTTCCTGGCCGATATCCGTCTCGCGTTTCGTCATTGTCGAGCGCTCGAGGTTGGTCTGCGCCGCGCCCACCAACCTTCACCGACGCGAGACAGAAATTTCGACTGTTTCGGCCTGCATGGCCGCAAACGGTTAGTGTCGCGGTACAGGTCTCATGGCTCAGCGCGGCCCCACGGCCCGAGCGCGAAAATCCAATCACGCATTCGTCGCCCAATTCACCTACACGTCAGCGCAACGAAAGAAAACCGGGAAACGGGAAATAGGAAATCAGGATCCAGCGGGCGCGTCACGAACGTCGATGGCGCCGCCGCTGTCCGCGTCGGCGCGTGCGTCCGAGACTGGCCCGTCGCTGGTGCCGCCGTCGGGAGCGGGATTCCGGATGTCGATCTCGTCGATGTAGATCGTGCCCTTGTACGGATCGACGGCGCCGTGGGCCTGCAACGAGATCTCGATGACGCCGCTCGCACTCGCGTCGGGTGTTGGCAACGTCACCGACCAGGGCACCCAATCGGTGGTGATCGGAGCGGTGATGGCCGCCTGCTCGTAGCGCGACGTGACCGGAAGGACGGAGAACCGCATGTTGGGACCGCCGGCGGCGCTGCCCCTCAACATGAGCGACAGGACCTTGCCGGTATAGTCGATGCCGTTCCGGTTGATGGGAATGAGGATTTCACCGCCGATGCGCGTATCCGCGTTGAAGTCGACGTCGACAGCCATCGCGCCCCGACCGCAATAGGCCAGCGGCGTGTGATAGAGGCGGGTGAATCCGTCGGTGGCTTTAGGATTGTCGAGGTTCGTGTTGAGGAAGGCACCGTAGAGCCCGCAACCGGCGGGGCTCTCGAAATTGAACATCGCCAAGCACGCTGACGGCGGCCCCGCATCGCCCGCGTCGACGACGCCCCCGTCGAGGTCGCAGTTGTCGATGGCGTCGACGCCGCCGTCCTGGATGACGTTGTCCTGTGACCCGTCGGTCATCGTCTGACCGCCGGCACCGCTGGCGCCGCTGCTACCGCCACCACCCCCGACACCACTGCCGCCGCCCCCGCCGCCGATCTGCGCGTGCTGGCCGCGGTTCACGCAGCCAAGCAACGCGAACAACGAAATGACGGCGCAGATGCTAAGCGAGGGCTGCAGTTTAAGGATTTTCAACGCATCCCCAAGGGTTGGGCTTCCACCTTCTCGGAGCCCGAGTATGCCAAGAAACGCGCGGACGCGACACTCCCTTTACCGCAGCGTGAACAAGGACACATCGGACGGGGCGTAGGCGCGCAGCGGAATATCGACCATGCCGATGCCGCGCGAAACGAACAGATCCATGCCCGCCAGGTGATGGAGGCCCGACGGCCAGCGGCGCCCGAGCGGGCCGTGCACGACGACGGGGCCCTTGGGCAACGCGATCTGGCCGCCGTGGGTGTGGCCGCAAAGCAAGAGCTTCGCGCCCCGCCCCTCGACGAACGGCAGCCCTTCGGGCGCGTGCGAGACCGCGATCTTGATCGGCGCGTCGGTGGCGGCGAAGGCGCGCCCCCCGTCGGCGCGGCCGGTCCAGGGCTCGTCGATGCCGACGATCGCGAACCGATCGTGCGGCGGCGGCAGGCGGTGCGCGTCGTTGATGAGCACGCGGCAGCCAGCGCGCTCGAGCGCGCGTTCGATGACCGGGTGGTGGGTCCACAGATCGTGGTTGCCGAGCACCGCGAGCTTGGTGCGCGCTGGCACCGCGGCGACGCGCTCCTCGAGCTCGCGCGCCATCCCGTCGTTGACCTCCAAGAACACGTAGTCGCCGCCGAGCACCAGCACGTCGGGCGCGAGCGACGCGAGCAGCTGGAACGCGTTGTCGAGCAGCCGTGGCGGCGTGAGGGGACCAATGTGCAGATCCGAGATGAACGCCAGCCGCAACGGAGCGAGCTCCGCCGCGGCGTCCGCGTCTCCGTCCGACAGCGTCAGCTCGTGCTCGATGAGCTGCACGCGCGTGGCCGCCGGCACGCGATCCAGGAGCCGCGCCGGCCACCGCCCCGCGAACAACACGCCCTGCAGCGCCTCGACGACCCCGCGAGCGAGCGAGAACGACCCGCCCCGCCCCGGACACTTCAGCTTGATCATCACGTCTTCGAAAACCGGGGCCGAGCCCCCGCCCCGGGTCTACTCCATGTCCGCCATGACGATCGGCGGGTGGTGCATCATCGTGATCTCCGGCGACGGGCCCACGAAGCTGCGCGCCATCGCGATCGCCTCGGTCAGCGACTCCGCGCGGTCCCAGCCGAGCATCGCCGGCACGTGCGCGTTCTGCGCGCCGGCCGCGATCACCTTGCCGATGTGCTGGCGCCCGTTCTCGCCCCAGTACCACATGAAGAACGGATGCGCGCCGTGGTAGGCGTTCCCGCGCCGGTACATCTCGATGTAGCTCGGGTTGTGCGCGAACTCTTCCTCGTACTTGTGCCGCAGCTTCATCGCGTCGCGCGTCTC
>CAZNCQ010000354.1:0-6822 GCA_964571275.1 uncultured Myxococcales bacterium
CTGATGATCGCGCGCGCGCTGATCCATGAGCCCGAGATCCTGTTTCTCGACGAGCCGACCGTCGGGCTCGACCCGCAGGCGCGCCTGGCGCTGTGGGAGATCCTGCGCGCGCTGCACACCGAGGGACGCACCATCGTCATGACCACGCACTACATGGAAGAAGCCGAGCAGCTGTGCGATCGCGTGGCGATCGTCGACCGCGGGCGCCTCCTGGCGTGCGACGCCCCGGCGGACCTGCGGCGCAAGGCGCCCGGCGGCACGCTGATCGAGCTCTCCCTCGACGGGCCGGCCGCGCCGGTCGAGGCGACGGCGCGCGCGATCGGCGGCGTGCTCAAGGTCGAGGCGCACGACGCCACGCTCGCGGTCTACCACCCGGGCGGTGGCGAGGCGGTGGCGCCGCTCATCGGCGCGGTACAGGCGGCGGGACGTCAGGTGACCAACATCCGCCTCGTGCCGCCGAGCCTCGAGACGCTGTTCGTCTCCATGACTGGAAGGAAGCTGGACTGATGACTGGAAGGAAGCTCGACTGATGACGGGAAGGAAGCTCGGCTGATGGCACCGGTGAAGCCGCCCGGCGCTGGCAGCGTGCTGCTCGCGCTCCTCATGCGCGACGTGATCGTCGTCCGGCGCGAGCTGGCGTTCTTCTTGATGCGCACGGCGATGCAACCGCTGATGTTCACGGTGGTGTTCGGCTACCTTCTGCCTCGAATGGGCTTCATGCACCGCGAGTACACCGCGGCGCTGCTGCCCGGCGTGCTCGCCGTCAGCCTGGCGCTCGCGGCGGTGCAATCGGTCGCGTTGCCGATGGTCGCCGACTTCGGCTTCACACACGAGATCGAGGATCGCCTGCTCGCTCCGGTGCCGAGCTGGATGGTGGCACTGGCAAAAGTGATCTCGGGCGCGGCGCAGGCGGTGATCGCCGCTTCGTTCGTGCTGCCGATCGCTCGTCTGATCATGGGCCCCATCCCTGGACTGTCGGCGGCGCACGCCGGGCTCGTGTTTCTGGTCACCCTCTTCGGCGCCACCACGTTCAGCGTGATGGGCCTCTACCTCGGCAGCGTGATCGAGGGGACGCAGATCGGCCTGCTCTTCGGCATCGTCGTCGCGCCGATGATCATGTTCGGCTGTGCCTACTATCCGTGGCGCGGGCTCGACGCGGTGCCGGCGATGAAGTACGTGGTGTTGCTCAACCCGCTGACTTACATCGCCGAGGGGCTGCGGGCCGTGCTGGTGCCGGCGCAGCCGCACATGCCGCTGCCGGTGGTGCTGGCGGCGCTGGCGTTCATGACCGTGCTGTTCTGGCGCCTGGGCCTGCGGTCCTTCATGCGCCGCGCGATCGGGTGATTCTCTGGAATTTTGGCCTCGGGCTGCGTTCTTCGGGCGAGAGGTGAAAAATGCCTGTGCTGGGAATCGATGTCAGCCACAACAACGCCGAGGTCGATTGGTCGGCGGTCGCCGGCTCGGACGTGAAGTTCGCTTTCGTCAAGGCGACCGAAGGCAACTCCATCGTCGATCAACGGTTCGACGAAAACTGGAAGGCGCTCGGCGACACGCACGTCCTGCGCGGCGCCTATCACTTCGGGCGCCCCGGCGCCGATCCGGAGATCCAGGCTGCACACTTCGCGGCGGTCGTCGGCCCGCGCACCTGGAGCACGCTGCCACCGGCGCTGGACCTGGAGGTCGACGGCGGCCTGCCGCCCGCGCAGGTCGTGCAGTGGGCGCTGGCGTTCGTCAACAAGGCCGAGACGCTGTTCGGCCAGCCGCTGATCATCTACACGGGTGGTCTGTGGCGGCGCACGCTACGCGATCCCGACGTGCCCGAGCTGCGCTCTCGCCTGCTGTGGACCGCGCGCTACGGCGGCCAGGAACCGGTCGTGCCGCGCACCTGGGCGCGCTGGGACTTCTGGCAGTTCACCGACGGTGACAGCGGCACAGTGCAAAAGATCCCCGGCGTGAGCGGACCGTGCGACTGCGATCGTTTCCGCGGCGAGCTCGCCGAGCTGCAGGCCCTGGCCGACAAACCCCTCGCCCCGGCGGAGCCGCCGCCACCCACGCCGCCCGAGGGCGGGCGCCCGGCGTGGAACGGACGCTTTCTGGTCTGGCCGCACGCGCCGGTCATGAACGGCGACGACGTGCGCATCTGGCAAACGCAGATGCGCGAGCGCCGCTTCGCCGTCGACGTCGACGGTTTCTATGGTCGGCAGTCGCGGCAAGCGTGCATCGCGCTGCAGCGAGAGATGGGCCTCGAGCCCGACGGCATCGTCGGCCGGTCAACCTGGAACGCGACGTTCGATACGTCGCCGTAGCGCCCGGCCCCCGTACTCGGACTCCTCGCCGTCCTCGTCACCGCCCCTGCGTCACGATTTGCGGCGCCCTGCCGCCTCCTTGTACATCGCGATCGCCCGCGCCTTCTGCCTCGCGTGGTCGACGATCGGCTCGCGCGGCAAATGAATCGCCCGCCGGTCGTCGCCGCGACGCTCGGGCAGGTATGCGCGCAAGTACGCTCCGTCCGGATCGAACTTCTGGCTCTGCAGCGTCGGGTTGAAGACACGGAAGTACGGTTGCGGATCGCACCCGGTCGATGCCGCCCACTGCCAGCCGCCGTTGTTGGACGCGAGATCGCCGTCGAGCAAGCGGTTCATGAAGTAGCGCTCGCCCCAGCGCCAGTCGATGAGCAGGTCTTTGGTCAGGAACGACGCCACCACCATGCGCACGCGGTTGTGCATCCAGCCGGTCTCGGCCAGCTGGCGCATACCCGCGTCGACCAGCGGGTAGCCGGTGCGCCCGGCCTTCCAGGCCTCGAACCAGTCCTCGCGGTTCTGCCAGGGCAGCTCGCGAAACTGCGGCAGGAAGGACTGCGTCTCGACGTCCGGGCGGTGCCAGAGCACGTGGTAGTAGAACTCGCGCCAGACGATCTCGCGCAGGAACGCGCTGCGCGACGTTCCTTCGGCGAACGTCGCATCCGCGATCTCGAGCGTCGCGATCGCCTGCGCGGGCGTGAGCGAGCCGTTCTTGAAGTAGATCGACAGACGCGAGGTCGCGTCGAGCGAAGGAAGATCGCGCGCGCCCTTGTACTCGCCGAGGCGCGGCGCGAACCGGCGCAAGCGCGCGAGGGCCGCGACGCTGCCGGCGGCGGGGATCGGCACGCGTACGCGGCGCGCGTTCTCGTCGACGAAGCGCTGCAGGTGGTCCGCGGGCGGCGGCCGCGCGCCGAAGAGATCGCGCCAGGTCAGGCGGAACGGCGGCCGCGCCGGGTCCGCGGCGCCCGCCCCGCGGGCCCGTTTCGCGAGGTACGCCAGGCCGCGCGACTGGCCATCGATGCGCGCGCGGAGCTCCGGCTCCTCGAGCCGCTCGATCCAGCGGCGCGCGAACGGCGAGTAGACCTGGAAGAAGCGCAGCTCGTCGGGCTCGAGGATCAGGTGGTCGCGCGCGGTGTGCACGGCGACGCCCAACCCGCCGGCGAGCCACGTCGACATCGCGGCGTCGCGCGCCCGCGAGAAGGGCTCGTAGTCGCGATTGAACGATACCGTCGCCGGCCGCGGCACGCCCGCGCCGTCGAGCGCCGCCATCAGCGCGCTGAACGCCGCCTCCGGCCCTTCGTCGAGCACGAGCAGATCGCCGCCCAGCGCCCGCAGCTCGTCGCGCAGGGCCTGCAGCGTCGCCAGGAAGAACGCGAAGCGATCGACCGAGAAGTCGGCGCGCGCCAGGAAACGCGCATCGAAACAGAAGAGCCCCAGCACGCGCCCGCCGTGCTCCGAGGCGCTCCAGCCCAGCGCCGGGTTGCCCGCGACGCGCAGGTCGCGCCGGAACCAGTGGACGCCGTAGCGCCCGATCGACGTGGCCGGCGCCACCTATCGCCTCAGGCGACGCCGGCGCGCTCGCGCAGGTCGGCAACCTCGGGCTTGGTCAGATCGCGCCAGCCTCCCATCGCCAGGCCCTCGAACGACAGGCCGCCCATGCGCACGCGCGAGATCTTGAGCAGCGAGTGCCGGATCAGATCGCCCGCCGCCTTGAGCGCGCGCGGCCGGCTCTCGGCCACCACCATCTCGATCCAGGTGTTCTTGCCGGTCGTGGCCAGCGCCTCGACGGCCGTGGGGCGCACCGGGCGGTTCTCCCAGCGCCAGCCCTTGAGCAGCCGCGTGAGGGCGTCGTCGTCGACCTTGCCCTGCAGCTTCAGGTGATACGTCATCGGCACGCGCTGCGAGCGCTTCGACATCGCCTCGGCCAGCGCGCCGTCCGACGTCAGCAACACCACGCCCTCGGCCGGGAAGTCGAGCGGGGCGACCACCTGCAGCCCGGGTTCGGGCTCGCGCAGGTAGCGGCGCAGCGTGGGGCGCGCGCCCGACGGCTGCAGCGTCGCCAGGCAGGCGCGTGGCTTGAGCAGGAGCCGATAGATCGGCTTCTCGATGTACACGCGCCGGCCGTCGACCTCGACGCGATCGGCGCTGGGGTTGATCGTCGTGCCGAGCGCGGTCACCGCCTCACCGTTGACGCTGACCGCGCCGGATCGGATCAGGGCCTCGGCCTGCCGGCGCGACGAAACGCCGGCCTGCGACAGGAATTTCTGCAGCCGCGTGGCCACGTTACTCCGTCACCTGCGACGCGGGCTCGTCGCCGGGCGCGGGTGGCGGATCGGGCGCGCGCGTCGCGCGGCTCGCCGCCGCGGTCGCGTCGTCGAGCTCGGACAGGAGCGCGTCCTCCTCGTCGGGATCCTGGTCGGGCAGCGGCGTCGGCGCGGGCATCACGCGCGGCGCGGGCGCGCCGCTCGCGCCACCTTCCGCTGTTGCCAGCGGCGCCTCGGCGTCGACCTTGGCCTGTTCGGCCGCGCCCAGCTCGTGGAACTGGCGCAGCGTCGGCAGCTCGGTGAGATCCTTCAGGCTGAACGTCCGCAGGAACTCCGGCGTCGTGCCGTAGAGGATCGGGCGGCCGACCTCTTCCTTCTTGCCGATCATGCGGATGAGAGCGCGATCGAGCAGCGTCTTCAACACCGGACCGCAATCGACGCCGCGGATCTCGTCGATCTCCGGGCGTGTGATCGGCTGGCGGTAGGCGACGATCGCCAGCGTCTCCAGCATCGCGCGCGACAGCCGCGCTGGTCGTCCCGCGACCAGCTTGGCGACCCAGGCCGCGTTGGCGGCGCTGGTGCGAAACTGCCAGCCGCCGGCGGTGGCCGCGAGCTCGAGGCCGCTACCGCGGTGGCGGGCCTGCAGCGCCTCGAGCGCCGCCGTGAGCTTCTTCGCGTCGCGCTCGCCGCAGAGGCGCTTGAAGTCGACCAGCGCCAATGGCCGATCCGACGCGAAGATCAGGCTCTCGAGGATGCTCTCGAGCCGCGCCTCCGAATCCACCGGCGGCGCCTCCGTGTCCGCCTCGGCGGCGTGCCCGCCGCTCGGCTCGGCCACCGACTGCGCCGCCAGCTCGGCCATCTCCCCCGCGGCGCCGACGCGCGTCGGCTCTTCCCAGCCGCCGCTGTCGTCACCGGCGGCCGCCGCGTCCATCGACACCTCGACCGCCTCGCCGCCCGAAGCCGCGCGCCGGTTCATCGCCGCCGCATCGACCTCGACCGGCGGCGTCTTGGCGTCGAAACCGTGCGCGTCATCGCCGGCGTGCGCCGGCGGCTCGTCGAGCGCGCCGCTGCCGACGACGCCGATCCCCAGCGCGGCCTCGACGGCCGCGTCGACCTCTTCGACGGAAGCGGAGGCGAACGGCGCGTCCTCGGCGCCCTCTCCCGGCGCGTCACCCGCGGCACCCTCGCGCGCCGAGGCGGTCTCGCCCGCCGCGGCCTCCGCGTCGACGGCCGTCGGCTCGTCGGAGTCTTCGCCCTCGGCTTCGTCGCCCGCTTCGGCGTCGACCGCGGTCGGCTCGTCGGAGTCTGCGCCGGTCGGCGGATGCGCGGCCTGCTCCCGCCACTGCTGCTTCTTACGTTTGCTCATGCTTGTCCTCGCGTTCAGCCGATTCCTCGCTGGCCGGGCCAGCGGCGGCCGCGTCGGCGCGCTCCTCTGTCGTCGTCGCTGGGTCGGCGAGCGCTCCCTCGGCCGGGGGTGCGTCGACCGGCGGCGCCTCGACCGGCGCGGTCTCCGCCGGCGATACCTCGGCGGCCGCCGTCACCTCGGCGCGCCGCGCGTCAGCCAGCCCCGCGCCCGAAACCTGGCTGATGAACAGCGTCTCTCCGTCGGGTGACTGCAACACGCGCACGACCTTGAGCCGCGCCAGCTCCAGCACCGCCAGCAGCGTCACCACCAGCTGGCTGCGCAGCTCCGGCTCGGCCAGCGACAGATCCAGGCAAGCGTCGAAGCGGAACGACCCGCCGCCGGCCTCGATGCGATCGATCAGCTGATTGATGCGCTCGCTGATCGAGACGCGATCGATCACCACGTCGTGCGTCAGCTTCGTGCCGGCCTTTTCCAGCAGCTTCCCGAACGACTCGATCAGCTTCCAGACCGAATGCTCGGCCAGCGGCGACAGCCCGCCACCGTCCAGGGCCGACACGACGATCTCGCTGCCGCGCAAGAACACGTTGCGCCCCTCGATCGGCCGGCCGCCCAGCTTCTCGGCGGCGTCCTTGTACTTCTGGTATTCGAGCAGGCGGCGAATCAGCTCCTCGCGCGGATCCAGGACCTCTTCTTCCTCTTCCGACGCCGCCTCGAGAGGCTCGGGCGAGGGTACGAGCTCGCGCGACTTGAGATAGGCCAGCGTCGCCGCCATCACCAGGTAGTCGGCCGCGAGATCGACCGACATGGTCTGCATCACCTCCAGATACTCGAGGTACTTCTCGGTGATGAACGCGATCGGGATGTTCACGATCTCGATCTCGTGCGTCTTGCA
>CAZNCQ010000355.1:0-6754 GCA_964571275.1 uncultured Myxococcales bacterium
CGCATGCGATCGATCGCCGCCGGCCGCGTGTCCGCCCAGGCGCACAGCTTGGAGATCATCGGATCGTAGTGCACCGAGATCACGCTGCCGGCCACGACGCCCGAGTCGTCGCGAATGCCGGGACCGCCAGGCACGCGCAGCGAGGTGATCGTTCCCGGCGACGGCAGGAAGCGCACGGAATCCTCGGCGTAGACCCGGCATTCGATCGCGGCGCCCCGGCGCGGGATCTGCGCCTGCGTCATCGGCAGCGGCTCGCCCTGCGCGACCGCCAGCTGCCAGCGCACGAGATCGACGCCGGTCACGAGCTCGGTCACCGGGTGCTCGACCTGCAGGCGTGTGTTCATCTCCAGAAAGTAAAAGTGGCGCGAGGCGCTGTCGAACAGCATCTCGATCGTGCCCGCGCCGACGTAGCCCACCGACCGCGCCGCGCGCACCGCGACCTCGCCCATACGGGCGCGGATCTCGTCGTCGATCGCCGGCGACGGCGACTCCTCGATGACCTTCTGGTTGCGGCGCTGGACCGAACAGTCGCGTTCGTACAGATGAACCGCGCCACCGTGCTCGTCGCCGAAGACCTGGATCTCGATGTGGCGCGGGCGCACGATCGCCTTCTCCAGATAGACGGCATCGTCAGCGAAGGCCGCCAGCGCCTCGCGCCGCGCGCCCGCGAGCGCCGCCTCGAGCTTCTCTTCGCTGTCCACGAGCCGCATCCCGCGTCCGCCACCGCCCGACGCCGCCTTCAGCATCACCGGGTAGCCGATGCGTGCCGCCGCCGCCTTGGCCTCGGCGGGGTTGGCGAATCCTTTGCCGCCGGGACCGTTGTCGCCGGGCACGACCGGCACGCCCGCCGCCTGCATCAGCGCGCGCGCCGAGGTCTTGCCGCCCATCGCGCGGATCGCCGACGGGGGCGGCCCGATGAACGTCACGCCCGCGGCGGCGCAGGCCTCGGCGAAGGCGGCGTTCTCCGAGAGAAATCCGTAGCCCGGGTGAACGGCGTCGGCGCCGGTGCGCTTCGCGGCGTCGATGATCTTGTCGATCACGAGATAGCTCTCGCGCGCGGGGGCTGGCCCGATCGCGACCGCTTCGTTGGCCATGCGCACGTGCAGCGCGCCGCGGTCGGCCTCGGAGAACACCGCGACGGTGGCGATGTCCTGCTCGCGGCAGGCGCGGATCACCCGGCAGGCGATCTCGCCACGGTTGGCGATCAAGACCTTGCGAATGCGACGGGCGGGCATGCGATCAGTATCCCGCAGGCGCGCCGGAGCTGCGCGGTTCTGCGGCGGCTTCCAGCCCGCGGTCGGTGCGCACGATGGCGTTGGCGACCCCGATGCGCGGCGTCTCGCGCAGCTTCTGCCCGCGCTTCTCCAGGCCCTGGCGCACGTCGACGACGATGTCGGGCTCGAAGCTCAGCACCTCGGGCACCCACTGATCGTGCACGCGCGGCGACGACACGGCGGCCTGCACGTCCAGATGAAAGTCGAGCACGTTGAGCAGCACCTGGGTCGTGGCGGTGATGATCGTCGGCCCACCGGCGGCGCCGGCCGCCATCTTCACACGGTCACCGTCGAGCACGATGGTCGGGGTCATCGACGACAGCGGCCGCTTGCGCGGCGCGACCGCGTTCTGCGTGCCGCCGACCAGCCCGAACGCGTTGGGCACGCCCGGCTCCAACGAGAAGTCGTCCATCTGATCATTGAGCAGGATGCCGGTCTTGCCGGCGACCACCTGGGCGCCGAAGCCGAGGTTCACCGTCGTGGTGAGCGAGACCGCGTTGCCGTCGGCGTCGATCACGCACAGGTGCGTGGTGCCGCCATCGCGGTGCACCGCCGCCGCCCCGCCCGGCATGCCGTAGCTGTCGCGCGCCTGCACGCCGTCGTCCTTGATACGCGCCGCGAGCTCGCGGTGATAGGCCGGGCTCGCCAGGTGCGCGAGGTCGACGGTGACGAAGTCGGTGTCACCCAGCTGGCGCGCGCGATCGGCGAACCCGTGCTTGAACGCCTCGGCCAGCACGTGCAGGTACGCCGACGAGTTGCGGCCGAGCTTGGTCAACGCCGCCGCGTCGGGATAACGCGCCGACAAGATCCCGAGCGTCTCGATGAGCACAACGCCGCCCGACGACGACGGCGGCATCGAGAGCACGCGCAGCCCGCGATAAGACGTCTCCAGCGCCGTGCGGTCGGTGGCGGTGTAGCTGGCGAGATCCTCGGCGCTCATCACGCCGCCGCCGTCTTTCACGGCCTTGACGATCGCAGCGCCGATGTCGCCCTTGTAGAACGCGTCGGCGCCACCGGCGCGCAAGCGCTCGAGCGTCCACGCGAGATCCGGCCGCTTCCACCGATCGGCGGTCGTCAGCAGCTTGCCGCCCAGCTTGCCGGCCGAATTGCCGACGAAGATCGACTCGAACGCCGGATCGACCCTCGCCGGCGGGGCGTTCGCTGCGGCCCCCGGCGGCGCGGTCTTTTTCTCGGCCAGCGCCCCGAACGCATCGGCCAGGCGCCACGAGACCGGAAATCCGCGCGCCGCCAGCCGTTGCGCCGGCTCGACGCATTTACGGAAGGGGAGCGCGCCCCAGCGGCGAACCAGCTCACCCAGGCCGCGCACTTCTCCCGGCACACCGACCGCGAGCCCGCCCGTCGCCGACAGCGAGGGATCGGCACGCCCATCACGCAAGAAGCTCTCGGGGCGAATCGCCGCCGGCGCGCGCTCGCGAAAATCGAGCGCGTAGACCTTCTTCTCCTTCGCGATGTAGACCACTGCAAAGCCGCCGCCGCCCATCCCGGACGCGAACGGGTGCACCACGCCCAGCGCCAGCGCGGTCGCGCACGCGGCATCGATCGCGTTGCCCCCGGCCTGTAACAAGGACAGGCCCGCCGCCGACGCCAGCGGATTGTCCGACGCGACCGCCGCGTGCGGCGCGCGCAACGGCGGCGGTGTCGCCGCGCGCGCCGACGGGGATGGAAGAATGAGGATCGCGAGCCAGCTCAGCGAAATCGAAGCGACGGCAACCCGCGCGGCGATTCGGGTCAATCGCCTGCGCGACCGCCGAAAATCGTCGACCGATGCTTGCACCGGTCGCGCCTCTCGGTCAGCCGTGCGCGCCATTCTGGTGCTTGGCGTATACCAGGCGGTGTTAGCCCTTTGCAAAGGGCAATCCGAAGTGTTTATAGTGCCGGGCGGTGTCATCACACGCCGAGTGATGCAGATGGAACAACCCCCGTCGAAAGAAACGCGCGTTCCGGTCAACCTGCGGATCAAGTTCCGCAGCGAAACCATCGAGCAGTTCGTCGAGCGCTATGCGGTCGACGTAAGTCGAGGTGGGATTTTCATCCGCACGCGCGAGCCTCTGGCCGTGGGCACGCACCTGAGATTCGATTTCCAGCTTCAGGACACGTCGCCGCTGATGGCGGGCGAAGGAACGGTGGTCTGGATCCGCGAGCACGATCCGTCCCGTGCCGGTGTCACACCGGGCATGGGCGTGCGGTTCGACAAGCTCTCGGCCGCGAGTCAGCCGGTGCTGGACCGGATCCTGGCCGACAAGGTCAAGCGCGAGCCGAGCGGCCCGAACGCAAACACGGTGGCGGGAAAATCGGGCGTCTCGGCGCTGCCGACCCGGCGGCCGTCGAGCACGTTCAGCGCCGTCGAGCCGGGTGCGCTGGGCATGCCGACCGCGGGCAGCCCACCGCCGGGTGCGCCTCCGGGATCGATCCCGGGTCCGCAGTCCCCCGCCCACAATCCCTTCGCCGCGTCGTCGCCGAGCAGCGTCACCAGGTCGCCGATCCCGCGCCCCACGCAACCTTTGTCCTCGCTGGCGCCGTTGTCGCCGACGGCGCAACCGCCGGCCGGCACGCCGGGCGCAGGCGGTGCCCTGCCGACACTCGAGAGCCAGAGCGCGCTCGGACGCCTGGCGACCGGGCCCAACCTGAGCACGTTCGGGCCGGTCGGGAGCGCCCCGCGCACAAAGTCCCCCGTGCCGCTCAAACCGGCGAGCAACGAGGGCTCCGGGCGGGTCACGGCGGATGCGCCGGCCGTGCCGACGGCTCTCGAGGACAGCGAGCGCACGCAGATCGCTGACGGCTTGCCCGAGTTTTCGAACGAGCAGCCGACGAACGTAGGTGGACCTGCGCTGGGTCTCACCGACCTCGCCGCGGGGCGCGCGGCCACGATCACGGCGACGTCGCGTCGCGTCCCCACGCCGCCGCCCCAGCCAAAGCTATCGCTCGACGACCCCGCGGGACCACCCCCGGGCACGCCCGCGGGGGCCGAAGCCGCACCAACGCGGACGACCTCGCCCGACGGTGGTGCCGCTGCCGTCGCCTCGCGAACGACCTCGCCCGACGGCACGACCGGTGCCGAAGCCGCGGCGGCGGTGCCGGGACGCCTGTCTGGCGCTCGGCCGGTGGTCGGACCGCACCCCGCACCAGGAACGCTGGCGAGCGATCTCGCGCAGACCGTGCCGGCGTCGGCGCGCATCAGCGCGGTCACGTCCGCGGTCCGCATGAACACGCCGCACGCCACGCCGCGGATCGAGCCGAAGAAGAAGCCGACGGCCGCCATCGTCATCGGCGTGCTCGTCGGCGCGGCGGTGGCAGCGGGGATCGCGTTCAAGCTGTCGAACCGCGAGTCGCAAGAAGCGGCCCCACCGGCGCAGGCCAACAACGCCGCGCCAGCCGCTGCGCCCCCACCGGCCCCTAACGCGGCGGCGCCGACCGAACCGGCAGCCGCGAATTCCACTGCTGAAGCCAAAGCCGGTGAAAAGCCGGGCGAAGCCCAGCCAGGCGAGCCGAGGCCCGGCGAAGGCAAGGTTGGCGAGGCGAAGCCGGGCGAACCAAAGCCCGCGGAGGCCGTCGCGGTCGAGGCCAAACCAGCCGAAGCGAAGCCCGAAGCCAAGCCGGCCGACACCAAGGTCGCCGTCGTCGAGCCGGCGGCGGCCGTGAAGGCGAACAAGCGGCCGCGCCCGCTCCTGCACAAAAAAGGAGCGTCGGCCGCCAAGGGCGACGACGCCGCTGATGGCGCCGACGACGGCGCCAACATCGCGCGCGTGATCTCGCTGCCGACGGGCGCGGAGGTCCTCATCGACGGCCAGGCGGTTGGCAAGACGCCGTTCCAGGGCAAGGACATCGACCCGGCGGCGCCGCACGCGCTGACGGTTCGCAAGGAAGGCTTCGAGACCTACGAGCACATGGTGAGCGCGTCGGACTGGGTCAAAGGTAAGGGGCCTGGGCAGAGCCTGCGGGTGACCGTCAAGCTGCGCAAGGCGCAGGGCTCCGGCGAAGCCAAGGGCAGCGGCGAGGAGAAGGCCGACAAGCCCGCCGCGCCGGCCGCCGAGCCCGCCAAGACCGAGACACCCCCGGCCGCCGAAACGCCGTAGGATCCATGCTGCGGCCCGCGGCAAGGCTGCTCGGCATGGCGCTGGCGCTGGCGCTCGGCGGTGCGTGTCGGGGCGCGCGTCAGTCCGCCGCCGCCGACCGGCCAGACAGCGCGGTCGCGACGCCGCCTGCGGCCACGCCCGCCGCGATGTCCGACACGACCGGCGCCCCGAGAACCAGCGCCGGCGCCAAGCGACTGCCACGCATCGACGTGCACATGCACCTCGCGCCCGACGGCATCCCGCGCACGGTCCGATTGATGGACGAATGGGGCATCGACGGCGGCGTGAACCTGTCGGGCATGTTCCCCGGGCCGCCACGGCATATGCTGGAGACGCAGCTGGCGGCAGCGGAGAAGAGCGGCGGCCGCATCGCCGTCTTCGCCAACGCCGACTTCCGGCTGGTGCGCGTGCGGGCCGACTACGGCGTGGGCATGGCCGCGATGCTCGAGGAGTCGAAGCACCTGGGCGCGATCGGGCTCAAGATCCCCAAGGGCCTGGGCCTGGGCTACCCGACAGCGGACCGCCGCCACCTGATTCCGGTCGACGACCCGGGGCTGGATCCGCTGTTCGAGAAGGCGGGGGCGCTCGAGATGCCGATCGCAATCCACGTCGGCGATCCCAAAGCTTTTTGGAAGCCGGCCAACCCCGACAACGAACGCTGGGACGAGCTGCAGGCGCACCCCGAGTGGTCGTTCTACGGCGAGCCCGTGCCGTCGTGGGAGCAGCTGTACCAGGCGTTCGAGCGGCGCGTCGCGCGGCACCCGAAGAGCAAGTTCATCGCCGTGCACTTCGGCAACGACCCCGAGGACCCGGAGCGCGTCGCCAAGATGCTCGACAAGTACCCCAACTTCTACATCGACACCGCCGCGCGCGTGCCCGAGATGGGACGGCATCCCGTGGACCGCATGCGAAAGTTCTACGAGAAATACCAGGACCGCATTCTGTTCGGCACCGACACCGGCGTGGGGGCGAGCCAGGACGACATGATGTACGGCTCGAACGGCGCCAACCCGCCGACGCGCGCCGACGAGGTCCGCTTCTTCACGCAGACCTGGCGCTACTTCGAGACGCTCGACCGCCAGTTCGAGAGCCCGACGCCGATCCAGGGGCGCTGGAAGATCGACGGGGTCGGCCTGTCCGAGTCGATCCTGCGCAAGGTCTACTTCGACAACGCCGCCAAGCTCTTGCGATGGAAACCGAGCCACCAGCCCTGAGGCAACGGACAGGCCGCGGGCGGTGGCAGGAAGTCGCGCGGACCCTGCACGTCCGGCTTGACTGAGAGACGCCACTCCCCATAATGGCGCCCACCCATTCCGGAGTAGCTCAGGGGCAGAGCAGGCGGCTGTTAACCGCCGGGTCGGGGGTTCGAAACCCTCCTCCGGAGCA
>CAZNCQ010000356.1:0-6743 GCA_964571275.1 uncultured Myxococcales bacterium
ATCGCATCATCCACGAGGACACCTACTCGATCGTCACCGACAAGATCCCGGCGGGAAAGACCTACTGCTCGCTCTGCTCGCGGTTGCGCCGCGGCATTCTCTACAAGGCGGCGAGTGACCTCGGTTGCAACAAGATCGCGCTCGGCCATCACCGTGAGGACACGCTCGAGACGGTGCTGCTGAACCTGTTCTTCGGCGGCAAGCTGGCGGCGATGCCGGCGCGTCTCACGAGCGACGACGGACGTCACGTGGTGATCCGGCCGCTGATCTATTGCGCGGAGGCCCAGCTCGCCACGCTGGCGGAAGCGCGCCGATTCCCGATTCTGCCGTGCAACCTGTGCGGCTCGCAGTCAGAGGCGCAGCGCAAGCAGATGAAGGCGCTGATCAGCGAGCTCGAGCGCACGCACCCGAACCTGCGCCAGACGATGCTGGCCGCGCTGGGCAATGTCGTCCCGACGCATCTGCTGGATCGGACGCTGGCCGCGTCGGTGGCGGCTGGCAATGCGTCGAGCGCACCCGCCGAAGCGCCGCCCGTTCTGCTCCAGATCGCTCGCCCGTCACCCGCCAGCTCGCGCTGACTCTGCGCTAACTCGAGGCCAGCGCTGGCGCCGGACCGCCGACGATTCGATACGAGCGCATCGTCTGGTCCATGACCATCAGCACCGAGCCGACGAGATCGGCGCGCTCGCCGAGCGTCGACGGGACGATCGCCACGCCCTCGGGCTGGATCGCGTGGCGCGCCACCGACGCGCGCAGCGGGCCGAGCAAGATCTCACCCGCGGCGGCGTAGGGGCCGGCGAGCACCACCATCTCGGGGTTGAGAATGTTGAGCAGGTAAGCAATGCCGCGCCCGAGGTGCTCGCCCGCCTCGACGAGCAAGCGCACGCCGAGGGCGTCGCCGGCGACGGCCGCGCGCGTGATCGCGGCGGCGTCGATCGCGCCGGCGTCGCTGAGCGTGGTCGATTCGCCCGCGGCGATCGCGCGCTCGGCGGCGCGCACCAGCGCCATCGTCGACGCCACGGTCTCGAGGCAGCCGTGCCGCCCGCAGCCGCACGCCGGGCCGTCGGCCACGACCGGGCAGTGGCCGATCTCGCCGGAGAGCCCGCGCTGGCCGAAGAAGAGGCGCCCGTCGGCGACGATGCCGGAGCCGATCCCCATGTCGACGTAGACGCAGACGTACGAGCGCATGCCGCGCGCCGCGCCGACACGTCCCTCGGCGACCGCGAGCGCGTGGATGATGTTGTTGACCGTGACCGGCATGCCCAGCTCCTCCGAGAGCGCGGCGCGCACCGGAAAGTCCCGCCAGCCGAGGTTGGGCGCGAGAACGCAGACGCCCGACTCGCGGTCGTAGAGCCCGGGGACCGTCGCCGCCGCGCCCTCGATGCGCGACCGCGGCACCTTGGCGGCGCGCAGCGCGTCGGTGATCAGCGGCCGCAAGGCCTTCACCGAGCGCGCCGGCGCGTCGTAGATCGCCGGCCGGCTGCGCGATTCGAAGATCTGCCCGCGCGCATCGGCGACCGCGACGGTGATCGTGTGCATGCCGAAGTGGACGCCGAGATAGGCCGCCGAGTCCTCGTTGAAGTCGAGCAGCCGCGCCGGACGCCCGCCGCCCGCGACCGACGCGCCAAAGCCCACCTCGCGCACGACGCCGTCGGCGATCAGCTGGTCGACGATCGTCGACACCGTCGGCTTCGTCAGCTTGGATCGACGCGCGAGCTCGGTGCGCGAGATGCGCCGGTCGCGCCGGACGAGATCGAGGATGATCGAACGGTTCACCTCGCGGATCGCGTGGTTGTTGCCCTTGCTCAGCGTGGCGGGCTCGCCCCCCCTCGCGCGGCCGCCGGCGACGGCCGCGCCGTGGGCGATCGGCGCCGGCGAGCGACGAACCCGCGCCGCGCGCGTCAGATGGGGCGCGACCGGCGGCGTCACGGCGTGCCGGTCTGCCATTGCGCCATCGCCGCGGCGGCGTAGATCAGCGCTCCGTTCCAGTTGATCGCGATCTCGTTCAGGTTGGGCGCGCTCTCCGTGTCTTGCCAATCGTACGGTTGCGCCGTCGCGCAGTTCGACGCGCCCGACGGACAGTCCTGGCCACCGACGAGCAGCCCGGGCCAGGGATCGGTCACCGTGTCGGCCACCGATGGACGGTGGTGCGGGTGAACGGGCGGGTTGTTGCCGACCATCGTGACCTGCGAGCGATCGTAGTGGTTGCGGCCGAGCAGGTGGTCGAGCCCGCTGGCGATCGCGCTCACGTAGCGCGGATCGGGCACGAGGACGTTCGCCGTCCACAAGTTCATCGCCGTGCGCGCGACCGCGCCATTCGCGCCCCAGTAGTATCCCAGCGGCCGGCCGTAGCTGTTGCTGGTCGCCAATCTGACCAGCACCTCAACGGTGGCGATCAGCGACGATTGCAGCGACGCCACGACGTTGGGATCGCGGCCGTCACGCTTCGAGAGCAGATACGTGAACATGCCCAGGTTGCCGACGTTCTGCCAATCGAAGTTGCTCGACACCGGGTTCTGCAGCTTGGCGACGCGCGACTCGAAGTCAGTCAGGAACGCGGCCTCGCCGGTCGTTTCCCAGAGCTCGGCGGCGGCCCAGATGCGCTCGTCGCTGTCGTTGCTGTCACCGTAGCCTCCGGTGGTGAACTGCGGAGTGCTCGGCACCACCGGCCCGCTGTTGGCCTGCAGGAAGCCGTAGCTGAGGCGCGCGGCCGCCAGGCAGGCGTCGGAAAACGCCGGATCGTACGGTTGATAGATGCGCGCCGCCTGCGCCATCACCGCGACGAAGTCACCGGTCGCCGCCGTGCCCACCGGCGTGAAGAAGCGGTTCGATAGATCGCTCTCCGGCATGACGAAGCCTTCGAACGCCAGCGCGGTCAGCTTGTGCGGCACGCCGCCCGAACCGTCGGGCGACGGCATCGTGAGCAGCCAGTCGAGCTCCCACTTCACCTCGGCGAGGAAATCGGGCAACGGCCCGCCGTGCTCGGGGATGGGCAGCGACAGCAGCGAGACCACCGGCTGGAACTGCTCCCAGGCCGCCAGCAACATCCCGGCGGCGAACGCGCCGTTGGTGGTGTACTTGCCGTAGTCGCCCGCGTCGTGCCAGCCGCCGACGCTGGCCTTCGTGTCATCCGAGCCGGTGAGGTAGTGGAGCGAGCCGTCCTTTTGATGGCAGGCGGGGTGGCCCCAGTTGTCTCCGTCGAGCGAGATGTGCACATCGGTGCCGCACCGCTGGCCGTACATACCGATCATCGATTGCGTGAGCAGGTCGTTGTAGACGTTGCTCCCGACGGTGAAGCTGGCCGAGCGGCCGAGGTCGGGAACCTCGAGGTAGAAGCTGCCGAGCCCGCAGAACTCGCTGAAGTCGGCCTGGTACAGCGTATCGCCGGTGAGCTCGTCGGTCATCGACGCACCCATCATCGAGTTCCAGACGACCGAGTCATCGGCGCTGCTGCGCACGTTGAAGAGTGCGCCGCCCGGCGCGATCACCGTCGCGATCTTGGGCGCCTCTGGCAGGTAGCCGAAGCCATTGAGGCGGATGGGATGCGCCTCGCTGCCCCCTTTCGGGGCGGGCGTGCTGGGGAACAGCGTCCCGCAGCCGGCGGCGCACAATGAATAGACGCAGAACGAAGACAGCAGGACCGCGGACCTTAGTCTAGGGGAGTGATGCACGACGACCTCCAACCGATACGATTGCAAAGACCGAGACGATACCAAAGACAAGCGAGGGCGAAACCCAGTCACGCTACTGTCCCAGACTAGAAAGTCAAGCCCATTAACAAACGCCGGCCGGCGCTTGCGACACGGATCACCGGATGCGGCTCACTCGACGGTGCGATCGCGCAGGCGACGCACCGTCGAATGCGCCCCATCCGTCGGCGCCGGCGTGGCCAGGCGCGGCGACGTCGGCTCCACCGAAGAGGGATCTTCGGCGATGGGATCCAGCACCGGCGCGATGCGACGGCCGACCAGGTTTGCCGCCATGCGCAGCACCGGCATGTTGACGCCGCTGAGGGTGATGATGCACAGCGCGCCGCCCGCCATCGGCTTCACGAAGATCTTGTGATCGCGAAAACGCAGCACCGCGCTGTCGAGCCGATCGCCCACGGCGTTGAACGTCTCTTGCAGGAGAATGAGCCGGCTGCCCGCCTCGGCCAGCGTGAGATCGTCGAACATCGGCGGCATCTCGCGCGCCACCAGGTAGCCGCCGCGCGCGAAGACGAAGCTGCCCGCGACGCCGTACACGTCCTTGAGCGCGATCAGGCTCGCTCGGATCTGCTCGCGAGGCGTGCGCGCGTCGGTGGTCATCACAACCCCAATCGGTCGCGCAGCGATTGCAGGCTCGTGTCGCTGCGCGGGCGCAACACCACGGTCTCGCCGTTGTCCTCGTCGTAAATCAACAGCCGGCCGTTGACGACCGTGCACTCCATCGCAACGAACGGATCCATTCCGAGGAGCTGGCCCGCGAGCCGCCCCAACCGGCGCGCATTGGCGACGACCGCGGCGAGCTCTTCGTCCGCGCCCTGGCTGTGCAGGATGCTGCCGCCCGGTGCGAGCCGCAACACCACGGGAAACTCCGTCGTGACGTCAGCGCGTGCCATCGTTGCCGTCGCCGTCGCCCGCGCGTCGCCGCGCTCCATCGCCGTTGGATCGTCGACTGGTTTGGCTGCCGCGGTCAGTTTTGATTCACGCACCCCGCTCCCTCCTTGTGCACATTGGCAGACGCGCGGTCAAGACATGGTTTCGACAGCGTGAATATTGCGTAGCTTGTGCTCCCTCGCCACAAATCGTTCGCGCGCTGACGACGCGCCCGCGAGGGACGAGCCGCAGCTTATCCCAATCCGGACCCCAGCTCGGCTCAGCGAGCGCGCGAGCCGGCCGACAACGTCTTGCCACCGCTGCGCGAGCCGCGCGGCTTCGCTCCGTTCGAACCGGCATTGGAGCCACCTTGGGCGCGACCGTTGCGCGGCGCCTTCGCCGCGTCCTTACCCGCGTTGCGCGCTTTGGTTCCCGTCACCAGCGCCACCTCCAGAACCTCCGCCATCGTGCGCACCGGCGTGATCGTGAGACGCGCGCGCACGTGTTCCGGGATTTCCGACAGCTCCGGCGCATTGCCCGCCGGGATGACCACCTGGGTCATGCCTGCGCGCACCGCCGCGAGCAGTTTCTCCTTGAGCCCACCGATCGGCAGCACCTTGCCCCGCAACGTCAGCTCGCCGGTCATTGCCAGGTCGTGCCGCACCGGCGTTTGCGAGATCAGCGACACCAGCGCGCACGCCATGGTCACGCCCGCCGACGGACCGTCTTTGGGCACGCCGCCCGACGGAACGTGGATGTGGATCTCGCGGCCCGCGTAGAACTCGTCGCGCATCCCCAGCGACAGCGCGTGCGCGCGCGCGAACGACAGCGCCGCTGTCGCCGATTCTTTCATCACGTCACCGAGCTGGCCGGTCAGCGTGAGCGAGCCCTTGCCCGCCATGGTCTGCGCCTCGACGTGCAGAACCTCGCCCCCGTACGGCGTCCAGGCGAGCCCGTTCACCGTGCCGATCTCGTCGGTGCCACGGCGCTCGTCGGCGATATAGCGCGGCGGGCCCAGGTGCTTCGCAACCTCGTCGGGGCCAATCGCCGGACCGGCCCCCTTGCCGCGCCCGGGGACGCGCGGCTTCGCGCCGTCCTCGACCACCCGCCGCGCGACCTTGCGCGCCAGTTGCGCCACCAGCCGCTCCAGCTCGCGCAGCCCCGCCTCGCGCGTGTACTCGGAGATGATCCGGCGCAGCACGGGGCGGCCGATGACGATCTCCTTGCTGGTGAGCCCCGCCTCGGCGATCTGCTTCGGCACCAGGAAGCGCTCGGCGATCGCCAGCTTCTCCTCCTCGCTGTAGCCCGACAGGCGCAGCGTCTCCATGCGGTCGCGCAGCGGCGGCGGAATCGACTCCGGCAGGTTCGCGGTCGCGATGAACAGCACGCGCGACAGATCGAACGTGACGCCGAGGTAATGATCGCGGAAGTTGTGGTTCTGTTCGGGGTCGAGGACCTCGAGCAGCGCCGCCGACGGATCGCCGCGGACATCCGAGCCGAGCTTGTCGACCTCGTCGAGCAGCATGACCGGGTTGTTGGTGCCCGCCTGCTTCATGCCCTGGATCAAACGGCCGGGCAACGCGCCGACGTACGTGCGCCGGTGGCCGCGGATCTCCGCCTCGTCGCGCACGCCGCCGAGCGAGATGCGCACGAACTTGCGCCCGACCGCGCGCGCGATCGAGCGCCCGAGCGACGTCTTGCCCACGCCGGGCGGGCCCAGGAAACAAAGGAGCGGCCCGTGCGCCCCGCCGCGCAGCTTGCGCACCGCCAGGTAATCGAGGATGCGGTCTTTTATGTGTTCGAGGTCGTAGTGATCCTCGTCGAGGATCTTGCGCGCCACCTCGATGTCCAGCGTGTCCTCGCTGCTGGTCGTCCAGGGCAGCTCGGTGAGCCAGTCGATGTACGTGCGCAGCACCGAGGCCTCGGCGCTCTCCGCGTGCATCTGGTCCAGGCGGCGGATCTGCTTGTCGGCTTCCGCCTTCGCCTCGGGCGACAGGCCGGCCTTCAAGACCTTCGAGCGCAGCTCCTCCATCTCCTCGCCGTGCACGTCGCCGTCGCCGAGCTCGTTGCGGATCTGGCGCAGCTGCTCGCGCAGGTAGTAGTCGCGCTGAGTCTTCGACATCTCCTCTTTGGCGCGGTTCTGGATCTGCGACTGCACCTCGAGGA
>CAZNCQ010000357.1:0-6686 GCA_964571275.1 uncultured Myxococcales bacterium
AGACCCGCTCGACGCCCACCACGCAGTGCGGACAGGGGCCGCCTTTAGCGCGGCGGGAGGATCTTCAGATTGTCTTCAACCCGCGACACGCCCGCCATCGAGCGCGCCAGATCGATCGCGCGATCGCGCGCCGTCTCGTTGGGCACCGTGCCACTCAAGCTCACGACCGCATTGTTGGTCTCGACGCGAACCGCCCGCAGCGGCTCCTCGGCGAGCATCTCGGTCTTGAGGCGCGCCGTGATCGTCGAGTCGGTCACCGCCGCCTTGGCTCCTTCGCTGCCGACCTTGAGCTGGTTGTCGACCTGGGTCACGCCCTTGACCATCGCCAGCCGCGCCGCCTTGCTCTTCTCAGCGTCGGTGTCGACCGTGCCTTTCAGCGTGACCACGCCGTTGTCGATCGTCGCCTGGATGCGGTTGTTGCGCAGATCCGCGTCGTTCTGGAACCGCGTCTGAATCTGGTCTTCGGCCATCGCGGTCGCTCGGCCCGGCATCTCGTCGCCGCGGGCCAGGCGCGTGGTCCCGAACCCGAACAGCGCCAGGCCCAGCATCAGTGTGGAGATTCGTCGCATGATCGGCTCCTTCCTCATTCGTGTGACGCCGAATATGGAATCGCGACCGGACCTGACAAGGGGTTGACTCGACCGAGCTCGTGCGTGCTTTACTGATGAGGTGCGCCGCTCGGAGCTGATCAAGGTCCTGGTCTTTTGCCCGCATTTCCAGCGACCGGTCTCGGCCGCGCGCAACCTGACGATCGATCGCCTGGTCTCGTGCGACGACGCCCAGTCCTGCCGCGACGCCACGCCGGAGGCAGCGCCCGGTCGTGAGCACGCGCGCGTCTTCCCGCACGGCTGTCCGGTCTACCCGAGCCTGGCGAAATAACGGCGCGCGAGCGGAGCGCTCAGCGCGTCGCCAGCGCCTGCACGTTCGTCGCGATGCTCGCTTCGTCGCCGATCGGCCCGACGCCGGCGAAGCGGTTCCACGTCTCGACGTGCTCGGTCTTCTCGCCGGGCGACAGCATGGTCATCGGGCCCAGCGTCTCGACCTCGAGGATGTTCGGGTCGGTGTAGAGCTCGAAGTTGCAGCCGCGATCCGGATAGAGCTGCCCGCGCTCGTAGCCGACGGTCTTCACGAAGAGATCGCCGTCGCGCCAGTAGCCGAGCCACCCCGACTCGTGCGCGAGGCCGAACTTGAGCAACGTCGTCGCCTTCGGATCCTGGCGCGCGGTGATGAAGTGCGTGCCGAGCGTCAGGCGCGGATCCTTGAGGTCGGTGTAGCTCCACACCGCCAGGCTCTGGTTGGGCCAGTAGTCGGCGTCGACCGAATTGGGCAGCGACCCCGGGTGCGGCCGCTTCACCGGCAGTGGAACGATCGCCGTCCCGCCCGGTGGCATGACGGTGAGCGCCCACGGCGATAGGCGAACCGGCACGTCCCCGACGTTGGTGATGCGGTGGACGAGGACCGCGCGGCTGCCCGACGCGTCGAGAGTGATGTCGAGCTCCTTCTGAATGCCGTAAGGCTCGTCGGGCAGCTGGGTGAAGCGCACGGCCACGCCGCTCGCGTCCGACGACAGCACGCGGTGCTCGACCGCGCGGTTGTCGGGTGCGTAGGTGCGCGTCTTGTCCTCGGGCGCGGTCCACAGGCGGTGGCCGCCGCGCGGCATCCAGTGCGGTTCGCCAGCCTTGCCGAGCTGGTCGGCGGTCTCGCCGAAGAGGTTGCGCCCGCCAGGCGCAGCGTAGCGAATCACGCGCGGTCCCACGTCGAGGGTCACGATCATCTCGACGTCGGCGTTGGCGATGCGAAGGTTCCGGGCCCACCCGGCGTACGGGACGATTTCAGTCTTGGCAGGCGTCGTCGGCATGCCACGGCGATACCACATCCGTGCGGCGCGCGTCGAGCCGCTGCGCGGCTTCAGGAGGCGAGAAGCTGAGCCACACGTGGGTCGCCGCCCAGCGGCGCCAGCGCCGCCTCGGCCTGCGGCCGGCGCCCGAGCGCCAGCAGCGCGCGCGCCCAGTGCAGCCGCGCGTCGAAGTCCTGCGGCCGCTGTGCGACCACGGCGGCCAGCAGCGGCTCCGCCTCGGCGGACGCGCCGCGGCTGACGAGCAGGATCGCGAGGAGAAGGCGGGGCAGGTGAAAAGCCGCCGGCGCGCCGTCGACGGCGTGCCGCAAGGTGCGTACGGCACGATCGAGCTGGCCGAGCTTCAGGCAGCAGATCGCGAGCTGGGTCTCGGCGGCGTAGCTGATCGCGCCGGGGTCCTGGCGCAGGAAAAAGCGCGCCGCCGCCGGCGTCAGGCATTCTTCGAGCTCGCGGCAGGCGGCCGCGACGTGGCCCGCGTCGAGCAGCAGCTTGCCGCGCAGGAAATGGAGGTCCGGCGATCCGGAGAAGTCGCACAGCGCGCGCCTCGAGACGTCGAGCGCGTCGCGCGCCCGTCCGGCGCGGATCAGCGCCCGCACCAGGTTGATCCACAGCGCCGCCAGGTAGCTCTCGTCGCGGTGATCGTTCCCGAGCAGATCGATCTTCTCCAGCGCGCGCTCGAATGACGAGATGACCTCGCTGCTCTGCGGGTCGGCGGCCTGGATCGCCTGGCCCAGGCAGAACCAGCTGAACGGATCATCCGGCCGCGACCCGACCATCAGGCGCGCCAGGCGTAGATTCCGCTCGAGTGTACGGTGCTCGGCGACGACCGCGCCGGTGTGGCCGTCGTGATCGAAGCGAATGAAGTGAGCGTGCGCGACCTCGCAATGCCGCTCGGCGACGGCGACGATCTGCTCGTGGATCTGGCCGCGATAGATCATGTCGGGCACGGCGCGCCGGAAGAGCCGCATCACCGGGCCGATGGCGACGCCGCCGTCGTCGATGCGGTCGTGGCAGTCGATGGAGTAGGCCGCTGGCGCGTGTGCCGCGGGATCGGCCGCGAGCGCGCGCGCCCAGGCCGCGGCGTCGTCGACGCGCAGCACTTCATCGGCGTCGAGCACCAGCACCCACTCGCGCGTGGCCGCGCGAAGGGCGTGGTTGCGCGCGAGCGCGAAGTCGTCGCGCCAAGCAAAGTGCAGCACACGAGCGCCCGCCGCTTCCGCGAGCGCGACCGTGCCGTCGGTCGATCCGGTGTCGACCACGATCGCCTCGCCGACCCACGGCATCGCGGAGGCGAGGCAGCGCCCGAGGCGCTTCTCCTCGTTGCGCACGATCATGCACAAGCTCAGCCGCGGCCGAATCGCCGCCGCGGTCTCGCCGTCAGGTGGGTTCGGGTGCGAGATCGCCGCCGCTCCGGGCACCGCGGCTTCGCTGCCCGTCAGGTTGCTGACCATCGCCGTGCCCGGATCCTGGCGTCAGGAGGGCCGCTGGCCGACGCCGTTGAACGTGACCAGGCCGATCTCGTCGAGCTCGCGCGTTTCGGCCTTCTCCCGCGCCGCGAGGATCTCGTCCACGCGCGTCTGCGCCACCCGGCGCAGGGCCTCGGCCTTCGAGTGCGCGATGGTGTAAGCGCCGCGCGCCGCGCCCTCCGCGTCGGCGGCCGTCTTGACCGCGCGCTCGGCGTTGCGCACCTCGGACAGCGTGCGCGTATGCGCGATCTCCGCGAGCATCCAGTCATTCGCGGGCGCCGTCCGCCGGTGGTCCGTGCGGGCCGCGTCGCGCGCGCCGGCGAGCGCGTCCTCCGCCGATTTGACGTGACGGTTCGCCTCCGCCATCTCGCGCAGCTTGTGCTCTTCGTTCTTCTCCTCGATCTTGATGACCGGATCGAGGCGAGTCCTCGGACGCATATCTTTCGTTTCGGCACCGCCGGGCCGCGACTTGAGGGCGCGCGCGAAGATGTTCGCGGCGTCGCTGGCGCTGCGCGCAGTGATTGCCGCGGGGCAATTCGTGCCGGGTCGAATCTTCCGGACGCACACGTCGGCATTCCGGGTTTTGCGTCACGGTCCCCGATCTCTTTGGTCAGAAACGCGACGCGATCGTTGGCCCCGTCCTTGCTCAATCTCGGGACGGGAGAATCGAACTTGGCAGACGGAATGTACGTAGGCATGGCAGCGGCGGCGGCGCGATCCGACCAGCTGGACTCCATCGCCGACAACCTCGCGAACGCGGAGACGCCCGGCTACAAGGCATCGCGGCCGGCGTTTCAATCGTTCCTGCCCCCGCGCGGCGTCGCTCCCGGACCGGCCCTGCAGGACAAGATCTTCATGGGCGTCGTCGCCACCGGGACCGACCTCTCGCAAGGACCGATCCGCTCCACCGACAACCCGCTCGACATCGTGCCCGAGGGACAACTCTTTCTCTCGGTGACATCGATGACCGGGCAGCCGGCGTACACGCGCAACGGCAAGCTCAACATCACGCCCGAAGGCGCGATGGTCGCCGACGGCCGCCAGGTGATAGGCACGTCGAATGAGCCGATCATGGTTCCACCGGGCTCGAACGTCACGATCAGCCAGACCGGCGTGGTCAGCGCCGACGGTGTCGCGCTGGATCGCATCGCGCTCTTCCAGCTGCAGGGGAACATCGTGCGCGTCGGACCCCAGATCTACGCTGCCGGTCCCGGCGGCACGGTCACGCCGACCGAGGGCGGCGTGTCGACCGGCCAGCTCGAGATGGGGAACGTCAGTCCGCTCGAATCGACGGTCCAGATGATCAACGCCCAAAGACAGTACGAGGCCGCTACCCAGGCCATTCAAACCTACCGACGGCTCGACGACAAAGCGATCGAAGTCGGAAAGATCCGCTGAGGAGGAATCATCGATGTTGCGTTCCCTCTACACCGCCGCGACTGGTATGCAGGCGGAGCAGCTCAAGATGGACACGATCGCGAACAACCTCGCGAACGTGAACACCACTGGCTTCAAGCGCACGCGCGCCGAATTCCAGGATCTGCTCTCGGAGACCATCGTCCAGGCGCAGCCGGCAGGGCCACAGGGCGGCGGGCAGCCGGCGCCGCTGCAGGTGGGCCTCGGCGTGCGCGCCGGCAGCACGACGCGGTCGATGGCCCAGGGAGACATGGTCTCGACGCAGGGGCAGTACGACATCGCGATTCAGGGCACCGGTTACTTTCGCGTTCAGCGCAGCAATGGCGACGTTGCGTTCACGCGCGCCGGCAACTTCCGGGTCGACGACACCGGACGCCTGGTCACGCAAAGCGGCGAGCTGGTCGAGCCTTCGATCACCGTCCCTCCCGACACCATCGCGCTCACGATTCAATCGGACGGAACGGTGCTGGCCAAGGTGCCGAACCGCACCGACCAGTCGACGCTGGGGCGGTTGGACCTCACGACGTTCACCAACCCGGGCGCTCTGGAGGCGATCGGCGGCAATCTGTTCCAGCCGACGGCGGCCAGCGGTCAGGAGCTGCAGGTGCACCCCGGTGACCAGGGCGTCGGCACGCTGTCGCAGGGTTTCCTCGAGACCGCGAACGTGCAGGCGGTCGTCGAGATGGTCGACATGATCAGCACCCAGCGGTCTTACGAGATGAACTCCAAGGTCATCCAGACCGCGGACCAGATGCTGCAGAAGCTGACGTCGCTGCGCTAGACATGATCAAAGTAGATCACATAGCGCTGCCGATGGTCGTGTGGATGTCGGCGCTGTTCGCGACGGCGCTCGCCAGGCCGGCGTTCGCGGGCGGCGGGAGGGCTCCCGAGGCCGCCGCGGGCGTCGAGGTCGCGCCGCTCGTGCGCCATGCGCTCGAGCGCGCACTGTCGACGCCCGGCGCGCGCATCGAGAGCGCGGTCGAGGAGCGCGGGGCGGGGCGGCCGAGCGATTGCCATGCCACGGAGGCCGAGGTCGCGCAGCCGATCGAGGCGTCCGGCCGCCTGGCGGTGAAGATCAGCGGGCGCGCGCCGCACGGCGGACACTGCGAGCTTTGGGTCTGGACGCGCGTGCGTGTCGTCGGGCCGGTCGCGGTCGCTGCGCGCTCGCTGCGCGCGGGTGATGCGCTGGCAGGCTTGTACACCACCGAGGAGCGCGAGCTGCGCGCGGGTCACGGGCCCGCGGCGATCGGACCGTCGTCGGTCGCGGCGCGCGCGATGGCCGCCGGGCAGATGCTCGATGCCTCCACGGTCGTCGAGCCGACGCTGCGTCTCGGCGACATGGTCAAAGTCGTGGTCGTGAGCGGCGCGCTGGTGATCGAGCAGACCGGCCGCGGCGCTCCGTGTGCGCGCGGCCGCAGCTGCGCCGTGCTCGCATCGGGCAAGCAGGTGGAAGGCGAGCTCGTCGACGGACGGCTGGTGGTGCAGAGCCAATGACGATGACGATGACGACGACGAAGACGGCGCCGCGGACGTTGGTCCTCGCGTGCGTTGCGCTCGCCCTGGCCGGCAGCGGCTGCGCGGCCAGCCACATCGCCAGCTACAAGCCCAAGCGACGCGAGTATTCGCTCGACACCGCCAATACCAAGGAAGACGAGCCGCAGTCGGAGGCGAGCCTCTGGCACCCGGGCCGGCCGGCGTCGATGTTGTTCACCGATGCGCGCGCCTTGCGCACCAACGACCTGGTCGTGATCAAGATCGAAGAAGTCGCCGACGCCAGGCGCTCGGCCGACACCGATCTCACGCGCGACTCCAGCTCGTCGGCGCAGGTGACCGCGTTTCTGGGACTGCTTAATAAGCTCAAGGGGCTGGACCCGAACCTGAACATCGGGGGCGGCTCCAAGAGCGATTTCAAAGGCGAAGGGACGACCGCGCGCACCGAGTACCTGACG
>CAZNCQ010000358.1:0-6628 GCA_964571275.1 uncultured Myxococcales bacterium
TCGACTACTTCAAGCAGGCAGGCTTCGTCGCCGTCCCGATCTGGCGCATGGGCCACGACGCCGGCGCGTCCGTCGCGGGCGCCGCGCGCAAGCTCGACGTCAAGGCGGTGATGGTCGGGACCTCGCAGCGCAACGCCGTCTGGCACCTGCTGCGCGGGAGCGTCCTGAAATCGCTGGTCAAGGATCTGCCGCTCAGCACCCGCGTCTGGATCTGCAACTAGAGCGCGCTCCACCCGAGGACGGCGACGGGAGCAATCGCGGGCGTCCGTCGGGTTCAATGCTATGTTGTCCGCCAAAACGTGCCCCGGTTGGTTCAGCTCGCGCCGCTCGCGCTGGTCATTGTGTTCGCGACTTCTGGCTGCGGCAGGCGCGGGGAACCCCTGCAAGGCGGCGCCACCAACGCGCCGGCGCTGCCACCGCCCGCCGTCGATCATCCCGCGCCACGCGCGAGCGCCCACGCGCGCAGCTACCCGGTCATGGGCACCGAGGGGGTGTTCACCGTCTGGACCGACGACGCCGAGAAGGCCGAGCAGTCCTTCGCCGCCGCCTACGCCGAGATCCGCCGCATCGAGGAGCTGATGACCGATTGGGAGCGCCCCGGCCAGGCGCCCAGCGACATCGTGCGCATCAACCGCGCCGCCGGCAAGGAAGCGGTGGCCGTGTCCGACGAGACCATCCAGGTGATCCAGGCGAGCCTCGACATGTCGCGCCGGTCCGACGGCGCGTTCGACATCACCTTCGCGGCGATGCACGGCCTGTGGAAGTTCGACGAAGATCTGGAGAAGAAGATCCCTCCGGCAGCCGAGATCGAACGCCGCCGCCAGCTGATCAACTACCGCGACGTCATCGTCGACGCGAAGAAGCACACGGTGAAGCTGCGGCGCGCCGGGATGCGCATGGGCCTGGGCGGCATCGCCAAGGGCTACGCCGTCGACCGCTGCGCCGAAGTGCTGCGCCGCCACGGCTTCGAGAACTTCATGGTGCAGGCGGGCGGCGATCTGTTCGTGGCGGGCTCGAAGGGCGGGGCGCCGTGGATGGTCGGCGTGCGCGATCCGCGCGGTGGCCCGCGCGCGATCATCGCGAAGATGGCCATCCGCGACCACGCGTTCTCGACCGCCGGCGACTACGAGCGCGGGTTCGTCATCGACGGCAAGCGCTATCACCACATCATCGATCCGAAGACCGGCTATCCCGCGACCGCATCGCGCGGAGTCACCATCTTCGCGCCGACGGCGTTTCTGGCCGATGCGCTCGACGACGCGGTCTTCATCCTCGGGCCCGAGCGCGGCATGGCGCTGGTCGATTCATACCCCGATTGCTCGACGATGATCGTCGACGCGCACAACAAGGTCTGGGTGTCGAAGTCGCTGGAAGGCAAGTTGCAGCGGACGGCGCAGCCCACGGAAGGCCCCTGATATGCCGGGCACGCCCATCGATCCGAAGCGATCCGCGTCGCGCCCGGCCGCGCCGGTGTCGCCGTCGAGCGCCGACGTCGCCATCGTGGGCGGTGGCATCATGGGCTCGGCGATCGCGCTGCGCCTCGCGCAGCGCGGCGTGCGCGTCACCGTGATCGAGCGCGGCATCCCCGGCGCCGAAGCGTCGAGCGCCGCGGCCGGCATTCTCGGCCCGCAGATGGAGGCCGAGGGACCGGGCCCGCTGCTCGACCTCGGGCTGCGCAGCCGCGCGCTCTATCCCGCGCTCGCCGTCGAGCTGCACGAGGCGACCGGCATCGACGTTGGCTACACCAAGTCGGGCGTGCTCGCCGTCGCGCTGACCGACGCCGAGGAGGCCGAGCTGGCCGTGCGGCGCACCTGGCAGACCGCGCGCGGCCTGCGCGTCGAGGCGCTGTCGGGCGCGGCGGCGCACGAGCTCGAACCCGCGCTCGGCCCCGAGGTGCGCGCGGCGATCCGCTTCGTCGACGACGCCCACGTCAGCGCGCGCGAGCTGGCGCGCGCGTTCTCGCAGGCGGCCGCCGCCGCCGGCGCGCGCTTTCTCACCGGGCGCTACGTGCGCCGCGTGGTGATCGCGGGCGGCGCCGTCACCGGCGTCGAGCTCGACGGCGAAGTCCTTGCCGCCGGCGTCGTCATCGTCGCCGCCGGCAGCTGGTCGTCGCTGGTCGAGGGCGGCGGCATCCCCGGCCAGGTCGTTCGTCCCGCGCGCGGCCAGCTGGTGTCGATCGAGACGCGCCCGCCGCTGTTCCGCCACGTGGTCAGCGTGCACGGCCGCGGCTACCTGGTCCCGCGCCGCGACGGCACGGTGATCGCGGGCAGCACCGTCGAGATGGTCGGCTTCCGCAAGGAGGTCACCGTCGGCGGGCTCGCGCAGATCCTCGGCATGGCGCGCACGCTGGTGCCTGCCCTGGGCGACGCCGCGGTCACCGGGAGCTGGTCGAACTTCCGCCCGTTCACGGAGGATCACCTGCCGGTCCTCGGCCACACCCCGGTGCGCGGTCTGGTGCTGGCGACCGGGCACTACCGCAACGGGATCCTGCTCGCGCCGATCACGGCCTGGTCGATCGCCGAGCTGGTCGCGACGGGGACATCGTCGATCGACCTCGCGCCGTTCGCCGCGGCGCGGTTCGGGCCGTAGGCGGCGGGCGCGGAGCGGGCGCGAGCTCGCTACCGGCCGCGGCGTTTCGGCGGATCCGCGAGGTCCGCCGTGGTGAGCGCGCCGCTCCCGAACCTTTTCGTGATCCGATCGAGCGCGACGTTGATCTTGTCGGCCGCCGTCGGCGCGCCGCTGAAGAGCCCGAGCTGCGCCGCCTCCACCGGCTCCAGGCTCTGCGCCGACACGCCCGTCAGCCGCACCGGCGCCGCCGGCGGGTGTGCGCGCAGAAGCTCCATGGCCGCGCGGTACAGCGCCTGCCCGTCGTCCGTGGCCGACGCGAACGTCGTCCGCCGTGTCACGATCTGAAAGTCCGACAACTTGAGCTTCAGTTGAACGCACCGCGACCGCAGGCCCGCGCGCCGCAGCCGCTCGCCGACGCGCAGCGCCTGGGCGTGGACGTACGGCCAGAGCTCCTCGGGCGCGGTGATGTCCTCCTCGAAGGTCTCCTCGGCGCCGATGCTCTTGGCCTCGCGGTCCGGCACCACCGGTCGCTGGTCTTGCCCCTGGCTCAGCTCCCACAGCTCGCGCCCCGTGTCGCCCAGCCGCTGTTCCAGCCGTTCGCGCCCGCGGCGCGCGAGATCGCCGATGGTCGCGATCTCCATCGCGCGCAGCCTCGCCTCCAGCTTTGGCCCGACGCCCCAGAGCCGCCCCACCGGCAGCGGCGCCAGGAACGCCGCGCCGTCGCCGGCCGCGATCTCACGCTGGCCGTCCGGCTTGGCCAGATCCGACGCGATCTTCGCGATGAACTTCACCGCCGCGATCCCCGCGGACGACGGCAACCCGACCTCGTCGGCGATGCGCCGCCGCAACCGCAGCGCGATCTCGCCCGCGCTGCCGAACAGCGCCTCCGACGCGGTCACGTCCAGGAACGCCTCGTCGAGCGACAGCGGCTCCACCAGCGGCGTCGCGTCGAGCAGGATCGCGAACACACGCTCGCTCGCCTCGGCGTACGCCTCGCGCCGCGGCGGCACCACCACAGCGTCGGGCGCCAGCGCGAGCGCGCGCGCCATCGGCATCGCGCTGCGCACGCCGGAGGGGCGCACCTCGTACGACGCCGCGAGCACGACCCCGCGCCGCGCGTGGCCACCGACGATCACCGGGCGGCCGCGCAGCCCGGGATCGTCGCGTTGCTCGATCGACGCGTAGAACGCGTCCATGTCGAGGTGGATGATCGCGGCGGCTACTCCCCGGCGGCGCTGCCGTCTTCCATCTTGGGCCGCTTCGTCTTCTTCTTCGGGGGAGGTGGCACCTCTTCCGAGGACGAGGACGAGGACGACGACGACGACGACGGGTGATCGGCCCCGCCCAATGTGATCGCCAGCGACAGCGAGCCGGCGTACGTCTGATCGATCGCGCCGCCCACGATGAACGGGTCGTTGATCTTCGAGTGCATCGTGTAGAAGTAGCGCCGGTAGTCGAACCCGATGCGCACCTCGAACGAGGGGTCGAGCGCGTAGCCGACGTAGAGGTTGCCTTCGATGCCGGCGACGTTCAGGTTGGGGAAGTACGTGGTCTTGATGTCGCCGGGCGACAGGACGTAACGATAGCCCGCGCTGGCCGCGACCGACACGCCGCTCGAGAGCGGCACGACCGCGCCAACCACCGCGCGCACGTACTTGTAGTCAGTGTCGGGCAAGATCAGCGTCGCGCGCGTGGCGCCCGACAGCTTGTACGCCTGGTCGCCGTAGCCGACGCTCAGGTACGGCGTCAGCGACTCGAGCGGCACGCGCACGCGGACGCCGCCGTTGAAGTCGTGAATCGTCGTCGGGAAGTTGGTGCCGTCGGGCGTGCGCGACTGGATTCCGAACGCCTGCTCGACGTTCACCTCGAGACCGATGTTGGTGACGAACCCGTCGCTGAACTGCGCGCCCGGGTAGTACTGCAGCGCCAGCACCGCGTCGCCGAGGACGCGCGGCTGGTACTCGCGCAGCGCCGGCGTGACCTGCTGGTGATAAGTCAGGCTGCGCGAGAAGGCGTGGCCACCGATCGACACATCGAGGTACCGCCCCACCGGCGCCCGCGGTCCGCCCTCTGTCGGCGCGCGGCCCTCGGCTTCGATCTTGACCGAGCCCTTCGCGGGCTTTGCCTGGTCGTCGCCCGGCGCGGACTCGGTCCTCGGCGTCGGGTTCACGCGCGCCGCCTTCTGCACGTCCGCGTCCGACGCGCTGCTGTCCGCGCCGCCGCTCGTGTCGTCGGTCTCGCCCGGCGTCGTGCTGCTGTCGTCCTGGCCGCTCGCTGCTTTCTTCTTCTTCTTTTTCTTTTTCTTCGCGGCCAGCTCCAGGATGCCTTTGCGTGCAGGACGCCGCAGGCGCGACGGCTCGAAGCGTTCGACGCCGAGCCGTTCCTCGAGCGGCGACGCCAGACCGACCCCCGGCAACGTCGCGCTCAGGCTCGCGCCCGCGAGCAGCACCGTCAGATTCGAGATGAGACGCTTCCTCACGGCGTGCCCTCCCCGCTGAAGGGCGAGGGCGCCGTCGTGACGATCGTCGCCCAGGCCGTGAGGCACGCCTGATCCGCTGTGGACGGAAGAGAGCCGAATGGCATCGAGGCCCCGCACGGCGGCGACGTCATGGTGATCTTGTCGATGAAGACGCCCATCGCCGGATTCGACCCGGCAACCAGCAACGTCATTCCGGAGCACACGCCGCCATTGATCGTTCCCGTCATCTTGCCGACCAGGCGCGTCTCGGGATTGGGCGATGTCAGATCCAGCCCCGCGGACCCGGTGGTGCCCGTGCCGTGGCAGCTTGCGCACTGGTTCGCGAAGACCGCCGTCTGGCAACCAGCCGCCGGGCCGCCGCCCGTGCCGCCGCCGCTCATGCCGCCGGTGCCGCCACCGCCGACGCCGGGGTCGAGCGATCCGGCGCATCCGGCCACGATCACCGACAGCAGCAGGCCACACGCCATCGACACTTCCGAGATCCATTCGCGGGTCGCGCGCCCGCGCAAACGGGCATCGGGTAACGAACGCTTCATGAACACTCCCTTCGATTACTAGGCCATGCGACAGAAGTCACAGACGGCCCATCCTACGTGCGTCTCGCGAGCGCGTCAGCCCCCATTACGGAAGAACCGTTCGGCAGCTGAAGGCTCAGGCGCCAGTCATGCGGCGCGCGTCGAGCAGCCGCGCCAGCTCGTCCGCTGGCAGCACCTGCTTTTCCAGGCAGAGCGCGCGGATCGTCATCTTGCGCGCGACCGCCTCGCGTGCCAGCGCCGCCGCCGCGTCATAGCCGATGCGCGGCGCCAGCGCCGTCACCAGCGCGCTGCTCTGCTCGACGAGCGCGTTGCAGCGATCGACGTCGGGCTCGATCCCCTCGACGCAGCGGGCGGCGAAGAGGCGGCACCCGTTGGCCAGGATCTGCACCGACTGCAGGAAGTCATACGTCATCACCGGCGTCATCACGTTGAGCTCGAAGTTGCCGGCGGCGCCGCCCCACGCGATCGTCGCGTCGTGGCCGATCACCTGCGCGCACACCATCAGCAGCATCTCCGCCATCACCGGGTTCACCTTGCCGGGCATGATCGAGCTGCCCGGCTGCAACTCCGGCAGGAGGATCTCGCCGAGCCCGCCGCTCGGACCCGAGCCGAGCCAGCGGATGTCGTTGGCGATCTTGGTCAGCGTCGCCGCCGCGCCGCGCAGCGCGCCCGACGCCTCGACCAGCGCGTCGTGCGTCGACAGCGCCTCGAACAGGTTCGGCGCCTGGCGCAGCGGGATCGCGATCTCGCGCGCGATCACCGCGATCACGCGCCGCGCGAAGTCGGGATCCGCGCCCAACCCCGTGCCGACCGCCGTTCCGCCCAGCGCCAGCTCCGACAGCGCCGCGCGCGTGGCCTCGACGCGCCGGATCGTCGAGCCCAGCATCGCCGCGTAGCCCGAGAATTCCTGGCCGAGGCGGATCGGCACCGCGTCCATGAGGTGCGTGCGCCCGAGCTTGACCACGTAGTCGAGCGACGCCGCCTTGCCGCCCAGCGCGCCCTCGAGCGCGCGCAGCGCCGGGATCAGATCCCCGTCGACCGCCTC
>CAZNCQ010000359.1:0-6621 GCA_964571275.1 uncultured Myxococcales bacterium
AGTCGGCCTCGGCGCCGATCGGCAGCTGCATCGTGATGGTGTTGTGGCGCAGCTTGTCCTTCAGCTGGCCGGTGACGCGCGCCGGATCGGCGCCCGCGCGGTCGAGCTTGTTGATGAAGGCCAGGCGCGGGACGTTGTAACGGCGCATCTGGCGGTCGACGGTGTACGACTGCGACTGCACGCCGGAGGTGCCGCAGAGCACCAGCACGGCGCCATCGAGCACGCGCAGCGCGCGCTCGACCTCGATCGTGAAGTCGACGTGGCCGGGGGTGTCGATCAGGTTGATGATGAAGCCGTTCCACTCGCAATAGGTCGCGGCCGACTGGATGGTGATGCCCTTCTCGCGCTCGAGGTCCATCGAGTCCATCTTGGCGCCGACACCGGACTTTCCACGGACCTCTTCGATCTTATGGATCTTGCCGGTGTAGTAGAGGATGCGCTCGGAGAGCGTGGTCTTCCCCGAGTCGATGTGGGCGGAGATGCCGATGTTGCGAACCTTGTCGATCGAAGCCATTACGAGCTCACCTTCCGTTGCGTTGCCGTTGCCTGCTGTCTGTTCTGTTATGACGCGAAGGGGCCGCGAACGGCGGCCTCCGGACTACCAAAAGCGCGGTAGTCTAACCAAAACGGCGCTCTTTTCCAGCGCTACCTCTTGTGACTTCCTGGTGGCTTTTCAGCGAACTCCCATGAGCTCGACGTCGAACACCAACGTCGCATTGGGAGGTATCGGCCCCATGCCGCGTTCCCCGTAGCCCAATTGCGGGGGAATCGTCAGCTTGCGCTTCCCCCCGACCTTCATGCCCTCGAGGCCCTGGTCCCAACCTTTGATGACCCGACCAGAACCGAGCGGGAACTCGATCGGCTGACCCCGGTCGTAGGAGCTGTCGAACTTGGTGCCGTCGGTCAGCTTTCCCGTGTAGTTGACCGACACCACCTTGCCGGCCGTGGCGACCGGGCCGTCGCCGGCCTTGACCTCTTCGACGACCAGGCCTCCGGCTGGCGGGTTGGGCGCGGGCGCCGGAGCAGGCGCGGACGTCGTGGGGGCGGTCTCGGTCGCTGACTTGCTCTTCTGGCACGCAGGCGCGAACGCAAGCGCAGACAGCAGCAGGGTCGCGGGGGCGAGCTTCCTCATGGGGCGGCGAGGATAGCAGAACTTCGACCCAAATAGCCGTCGAGGGCCGAAGGCGTCTTGCGCCTTTGGCCCTCGACGTGTCAGGACGTGCCTGACCGATCCCCCCCGTCGCCCCAGTCCCCGCTCGCCCTGCCCACTTCCCATGTTCAAAGATAGGCATCGATCGGCCGGGCACAAGCGGCGTCATCCGGGAAAAACTGTCGCGTCCGTGAGCGAATCTCCGACGGTGACGCGCGCGACGACTTGACGGCGGAGGGCGGACCGATCGAAAAGGACGACGTGCAAGTCGCGGCTGTGCCCGAAGCCTCCCCGCCTGCGGATGCCAAGCCGTTCCTGAAGTGGGTCGGCGGCAAGCGGCAGCTCCTCACCGAGATCGCGCGCCACGTGCCGGCTTCGTTCGGGCGCTATCACGAGCCGTTCATCGGCGGAGGTGCGCTCTTCTTTCACCTGCGCCAGTCGCGGGCGTGCCCGGCGTTCCTGACCGACTCGAACCGGCGCCTGATTCGCGCGTATCGCGGCGTGCAGCACGACGCCGAGGGGGTCATCGCCCTGTTGCAGGAGCACGAGCGCAAGCACAGCAAACCCTACTTCCACAAGGTGCGCGAGCAGCGAGACATCGACAGCGCGACGGCGACCGAGGTCGCGGCCTGGATGATCTATCTCAATCGCACCGGCTACAACGGGCTCTATCGAGTCAACAGCAGCAACATCTTCAACGTGCCGTTCGGGAAGTACGCCAACCCGAGGATCTGCGACGAGGAGAACCTGCGCGCCTGCTCGAGGGCGCTGTCGGGCGCCGAGCTCGAGGCCGTCGGGTTCGAATCAGTGCTCGATCGCGCGCGTCCCGGCGACTTCGTCTACTTCGATCCTCCCTATCGCCCGGTCACCACGACCGCCAACTTCACCGACTACACGAGCGAAGGCTTTGGCGACGTCGACCAGGTGCGGCTGCGTGACGTGGCCTGGGCGCTGAAGAAGCGCGGTGTCGCCGTCGTGCTGTCCAACTCGAACTCTCCCTTCATCGAGGAGATCTATCGCGACGGGTTCGATCGCGTGAAGGTCGGCGCGCGCCGCTCGGTCAACAGCGACCCCAAGGGCCGCGGCCTGGTCCAGGAGCTGATCCTGAAGTAGACACCACGCATGGTCAGGCTGAATCGCATCTACACCAAGGCCGGCGACGGTGGGCAGACGCGCCTGGTAGGCGGGCAGAAGGTCGCCAAGGACTCGCTGCGCATCGAATCCTACGGCACCGTCGACGAGCTGTCGGCGTGCGTCGGCCTCGCGCGCACCGCGCTCGAGCAGCCGGGCGCCCCCGCCGAGGCGCCGGCCCTGGCCGCGGTCCTGCGCCGCATCCAGAACGAGCTCTTCAACCTGGGCAGCGATCTGGCGACGTTGCACGGGGACCGCCACCCCCAGCAGCCGTTGATCGAAGCGCGCCACGTCACCGCGCTCGAGCACGAGATCGACGCCTGGAACGAGCACCTCGGCGAGCTGCGCAGCTTCATCCTGCCCGGCGGAGGCTGGGTCGCGTCGTACCTGCACCTCGCGCGCACCGTGTGCCGCCGCGCCGAGCGCCTGGCCGTGCGCCTGGCCGCGACCGAGACCATCGGCGTGTTCGTCGTTCCGTATCTGAATCGCCTGTCCGACGCGCTCTTCGTGATGAGCCGCCATGCCTCGCGCATCTACGGCGAGCCCGAGCCGCTCTGGGAGCCCGAGAAAACCTAGTCCGAGGTCGATCAGAACTGCGCGGCGACTCCCAGGTTCAGATCGACGTTGAACGTGAAGTCGGGGAAGCCGACCTGCGTGTTCACGCCGGCGATGAAACCGAAGTTGGGCGACATGCCGTAGAGGATCCCCGCGCCGGGTCCGAGCAGCACCGCGCCGCCGGGGATGCTGTCGACGCAGCCGCTGGTCCCCGTCGAGCCACACTCCTTGATCCACGAGAAGTCGGCGACGTGGCGGATACGGCCTCCGCCCGCGCTCGCCGACACGTATGGCCGCAGCTTGTCGGCGCCAAACAGCCAGGTCAGCCTCGCGAACGCGGCGATCGCCGTCGACGGCGGCGACGCGCACCCTGGGCAGCTGGTCAGCCCGGACAGGAACTGGATGCGCGCCTGCACCGACAGCAGCAGGTCCGGCGCCAGAAAGTAGCCGAGCTCCGGCGTCAGGTGGACGATCTGCGCCGCCGCCAGGCCCGGCGGATCGGCGACGTGGGTCGAGCTGATCTCGCCGGAGCCGGTCGCCCAGCCGACGCCGCTGCCGACGCCGACACCGACGAAGAAGTGCGACGGCTCGCTCCCGGACGGCGCCGGCGACTCCGGTTCGGTCCCGCGAGGGCGCTGAACGCCCGCCACCGGCGCAGCCGCGACCAGCGACGTGATGAGCGGGCTGGCCTTCGTTCCCACCGTCGCGATCGGTTGCCCGCCTTTTTGAGCCTCGACGAAGTAGGCCACGTGGTTGCCGCCCGTCGCGCTCGACGGAATCTCTCCGGTGAAGTTCCCCGGCGTCGCCTCGCGCATGTCGCGCGTCGTGAATTCGGAGGCGCCGGCTGCGCGGAACGACAGCGCCACCCGGTCGGCCGTCAACGCGGGATCGAGCGTGATGTTGATGGGAACGCCCTGACCGCGCGACGCGCGCGTCACCGGCTCGTGCGAGATCCCCGAGTCGGCGCCGCTGCGCACCGCGGTCGTCGTCCCGCCGCCAGGCTTGCCCAGCGACGCGACGACCTCGTCGAACGCAGCCTGGATCTCCGGGTTGGCCAGGCTCTTGGTCATCTTGATGTCGGGCTGGATCTCCAGCGCCTTGCGAAAGTACTTGGTGGCCGCGTCGCGCTGCTTGAACCCGGTCAGCAAGACCACGCCGAGGTGCAGGTTGGTGCGCGCGGTGATCGGGTGCTGGTCGAGCCCCGCCTCCTTGCAGAAGTCCAGCGCGTCCTTGAGGATCTTGCGAGCCTCCTCGAAGTTGAGGTTGTCGTACTCGTCGAGCGCCTTCTTGTTGAGCTTGGCCACCGTGGCTGCCAGGTCGTCCTTGTTGGCCTGGGCATGCGCCGTTCGTGGCGCCCCGCAGCCCACCACGACCGCGACCAGGACCGCGACGATGTCGACGAAGAGCCGGATCCAGTAAGACGCCGGCCCCCTTGCGGGAGGCTGGCGAAGGGGTGGGACCGTCGGCATCGTCGTGGAGTCTCCTCGCAACAGCGGAAAACTAATTGAAAAAGTAGCGGACACTTTAAAGGAGGCCGCCCGCGAAATCAACGAACGGCCACGGTTGAGCCACACGCGCGACGCGGCGTGCCTCGTATCTTCTTGGCGCGAAACATACGAAAGGGATTTGCAGTCGTATAATTCCACCATGGCGATGCCCAAAGTCGTTCTCTGGGGCGTGTTCGTGGCCGGCGTAGCGAGCACCGGGTTCCTGTGGCACCACGTGGGAGCGCGTGACCCGCGCGCAAAGGCCGATCCGTCCAGCGCCGATCGCGCCGGGGCAGCCGGCGTGAACCCGACGCGGCTCATCGTCGATTTCAAGGACGACATCTCGCCGCAAGCGCTGGCCGCCGAGCCGTACACGGAGGTGCCGGTGAGCGCCTACTCGGCAGTCGACAAGCTCTATCGCATCGACTTCGCGAACGCCGAGGACGCCGCCGCGGCGGCCGCGAGGCTGGCGACGGATCCCGAGGTCGAGAGCGTGGACTACGACAGCCTTGCGTCGATCCCGCCCGACGAGATGACCGATGAAGCGCTCGCGAGCGCTTCGACGATGGAGGCCGAGTGCGCCGCCGACGCGGCGAAGCCGTCGCCGTTCCCCAACGACACCTGCTTCCGTTATCAGTGGCACCTGCGCCAGATCGGCTTGCCCGATGCGTGGCAGCTCGGTCAGGGCAAGGGCGCCGTCGTCGCGGTCATCGACACCGGCGTCAGCCGCGTCGGCGATCTCGCGGAGACCAAGTTCGTTCCCGGCTACAACTTCATCGCCAACAACGACAACGCGACCGACGACCATGGCCACGGCACGCACGTCGCGGGCACGATCGCGCAGTCGACCAACAACAAGCTCGGCGTCGCCGGCGTCGCCTTCCAGGCCTCGATCATGCCGATCAAGGTGCTGTCGGCGCGCGGCTCGGGCTCGATGGCCGGCATCGCGCAGGGCATCCGGTGGGCGGCCGATCACGGCGCGAACGTGATCAACATGAGCCTCGGCGGACCCGTGGCGGTGGGCACGATCGGCAGCGCCGTGAAGTACGCCCGCGAAAAAGGCGTCACCATCGTCGCTGCGGCCGGCAACGACGGGCGCGGGTCGGTCAGCTACCCCGCGCGCTACCCGGGCGTCATCGCGGTGGCCGCGACCCAGTACGACGAGACGACCACCTTCTATTCGAACTGGGGCCCGCAGATCGATATCGCCGCGCCCGGCGGCAACGTGCGCGTCGACCAGAACGGCGACGGCAAGCCCGACGGCGTCCTGCAACACACGATCGTCCCGGGCAACACGTCGCAGACCGACTATCTGTGGTTCATGGGCACGTCGATGGCCTCGCCGCACGTCGCGGGCGTCGCCGCGCTCATCGTCGGCGCCGGGGTGCGCAAGCCCGACGCGGTGGAGGAGATCCTGCTCGGTACGGCGCACACGCCGAAGCCGCGCGTCGGTGGCGACGGCCAGCAGCTGACGGCCGCGCGCATCGACGACCACTACGGCGCCGGCGTCGTCGACGCGGCGGCGGCGCTGCGCAAGATCCAGGTCGGCCGAGGCGCCGGCGAGCTCGGGCTCGGCGGGGGCATGGCGCTGCTGGGCGCGTTGCTCATCCGCCGCCGTGGCCGCGGCACGATTCGCCTCGGCGGCGGTTTCCTCGCTGCGCTGATCGCCGGCTCGTCGGGCCTGTTCGCGCTGCCATACCTGGTGTCGTCGGCGCACCCGGCGGTCGCGCTGCTGTCGTCGGGCTTCACGGCCGACGTGGCAAGCGCGGCTGGCCCGTGGGCCTACGGCAACCCGCTGCTGTGGAGCGCGTTGATTCCGGTGGTGCTCACCGTGCTCCTCTACGGCCAGTCACGGCTGCGCCCCGCGCTGGCGGGCTTCGGCTTCGGCATCGCGGGCGTGCTGCTCTTCGCCGCGGTGTCGAACACCGTCGACGTCCGCTACGTCCCCGACTTCCTCGACCGCTTCTGGCTCCTCGGCCAGGCGGCCATCGCCGGCTTCTTCGCGGCGGCCGTCATCCGCAAGTAGGATCTCCGTCCCGGATCCGGCCACGGCGCTGCTTGGAAGGCGGCGGCAAACCGGGTCTGTGGCGTAGCCGGGCCGAGCACCGGAGCCGCGCCAAAGAAGCTAGCTGCTGCCGCGCTTGAGCTCGGTGAGGACGGCCTTGGCCACGGCCTTGAGCGTATCGAACACGCCGACGCCGCTGGTGGCGCAGGCTTCGAATTCGGCCGCCTTGGTCGGGTTCAGCACGTTCTGCAGCTGGTCCAGCGGCGCGGCGTTGGGCAGGTCGCGCTTGTTGT
>CAZNCQ010000360.1:0-6562 GCA_964571275.1 uncultured Myxococcales bacterium
TCTTCCTGGGCACCGGCGTCGGCTCCAAGGCGTACGCGATCATCGAGCAGGGGCGCATCGGGTTCATCGTCTCGTCCCGTCCCGATGATCGGCGCGGGTTGTTCGACGAGGCCGCTGGCATCACGAAGTACAAGGCGAAGAAGAAGGCCGCCGAGCGGCGCATGGAATCGACGCGGCAGCACCTGCTGCGCGTCTCCGACATCATTGGCGAGATCGAGACCCGTCTCCGGTCGCTGCGCCTGCAGGCGCAGAAGGCCGAGCGCTACAAGCGCTACAAGGCGGAGCTGCGCGACATCGAGCTCTGGTCGGCGGCGCAGCGCTACCTCGGCTTCCTGGCCGAGGAGAAGTCGCTGACCGGCGAGCAGGCGGAGCTCGGCGCGCGCAACGAGGTGGTGTCGAGCGTGCTCGCCGTCGAGGAGGTCTCGATCGAATCCGAGCGGCTGGCGGTCACCGAGGAGATGACCGAGCTCAACGCTGCGAAGGACGCTCTGTTCGCGCTCACCAACAAAGCGCAGCTGGGGATCCAGCGCGCGCAGCACCACGAGGACGAGGCGGCGAAGCTGACCGCGCGCGCGACGGCGGCGCGGCAGGAGATCGACGAGCTGACCGCGCGCGTCGCCGCCAACACGGTCGCCATCGACGATCTCGAGGGCCAGGTGGTCTCGTTCGAGGGTGAGGCCGCGCAGAGCCGCGCGGAGTTCGAGGCCAAGGAGCACGAGCACGAGTCGCTGCGCACGGCGCTGGCGCAGGCGCGGCGCGAGCTGGACGCGTGCCTGACCGAGATCGCGCAGGGCCAGGCGCGCATCGCGCGCAACGAGGCCGAGCGGTCGGCGGCGGCGGCGCGGCGGGAAGATCTCGGGGGGCGGATCGCGGCCATTGTCTCGGAGGACGTGGCGTCGGCGGAGCGGAGCACCGTGCTCTCGGCCGAGGCAGAGGATCTGCACACCAACCTGGCGGTGCTGCAGGCGCGGCGCGACGAGGCGGCGGAGCGCCGCCGCAGCGACGAGGCGCGCCTGGCGGGGCTTCGCTCCGACGCGGGCCGCAGCGAGATGGAGCTCGAGACGCTGCGCGAGGAGGCGCACCGGCGCCGGTCGCGCCTGGGTTCGCTGATCGAGATCCAGGATCGCTACGAGAGCTTTCAAAAGGGTGTTCGGGCGATCATGCAGCGGCGCGAGCGGGACGGTGGCGGTGGCCAGTCGGGCATCCGCGGCGTGGTCGCCGACATCGTGCAGCCGCCCCCCGAGCTCGAGACCGCGGTCGAGGCGGTGCTGGGTGAACGCCTGGGCAACATCATCGTCGAGTCGCACGACGTCGGCGTCGAGGCGATCGAGTTCCTGAAATCGCGCAGCGAGGGCCGATCCAGCTTCATCCCGGTCGGCCTGCGCGGGTCGGTGCGGACGTCACCCGCGGTGCAGGCGGCGGGCACGGTGATCTACGACGCGACCGCCGGCGGCGACGGTGGCGGCGGGTTCGGCTACGGCGCGGCGTCGGTGGTCGACGACGGCAGCGGGCGACCGGTGTTCATGGGCGCGCTGCCGGAGCGGTTACCCTGGCCGACCGGCGACGGCGTGCGCGGGCCGATACTGGAGCTGATCGGCTACGACCGGCAGTACGACGCGGTCGCGAGCTACCTGCTCGGTGACGTGCTGGTCGTCGACGACCTCAAAAAGGCCATCGCGCTGTGGCGCGAGACCCGGACCGACAAGACCATCGTCACGCTGGAAGGCGAGGTCGTCGATCCGCACGGCGTGGTCAGCGGCGGCTCGCGCGAATCGTCGGTGGGTGTGCTGGAGCAGAAGCGCGAGATCCGCGAGCTCGAGGAGGTGGTCGCGCGGCTCGAGACCGACTATCAGGCGGCGCTGGCCCGGCACGTCGCGACCAAGCAGCAGATCGCCGAGGTCACGCGCGCGCTCGAGGAGCTGGGCGCGGCCATGCGCGCCGACGAGATGAGCATCGTCACCCAGAAGAAGGATCTCGATCGCGCCAGCGACGAGCTGCGCCGGCTGGCGGCGCGGCGTAGCCAGCTGGGCGCCCAGTCGGCGGATCTCGACCGCGCGCGCGGCGAGAGCGAGCGGCGCTACCAGGACGCGTCCGAAGCCCTGGAGTCGGATCGCCTGCGGGTCGACGAGGCCGAGCGGCGCGCGGGCGAGCTGCGCGCGAGCACGCTGGCCCTGGCCGACCAGGTCGACGGCCTCGTCGCCGAGCTGACGGCGCGCAAGGTCGCGGCGGCGCAGGCCGAGGATCGGCTGCGCAATGCGCGCTCCACGCTGCAACGACTGGGTGTCGAGCGCCAGCAGCAGGGCGAGCGCGCGCGGCGCCTGGACCAGACCAGCGGCGAGGAGCTGGAGCGCGTTTCGCAGCTGCGCATCGATGCCGCGCAGCTGCGCGATGAGGCGGCGCTGTGCCAGGCGGAGGCCGAAGCGCGCGCGCGCGCCCACGCCGAGCGGCAGTCGGCGATGGAAGAGCGCCAGGGGCGGCTGTCGGTTCGCGAGGCGGAGCTGCGCAGCACACGCACCGAGGCCGCGCGCCTCGGCCACGCGCTCGGGAAGCTGGAGCTGCGCTGGCAGGAGGCGACGCTGCGCCGCACCTCACTGGAAGAGCACGTGCGCGGCCGCTACCGCGAAGTGGAGCTGGCCGCGATCGTGATCGACTACCATCTGCGGAGGCTGGTCGGCGAAGCCGAGGAGTCGCGCATGACCGAGCTGCGGGGCCTCATCGATCGCATGGGCGAGATCAACCTGACGGCGATCGAGGAGTCGGAGGAGCTGCAGAAGCGCTTCGACTTCCTGACCGCGCAGCGCGCCGATCTCGACTCGGCGATCTCGCAGCTGGAGTCGGCGATCGAGAAGATCAACCGCGCCTCGCGCAAGCGTTTCCGCGAGACGTTCGACGCGGTCAACGCGAAGTTCTGCGAGGTCTTCCCGCGTCTGTTCGGCGGCGGCCGCGCGCATCTGCACCTGACCGACGAGTCGGACCTGCTCGAGACCGGCGTCGAGATCATCGCCAACCCGCCCGGCAAGAAGGTGATGCAGAACATCGAGCTGCTCTCGGGCGGCGAGAAGGCGCTGACCGCGGTGTCGCTGCTGTTCGCGATCTTCCTGGTCAAGCCGTCGCCGTTCTGTCTGCTCGACGAGGTCGATGCCCCTCTCGACGAGGCGAACGTCGGCCGGTTCAACGACGTCGTGCGCGAAATGACCGACCGCTCGCAGTTCATCATGATCACGCACAACCGGCGCACGATGGAGATCGCCGACCGCCTGTGCGGCATCACGATGGAAGAGCCGGGCGTGTCGAAGCTGGTCGCGGTCAACCTGCGCGGTGGTCGGGTGGGGAAGGCCGTCGTTGCAACGGTGACGGCGACGTCGAACGACGCATCGTCGCCGCAGGCCCAGTAGCACTTGACCAATTCACTCCATCGTTCTAAGTAACTTTGAGCGATGGCGACTTACATTACGGAAGAGTGCATCAACTGCGGTGCGTGTGAGCCCGAGTGCCCGAACGAGGCAATCAGCGAGGGTGAGGATATCTACGTGATCGATCCCAAGCTCTGCACCGAGTGCGTGGGCTTTCACGACCACGAAGCCTGCCAGGCGGTTTGTCCGGTCGAGTGCTGCCTTCCGGATCCGAAGAACGTCGAGACCGAGGAGAACCTCATCGCCCGCGCGAAGTCGCTGCACCCCGACAAGCAGTTCGGCGACGTTTACCCGTCGCGCTTTCGGAAGACCGGCTAGAAGACCGGCAAGGCGACCGGCAAGACGTCTGGGTCAGTCGCCCAGGCCTGGTTCCAGCGCCAGACGTTCCGGATAGGCATCGATGCGGTGGGGGTTCGCGGCGGCCTGGGCGAACTCCAGGAACTGAGCCTTTCGCCAGCGATCCAGGACCTGGTCGCGCAGCTTGTCGCGCGCCTGCTCGAACGAGACGTTCTCGGGCGGTCGCTCGGCGATGTAGCAGGCCAGGAAGTTCCCCACCTCCGAGACGATCAACGGCGTGGTGTCGCCGGGGTGGTGGAGCTCCGTGACGGCGCGGCCGACTTCGACGGGGAAGGGCTCATCGAGGGCCTGCCAGGTCCGGGTGAATTGCACCTTGCGGTCGCGCCAGGCGGGCTCGGCGGCAATCGCTCTCCAGGCGTCGGGCGACGCTGGTTTGGCGTGCACGTAGGCTTCGAGCGCGCGCGCCGTCTCGAGCGCCTGCGTGCGCGGCTCTGCCTTCATGCGCGCGCCGGTATAGACGAGGAGCAGCCCGATCTCGACGAGGCGCGGGTGCACGAAGACGCTCAGCGCCTTCTGGTAGAGGCCGCGCAGGACGTCGTCGGGGATCGAGTCTTTACCCAGGTGGGGCTCGAGCTCGCGCTCGAGCAGCAGCTGGACGGCGGCCTGGTCGCGCGCCTCGCCGACGTCGGTGTCGGTCGCGGGCGTGACCGTGTGCGCGGCCGCCGCCGCGAGCAGCTCGAAGTCGACCAGGCGGTCGAGCGCGGCGCGCGGCGAGCCGCCCCCACGCCGCATCTCGGCCGCGACGTCGCTGGCGCGGATCGAAACGCCGTCGACGCGCGCGACGACGTCAGCGATGGCGTTCGCCGCCGCGACGCCGTCGGGCGCCGCGGCACGGCCGCCGCAGCTGGCGGCGAAAGCGAGGAGCACGAAGAGCAGGCCGTGACGCATGGGGGACGCTGGGCGGCGGCATTTTACCTCGATCCGGCTGGTCGCGGCTCGATGCGCGCGCGTAGTTTCGCCTACACGTGGTAGGTTCCGCGCGAAATGAGTGAGAACCCGACCCGATTGGTGGTCGCAATCGACGGTCCTGCCGGCGCCGGCAAGTCGACCGCCGCCAAGCTGCTGGCCCAGCACCTCGGGTACGCATTGCTCGACACCGGCGCGATCTACCGGACGCTGGCGCTGCTGGCGCGGCGTGAGGGGACCGACTGGAGCGACGGGCCCGGCGTGGCGCGCCTGGCTCAGGGGCTGGAGATCTCGTTCGCTTTCGTTGGCCACGAGCTGGGCGGCACCAACCACGTCTTCTTGCGCGGCGCCGACATCTCGCGCGAGATCCGCGCGCCCGAGATCTCCGACGGTGCGTCGCGGGTCTCGGCGCTGCCCGAGGTCCGCGCAGCTCTGCTGGACCTGCAGCGGCGGCTGGGCGCCGCGGGCGGCGTGGTGGTCGAGGGCCGCGACATCGGCACCGTGGTATTCCCCGACGCCGCCGTGAAGTTCTTCCTGACCGCGACCGCCGATGAGCGGGCGCGCCGCCGGGTCATCGAACTGCGCGCGGCCGGACGTACCGTCGACCCGGCCGAGACGCTGGCCGAGCTACGCGAGCGTGACCTGCGGGACAGCACCCGGGCGGTCGCGCCGCTGCGCAAGGCCGACGACGCCGTCGAGATCGACTCGAGCCGCATGGGTCCCGAAGCGGTCCTCGCGCGCATGGTTGAGCTGGTCCGCTCGCGCGGCGGTTGACCCCCCGCGAGGACGCGCCCGGACCCGTCCGAGGGCCACCTCCCGCCCGGCGTCCGGAATGCCGCGCCGATCATTGACATTCCCAAACGTTGACGCTAGCTTTCGCGCCTTCGCCGCCCCGAATGGTCGGAGTGCGCGAAAAGTGACCCCTAACCCTGAATTGGGCGCCGCGCGCGGCGCTCGCCCGATCCGAGCAGAGGACGACTGAATGGTTTCAATGACGAGCGATACCAACAACTCGCACGAGGAGAACTTCGCCGCACTATTCGAAGAATCTCTCAAGCATGAAGACGTGAAGGAAGGGGACATCGTCAAGGGGACGGTGATCCAGGTCGGCAAGGACCACGTCGTCGTCGATATCGGATACAAGTCGGAAGGCACGATCCCGCTCTACGAGTTCGTTCAGGCGGACGGCACCGTCGGCGTCAAGGAGGGCGATACCATCGACGTCTTCCTCGAGAGCCGCGAGGACGAGAACGGCCTGTGCGTGCTTTCGAAGGAGAAGGCGGATCGCCTGAAGGTGTGGGACGAGATCTCGGGCGCGTGCGAACGCGACGAGCTCATCGAAGGCGTCATCAGCGCGCGCGTGAAGGGCGGCCTCTCGGTCACCATCCGCGGCGGCGTGAAGGCGTTCCTCCCGGGATCGCAGGTCGACCTGCGGCCGGTCCGCAACCTGGACGCGTTCATCGGCAAGAGCCACCGGTTCAAGGTCATCAAGTTCAACAAGAAGCGCGGCAACATCGTCCTCTCGCGGCGCGTGCTGCTCGAGAAGGAGCGCGCCGAGCTCAAGGGCCAGACGCTCGAGAAGCTCAAGGAAGGCCAGATCGTCGAGGGGATCGTCAAGAACCTCACCGAGTACGGCGCCTTCATCGACCTCGGCGGCATCGACGGACTGCTGCACATCACCGACATGTCGTGGGGCCGCGTCACGCACCCGTCGGAGCTGTTCCAGGTCGGCGACCACGTGCGTGTCAAGGTGCTGAAGTTCAACGCCGACACCGAGCGGGTCTCCCTCGGCTTGAAGCAGATCAGCGAGGATCCCTGGACGCACGCGCAGGAGAAGTACCCGCCCGGCACCGTCGTGCGCGGCAAGGTCGTCTCGCTCAAGGACT
>CAZNCQ010000361.1:0-6560 GCA_964571275.1 uncultured Myxococcales bacterium
GTGATATACGGACCGGAGTCGCTTCATGACAGACTTCTCCTCGCCAGCGGTTGGGTTGACCGGGTTGACCCTGAATAACACGTGGTTTTTTGGGGAGCAAGACAAAGGCGGGCGGCGGGTGAGGGCAGGGGCAACCTCGACCGTCCTCGCGCTCGCCGCGTCGATCGCCGTCCTGACCGCGGGCGGCGGGTGCCGGTCCTCCAGAAAAAAGGATGGCCAGAACGATCCCGCTGCGTCCGCCGGATCCAAATCCGATCCAAAGTCCGATAAGAACGCGAGTCTCCTGCGACTGGCCGCGTCCACGCCGCCGCTCGATATGGCGACGCTGCCGACGCCCGGCGCGCCTCCGACGCCGGGCGCCGCCGCGACCCACATCTCACGCACCGGCGGGATGCTGCGCGTGCACCTGGACAGCGAGCCACCCCACCTGAACCCGCTGGTCGACTCCGATGCATCGATCGCGAGCGTCGTCGACGGGCTCGTCTACGAAACCTTGATCGAATGCACGCCCGCCGGGTACCAGCCGGGGCTGGCGGAACGCTGGGACGTGTCGAACGACGGCCTGCGCGTCGTGTTGCACGTGCGCCAGGGGATCCGCTGGCACGACCATCACGTCTTCAGCGGCGTCGACGTCCAGGGCACGCTCGAGCGCGTGATGCGCAGCTCGTCGAACTTGCCGATCGCGCGCGCCGAGCTGGGTGACGTCGACAGCGTCGAGATCGCGGCCGACCACGTCGTGCGCCTGAATCTGCGCCGGCGCTCCGACCTGACGCTGCGCGCGCTGTGCGACATCCCGATCTTGCCTGACCATCTGATGAAGGTCGGCTCCGCGGAGTCGCCGGCTCTGGCGAAGCAGCCCATCGGCACGGGACCGTTCAAGTTCCTGAGCTGGGACCGCGGCAAGCGCATCCGGCTCGGGCGTTTCAACGAAGGTTGGCGGCCCGCGCCCGCGCTCGACGAGATCGTCTTCGACCTGGAAGCGGACGCCGTGCGCGCGCTCAACCGCACGCGGCGCGGCGACCTGGACGTGCTGCCGCGCGTGCTCGACGCGCACTATCCCGAGCAGGTCGAGCCAGCGACTCTGCACGGCGCCGTGACGCTGTACCGGCTCACGCCCGAGCGCACGTCGTTCCTGGTCGTGAACCACCGCCGGTTCCCGCTCGGCGATCCGCAGTTCCGCCGCGCGCTGGCGCTGCTGTGGGATCGCGCGCGCTTCGCCCACGAGCTGCACAAGGACCTGGCGCACCCGATCGGCGGGCCCACATTCGGAGCCAGCACGTCCGGCAGCGGCGCGCCGCCACCGTTCGATAGGCCGCGCGCGCTCACGATCCTGGAAGACGCCGGCTACCGCGACAACGACGCCGACGGCGTGCGCGATCGCGCGGGCCGTCCGATCCGCCTCTCGCTGCTGGAGACCACGGGCAGCCGCTCGCTGGCGCTCGAGGCGCACGCGTTCACGCTGGAGCTGCGCAAGGCCGGCATCCTGCTCGACATCATCCCTGCCGATGCGCCGACGATCCTGGCGCGCCTGCGCAAGGGCGACTTCGACCTGGCGCCGATGGTGTGGGAGGGTCGGCCCGACGAGGATCCGACGGAGCTCTTCGGCGCCGACGGGATCTTCAACTTCGGCGGCTATCGATCGACCGCCGTCGAGAGCGCGCTCGACGAGCTCCGCGCGGCTCCGGGACCGGCGGAGCGGCGGCCGATCCTGGCGCGGCTCGAGAGCCTCATCGCCGACGACCAGCCGGTCATCTTCCTGTATCGGCACGACGTTCCCGCGCTGATCTCGAATCGGGTTCAGGGGCTGACCGCGATCGGGGATCGGCTCGACCTGCGTCACGTCTGGATCACGCCCTGAGCCGGCCGTGCGCATGAAGCCCGCTTCGCGCTCGACACCGATCGTCGCGGCGCCGTGGCTGGTCGCCCTCGCGCTGGCTCCGCAGGCTGCGCGCGCCGACGACACCGCCTGCCCGCCGGCGATGCCCGCGGCCGGCCCGGGCGCGGTCGATCCGTTTCGCGCGCCCGTGCCCGAGGCGACCGCGCTCAACGCCGCGGCGCTGACGCTCTATCGACAGGGACACTGGGACGCGGCGCGCGCGAAGTATCACGCCGCCGAGCAGGCCGACGGCGAGTTCCTGGCGCCGGTGCTCAACGTCGCCTGCTCGTTCGTGCGGCAGGAGCGGTTCGGGGAGGCGACCGCCGAGGTGCTCCGCCTGCTCGACCGCGCCTACATCCCCTGGTCGCGCGAGGTGTTGACGGCGGCCGACCTGGGTGCGCTCAAGGTGCAGCCCGAGATGGCCGAGGTGAAGCGCGCGTTGGCGCAGGACGCGCGGCGCTGGGGAGCCGGGCTCGAGAATGATCTGCTCTTCATCGCGCGCCAGCGCGAGCCGCTGAAGCTACCGGCGACCGACGGCGCGACGGAGCCGGTGGTGCTGGTGCTGGGCCTGCACCAGGAGGTCTTCGCCTGGTCGCCCCTCACCGATCGCTATCGCCAGCTCACCGCCGAGGATGGCCGCGTGGTCGCGGTGGTGCCGTCGATGGACCGCCGGCACCTGCTGTACGTCACCGCGGAGAAGCTGGTGCGAAACCCCAAATCGGGGTCGCCTCCCGCGCTGCGCGGCGTGGTGCTGCACGTGCTGACACTGCCGCTGATGTCGGTGGGCAAGCCCATCCCGATCGCCGGCGACGTCACTCGGCTGGCGCTCGCCCCGGCGCCCGCCGGGTTTTCCGTCGAGATCGACGGGAATCGCACGAGCGGCGCCTTCTCGCAGGCCAGCGACGGCGGGCCGATGGTTCCGGCGCGCCCGATCGACGAGCGGCATCGCCAGGAGCGCGTCGTCCTGACGGCGGCCGGTGTCGCCCCCGGTGCGTCCCGCAGCGTGAGGGCCAGCGAGCATTGCCACCTGACGGCACGACAATCGAAGAGCAAGCAGGGAATCCCGACGATCGAGCTCACGGTCGCGGGCAGGCACCCGGCCGGCCCGCCGACTCTGCTGCGCACGCGATTCGGTGCCGGTCTCGACGGCCTTTCCATTCCTTGAGAGCGCATTACAATCCTCGAGGAGAATCGACCATGGCCCTCTATCTCGTCACCGGCGGAGCCGGATTCATCGGATCGTCCCTCGGCCGCGCGCTGATCGCGCGCGGCGATCGCGTTCGCATCATCGACAACTTCTCTTCGGGCCGGCGCGAGAACTTCGCCGACTACGCCCGCGACGTCGAGCTCATCGAAGCCGACATCCTGGACCCGGCGGCCCTCCGGCGCGCCGTGGAGGGGGTCGAGGTGATCTTCCACGAGGCGGCGATCCCGTCGGTGCCGAAGTCGATGGCCGAACCAATCGAAAACCACGAAGCCAATGCATCAGGCACGCTGCGCGTGCTGCATGCTGCGAAGCAAGCCGGCGTGCGCCGGGTGGTCTACGCGGCCTCGTCGGCTGCCTATGGCGACGCACCCGAGCTGCCCAAGGTCGAGACCATGGCGCCGGCGCCGATCTCGCCCTACGGGGTGTCGAAGCTGGCTGGCGAGTACTACTGCCAGGTCTTCGCGGGCGCCTACGGGCTCGAGACGGTTTGCCTGCGCTACTTCAACGTGTTCGGCCCGCGCCAGGATCCCAAGTCCGAGTACGCGGCGGTGATCCCCAAGTTCATCACCGCGGCGCTGGCTGGGCAGACACCTCGCATCTTTGGTGACGGCACACAGTCGCGCGACTTCTGCCACATCGACAACATCATCGAGGCGAACTTCAAGGCGGCGTCGGCGCCGGCCGCGCAGGTGTCCGGGCAGATGTTCAACATCGCCTGCGGCGCGGCGACCGATCTCAATCAGGTGGTCGCGGTCATCGGCGACATCCTGGGCCGCAAGGTCGAGGCCCGTCACGAGCCGGAACGCGCAGGCGATATCAAGCACTCCTATGCCGACATCGACAAGGCGCGTCGCCGCCTCGCGTACACCGCCGCCGTGTCGTTCGCGGACGGCCTGCGCCGCACGCTGACCTGGTACCGCGACGAAGGGCGCGCCCACACCTGACCGCCGTCACCGTCGGAGACGCTGGGACCGAATGCGCCCCCCGTGGTAGACATCAGCGGTGATCGACCCGGTCGCGAGCGTCCACCCTTGTTGAGCATGACCGGCTTCGGCCGCGCGTCGGTCGATCTGGGCGGCAAGCGACTGCGCATCGAGATCCGTTCCGTGAACCACCGCGGGCTGGATCTCAAGATCCGCTCGCAAACCCCGGACACCTACTGCGACGCGGAAATCTCACGCGTCGTGCGCGCCGGCGTCGAACGCGGATCGATCACGGTTTCGATCCGCGACGACGTCACGCCGGCCGCGGTGGTCATCGACGAGGCGCGCGCCAAGACGGTTTACGCGGCGCTGCAGCGACTGCAGCGCGAGCTCGGCTTGCACGAGCCGATCGACCTCGCGACGGTGGCGGCGTTCCTGGGCGCGGACGCGGGCGCACCCGAGGTCTCGGGCGAAGCGTTGTGGGAGGTGCTGCGGCCAGGGGTCGAGAGCGCGCTCGTCGAGCTGCGCGCGACGCGCGCCCGTGAAGGCGCGGCGCTGGCGGTCGATCTGCGTGTGCGCGTGGGCAAGCTAAAGGAGCTTGGACGCGCGATCGCGGCGGGTGCCGCGGGGCTGCCCGACAAGTTCGTGCGCCGCCTCGAGGAGCGGCTGGCCGCGGTCCGCGAGCAGCCGGGCTTCGAACCGGGACGGCTGGCGCAGGAGGCGGCGCTGATGGCGGAGCGCCTGGACGTCAGCGAGGAGATCACGCGCCTCGAAACCCACCTCGGCCACCTGCTGGAGATCCTCAGCGGCGCCCAGGGCGGCGCGCCCGCGGCCGCCGCCAGCCAGGCCGTCGGACGCAAGCTCGATTTCGTGATCCAGGAGGTCGGGCGCGAGCTCAACACCGTCGGGTCCAAGGCGCAGGACGCCGGCATCGCGGGCCTGGTCATCGACGGCAAGGTGGAACTCGAAAAGATCCGGGAGCAGGCGCAAAATATCGAATGATGACAGCTCCCGACTCTGGCCACCGACGCGGCATCCTGATGGTCATCTCTTCGCCCTCGGGCGCTGGCAAGACCACGCTGGCACGCGCGCTCGCGCAGAACGAAAAGCTCGAGTTCTCGGTCTCGTACACGACGCGCGCGCCGCGCGCCGGCGAGCGCGACGGCGTCGACTACAAGTTCGTCACCGACGAAGAGTTCACGCAGATGATCGATCGCCAGGAGTTCGCCGAGTGGGCCGTCGTCCACGGCAAGCGCTACGGAACCGCCATTCACACGGTCAACCGCGCGCTCGAGGACGGAAAAGACTACCTTTTCGACATCGACTACCAGGGCGGCGCGCAGCTGCGGCGCCAGTGGCCGTCCGAGAGTGTGCTCTGCTTCATCCTGCCGCCGTCGATGGCCGAGCTCGAGCGCCGGCTCCGCCGCCGCGCCACCGACTCCCACGAAGCCATCGAGCGCCGCCTGGCCATGGCGCGAGGCGAGCTCGAGCACTACGGCGAGTACGACTACCTGATCGTGAACGACAACTTCGAAACCGCACTCAAGGAGCTGACATCTATCTATATAGCGGCGCGCTGCGCGCGACCGCGCAGCGCCCACCTGGCGCTGGCGCTATGCGCGGAATCGCGGGTCGGCGCGGAATGGAAGCACCCTGTCCGAAATGATTGACGTTCAGGAAATATGCACCTCGGTCTCGAGTTACGACCCGTCCGCTGACCTCGGCTTGATCCAGCGCAGCTACGAGTTCGCCGCCGAGCGGCACGCCGGCCAGCGGCGTCGCTCCGGCGAACCTTACGTGGTTCATCCGGTGGGCGTGGCCCGCATCATTTCCCAGCTCCGGCTCGACGTCCCGTCGATCTGCGCCGGTCTCCTGCACGACTGCGTGGAGGATACCAGCGCCACCGCCGAGGACATCGGGCGGCTGTTCGGTTCCGAGATCCAGTTTCTGGTCGAGGGCGTGACCAAGCTGGGGCAGATCCCCTGGAACACGCGCGAGGAGCGGCAGGCGGAGAACTTCCGCAAGATGCTGCTGGCGATGGCGCGCGATATCCGGGTCATCCTGATCAAGCTCAGCGACCGCGTCGACAACATGCGCACGCTGCAGTTCATGCCGCGGGAGAAGCAGGAGCGCATCAGCCGCGAGACGCGCGAGATCTACGCGCCGCTCGCCAACCGCCTCGGCATCCAGTGGATGAAGGTCGAGCTCGAGGACCTGGGCTTCCGCTACCTCGAGCCCGACGAGTTTCGCGCGCTGTCGGGCCGGATGGCCGAGACCGCGGAGTCGCGCCAGGCGTACATCGACGAGGTCTGCGGAAAGCTGCGCACGGTTCTGGCCGAGGGCGAGATCAACGCGCAGATCTCGGGCCGCGCCAAGCACCTCTGGTCCATCTACCAGAAGATCAAGAAGACCGGACGCGATCTGGACCAGATCTTCGATCTCATCGCCTTTCGCGTGCTCACCGATTCGGTGCGCGACTGCTACGCCGTGCTCGGCGTGGTGCACTCGAACTGGACGCCGGTGCCGGGGCGGTTCAAGGACTTCATCGCGCTGC
>CAZNCQ010000362.1:0-6544 GCA_964571275.1 uncultured Myxococcales bacterium
GTTGGTGCTGCCCTCGAAGTCGTAGCGTACGGTCTTGCCGTCGGCGGTCTTGCCGGGCACGACGTTGCCGTTCGCGTCGAGCGCCTTGTTCTGGCGCCACACGGTGATCGAGGAGTTCCAGGCGCGCGTCGCGCCGTCGCCCATGGTGCAGGCCTTGTAGCCGTCGGGCGCGCCGGTGGTCTTCGCGTCCGAGGCGACGCAGCCATTGATGTTGCAGTAGCCGCTCGAGAACATGTTGCGATAGGGCGCGCCGACCTGGTTCGAGCCGATGCGGCCGGCCACGACGTCGGTGTTGAATCCCGGGCCGTTGCAGTAGTACGCGTCGACGTGCCCGACGGTGTTCGTATAAAAGATGTCGCCGAAGAACGTGCCTTCCTGGTTCGGGTACGACGCGTTCTGGCCCCAGCCGATCGCCGACGCCTGCGCGACCATGTAGATCGGCACGTGGATGCCCGCGGTGTTGACGTGCGCGAGCATGCACGCCGACACCCACTGCCGGCACGACTGATCGCAGGAGCCGTTGGCCCACCCGGGCGCGAGTCCGATCTCGCCCGGGAAGGTATACGACGTGCCGTTCTGATCCTTCTTGGTGAGGCTGGCGCCGGCGGGCAGCGCGCAGCGCACCAGGTACGCCACGGTGTTACGTCCCCCGGCGCTGGTCATGAGGCCGACCGTCGAGGAGAGGCCGTTGGTCATGGAGAGGCCGTTGGTCATCGACAGCCCGTTGAGCATGGAGAGGCCGTTGGTCATCGACAGGCCGTTGATCATCGAGAGGCCGTTGACGCTCACGATGTCGCTCTCGGCCAGCCCCGCGCCCGAATCGGCGGTCGACGGCGGTTGGCATGCCCCCAGCGCCGCCGCCAGGCCGAGCGCGGGAACCAGGAGCGCCGTCTTCGAGAAGCTGGTCATCCGGCCATGACAATGCAGTAATCATTCCTACTGAAAATTATTCATGACTTCGCCAACTAGCGATATTTACTGGCCCGACATGTGCGGTACTCCGGCCGCGCCGTTGCTCCGGAGGCAACACCCTGTTTCGCCGACGGCGCCGACCGCCGACTCCGTACGATAGAAACGTCGCGGCAGCTCGCGCGAAATAAGAAAGTCGCTAGAGTGCGCCGATGAGCACGATTCATTTCATCGGTGGAGAGAAGGGCGGCGTGGGAAAGTCCGTCGTCGCGCGCCTGTGCGCCCAGTACTGCATTGATCGGTCCCTGCCGTTCACGGCCGTCGACGCCGACGGGTCACACGGTGCGTTGTTACGCTTTTACGCCGGGTACGCGCGTCCGATCGATCTCGCCCGCTACGAGAGCGTCGACGAGATCCTGGCGTTGGCCGCCGACCCGGCGGCGCGCGTGATAGTCGATCTGCCGGCGCAAAGCGAGCGGGCGCTCTCCGCCTGGATCGCGGAGGGCGGCGTCCTCGACCTGGCGGCGGAGAGCGGCATCCGGCTGGTGTTCTGGCACGTGATCGACGACGGCAAGGACGCGATCACCACGCTCGAGCGGTTGCTCGCGCGGCACGGCGACCGTGTTCGCTACTGCGTGGTCAAGAACCAGGGCCGCGGCAAGGACTTTTCGCTCTTCGAGCGCTCGCCGGCGCGCGCGATGGCGGAACGGCTGGGGACCGTCGTGATCGACCTGCCCGAGCTGCACGCCGCTGCCATGCAGAAGATCGATCGCCTCGACGCCAGCTTTTGGGGTGCGGTCAATGGGCCGCAGATCGAGCCCGACTCGTTCACGCGCATGGACCGGCAGCGGGTCAAGGTGTGGCTCACCGCCTCGTACGAGCAGCTCGCGAAGCTCGGCGATCTCTTCTGAGCGGATCCATCTCGAACGCGCGGCCGCTCAGGCCCCGAACAATCGGTCGGCCATCGCCGAGCCGATGAGACCATCGGGATCGTAGCGGCGGCGCACTGCCTGCCACTCGTCGAGGCGCGGGTACATCTTGCGAAAGTCACCGCCGTCGGTGAACGAGTCCTTGGCCAAGTAGATGCGGCCGCCGTGGGCGAGCACCAGCTCGTTGAACACGCGCGTCGTCTCGCGCGCGTCGTCGATCGTGCGCACGGGGATGTCGACCGCCAGCGTGGTCCCGGTCTTGGGAAACGAGAGAATCCCATCGCCCTCGGCGCCGCAATCCTTGAACACCGTCACGAACGAGCAGGCGCGCCGCGCGCGGAACAGCGCGAGCAGCTTCTGAAACGGCCCGAGCTCCGACGGCATCACGCACTGGTACTGGAAGAAGCCGCGCCGGCCGAACACGCGGTTCCACTCGCGGACGCCGTCGAGCGGCCAGAAGTATTGCTCGGGCGTGACGAAGTGCGTGCGCTTGCGGCGGCCGTGCTTGTGATACCAGAACGTGTTCATGAGGCCGATCGTGAACGGGTTGATGAGGCCGTTCGGCAGATCGATCGGCACGCGCACGCTCAACTCCTTGCGCGGCTTGGTGCGGCCCTGCGTCTCCTCCGCGTTGGCCCAGCGCCCGCTCATGACGATGCCGCGCCCCGCGTGAGCGCCGCTCGCCGAGGTGTCGATCCAGGCGACCGTCATCGGCCACGCGTCGCGCGCGGCGCGGAGCGCGCCGAAGACGCCCTCGAGGGTATCCCAGCGCTCGCTCTCTTCGTAGATCCAGCGGCTGGGGATGCGGTCCATGGTCAGCTCGACCTCGAGGATGTGGCCAGTCAGCCCCATGCCGCCGATCGTCGCCAGGAAGAGGTCGCTGTGCTGCGCGCGGCTGCATTCGTAAACGCGTCCGTCGCCGGCGCGCACCGCCAGCGCGCGCACGTGGCGGCCGAACGTCTGCGCGACGTGGTGGTTCTTACCGTGGATGTCGGCGGCGACCATCCCGCCCAGCGTGACGAAGCGCGTGCCCGGCACCACCGGCGAGAACCAGCCCCTGTCGACGTAAAGGCGCGTGAGCTCGCCCAGCGAGAGACCGGCCTCGGCGCGCAACACGCCGTTCTGCCGATCGAACGACAGGATCCGATCGGCGGGCGTGGTGTTCATGACCACCACCTTGTGGCGCTCCGTCGGCAGCGCGGCGTCGCCGTACGCGCGCCCTAGGCCCCGGCTCAACGAGGCGCCGCGGCTGCTGCGCCCGAGATCATCGGTCGTGACCAGCGCGGTCTCGATCCAGCGCTGGCGTCCCCAACCGCTGAGCAGCATCTTTCGCATCATCATTTCGGCGTGGCTCGTTCGGCGATCGCGGCGATGTCCTGGTTCTCGAGGAGGGTCTTCTCCGCGCCGCCGCGCGCCACTGCGATCATAGCGCGTCCGACTTGCTCCGTCGTGATGACGCTCTTGGGGAACAGCGCACGCATGGCCGGGAACAGCGGCCTCATGACGATGATCGCCCAGCGATAGGCGCGTGTCTTCGACGTGATCCCGTGCAGCGGCTGGATGGCACCCGGGCGGAACATGTACGCCGCCTTGAACGGCAGCTTCAGGAGCGCGTTTTCGGTGGCACCCTTGACGCGCGCCCACATCGACTTGCCCTGCTCGGTGCTGTCGGTGCCGGCCCCGGAGACGTAGATGAACGTCATTCCGGGGTTGCGGTGCGCCAGCACGCGCGCGGCCGCCATCGTGAAGTCGTAGGTGACGTGGCGGTACTCGGCCTCCTTCATCCCCAGCGACGAGATCCCGAGGCAAAAGAACGCGGCGTCGTAGCCGGTCAGCTCGTCGGCCAGGATCGAGAAGTCGGTGAAGTCGCGGTGAACGAGCTCGCGCAGCTTGGCGTGCGTCTGGCCGGTCGGTGACCGCACGATCGCCAGCACGGCTTCGACGCCGCCGTCGAGCAAGCATTCGCGCAACACACCCTGGCCGACCATCCCGGTCGCGCCGAACAGAATCACCTTCATTTCGCGGTCCCTTCGTTCTCGGTTTGCTCGAGGTTGGTTTGCGACGATACGATCGGATCTTCGGCGCCCGTCTTCCAGGGTAGCGTGGGCCACCAGCGCTCGCGCGGCGGCGGCGCCGCGGGCTCGACGCTCTCGCCCGGCCTCGGCGACAGGATCGTCGCGCCCGCCCGTTCGCCGGCGGCCAGCACGCGTTCGATCGGTTCGGTCCAGCCATGGTACGCCAGCACGAACTTGCCCCAGTGGACGGGCAGCATCACCTGGCCGCGCACCAGGCCGTGCGCAACGACCGCCTGCTCCGGGCCGAGGTGCCAGTCGGGCCAGCCGCGGCCGTATTGCCCCGACTCGATCATCGTGAGATCGAACGGACCGAGCCGGGCGCCGATGGCGCGCATGGCGGGGAACAGGCCGGTGTCGCCCGAGTAGTAGACGCGGTGGCGGGGCCCCAGCAGCGCCCAGCCGCCCCACAGCTTGCTGTCGTTGTCGACGACCATGCGCCCGGAGGCGTGGCGCGCCGGCGTGCAGACGATCTCGAGATCGCCGATGCGGGTGCGCTGCCACCAGTCGAGCTCGACGATGCGCGATTCGGGCACGCCCCAGTAGGCCAGGTGCGCGCCGATCCCGAGCGGCACGACGAAGGTGGTGTTCCAGCCGCGGCTGCGGGCGGCGGCATCGAGAGCGATGATGGTGCGCCGGTCGAGGTGGTCGTAGTGGTCGTGCGAGATCACCACGACGTCGATCGGCGGCAGGTCGGCGAGCGCCAGCGGCGGCGCGTACCAGGCGCGCGGGCCGACGCCGGGAATCGGCGACGCGCGCTCGCTCCAGACCGGATCGGTGAGCACGCGGTGGCCGTCGAGCTCGACCAGCGTCGACGAATGGCCAAACCAGGTCACGCGCAACCCGGTCGCGGGCGGGGTCTGAAAGCGCGCGGCGCCCCCGGTGGCCACCGGCACCGGGCCGAGCGGGCTCGTGAAGGGGCTCGGGTGAAACAGGCCGCCCAGCATCGCACGCGCGTCATTGACCAGCGGCTGTGGGTTGACGAAGTGGCCCTGCCGCCACTGCGGCGACGCCTCGATGAGCGCCCGCCGCGCTCCGGCCGCGCGTTTGCCGAATGACCGCCAGCCGAAGACGGCCGCCAGCGTGAGCGCCAGCACGAGGGCGAGGCCCAACAGCTTGAACAGGCTCCGGATGGCACGGCCGACCCGGGAAGGGCGGCGGGGTCGACCGGTCTCTTCGGACATGGTCGAACAGCTTACGCCGAATGCGCGCCGGCGGCCTGGCGCTCGTCGGTGGCGGTCGGGAAGGTCCCCCCCGCGACCATCCTGCGTGATCGCGGTTGACCTGGGGTGGCCGTCGACTAGATTTGCGCGCGCGGTTGTAAGCGTCGATGTGGATCGTCAGACTTGCTCTCCGCCGCCCGTACACGGTGGCGGTCATGTGTGTGCTCATCCTCGTGATGGGCGTGCTGTCGCTGACCCGGATGGTGGTCGACATCTTCCCGGCGATCGACATCCCGGTGGTCGCGGTGATCTGGAACTACCCCGGCCTGTCGGCGCAGGACATGGAGCGCCGCGTGGTGCTGATCAGCGAGCGCGCGTTCTCGACCACGGTCAACGGCATCGAGCGCATCGAGTCGGAGTCGATCCCCGGCATCGGGATGCTCAAGGTCTACTTCCAGCCGGGCGCGGAGATCGGCGCCGCGATCGCGCAGATCTCGTCGGTGTGCAGCACGATCCTGCGCATCACGCCGCCGGGCATGCAGCCGCCCAACGTGATCCAGTTCAACGCCTCCAACGTGCCGGTCGCGCAGATGACGGCGTCGAGCGACACGCTGCCCGAGCAGCAGGTCTTCGACTACGGCCTGAACTTCATCCGCGTGCGGCTGTTCACGATCCCCGGCCTGGCGACGCCGGCGCCGTTCGGCGGCAAGCAGCGGCAGATCAACATCGACATCGATCCGCGCGCGCTGGCCAGCAAGGGGCTGTCGCCGTTCGACGTCGTCAACGCGCTCTCGACGGCGAACGTGATCCTGCCGGCGGGCACCGCGCGCATCGGCGGGCGCGAGTACAACGTGCTGCTCAACGCCAGCCCGCCCGACGTCGAGGAGTTCGGGCGCATTCCGGTCAAGATCGTCGACGGCGCGCCGGTGACGTTGTCCGACGTCGCGCACGTCTCCGACGCGTTCGCCGACCAGACCAACATCGTGCGCGTCAACGGCAAGCGCGCGACCTATCTCGCGATCCTCAAGCACGCCGACGCGTCGACGCTGGCGGTCGTCGATGCGGTGCGCGACGTCTTGCCGACGATCAAGGCGGCGGCGCCCAACGGCCTCGAGCTCAAGATCGACTTCGACCAGTCGCTGTTCGTGCGCGGCGCGATCAGCGGCGTCGTGCGCGAGGCGATCATCTCGTCGGCGCTGGTGTCGCTGATGGTCGGTCTGTTCCTGGGCAGCTGGCGCAGCATGGTGATCGTCTGCACGTCGATCCCGCTGGCGATCTTCTCGGCGATCGTCGGGCTCAATCTCACCGGCCATACCATCAACATCATGACGCTGGGCGGGCTGGCGCTGGCGATCGGCATGCTGGTCGACGACGCCACCGTCGAGGTGGAGAACATCCACCGCAACCGCCACATGGGCAAGCCGCTCACGCGCGCGATCCTCGACGGCGCGCAGCAGATCGCCGTGCCGGC
>CAZNCQ010000363.1:0-6532 GCA_964571275.1 uncultured Myxococcales bacterium
TCGGCTATCCGCTGCAGGCGGGCGCGACCGGCGCGCTGCGCGACCAGGTGCTGCTCGCGCTGCGCACGCCGATCCTGTTCGTGCAGGGGACGCGTGATCCGTTGTGCCCGCTCGACAAGCTCGCCGCCGTGCGCCCGCGCATGGCCGCGCCCAACCAGCTCTTCGTCGTCGAGGGCGGCGACCATTCGCTCGAGGTCTCGGCGCAGCAGCGCAAGGCCGCGGGCGAGACGCAGGCCGACGCCGACGCCCGCGTGCTGGCGGCGATCGAGACCTTCGTCGAGCGTCCGGGATCGGTAGCCGCGCTCAGCTCGCCAGCGCGGCGGTGATCACCTTGCCCGACATGATCTCGGTGCCGATGGTCGTGCTGTCGACGCCGACCGCCGCCAGCATGGTGCGGCCAAACGAAGGCAGCGACGCGACCGGTGTGACGTCACCGTCGGCGGCGCCGGCGCCGCTGCTCGAGTTGATCGCCAGCGCGCCGTAGTCGCCACCGACCGGACCGATGGCGCCGATGATGCCGCCCGCGAACGGCTTGCCGATGGTGACCGACACCTGGTGTGACTGGTTGTGCTGCCGCCCGTCGGTGTTGCCGGGGCCGATGGTGCGGCCGAAGACGTTGAGCGACATGAACGTCACGCTGTCGCTCAGCCCCGCCGCCGCGAGCTGCGACATCAGCGCATTGATCGTCGCGACGCCCGACACCGTCTGCGTGGTCTCGCCCGCGAGGCCGATGTCGCGGTGGTTGTCGCCGCCGAACGGGATGTGGATCGAGATCACCGGCGTGACGTTCATCTGGATCAGCGTCACGGCCGCCAGGATCTGCGAGTTGGCGGTGTTGTCGGTGATGGAGCCGAGCGCGCTCAGCAAGCTCTGGTTGATGCTGCGCACCTGCGTCTGCGACGTCACCAGCGAGTCGATGTACGCCTTCTGCGCGGGGCTCGCGTCCTGCTTGTAGAGGTCGTAGATCGACGCCAGCGTCTGATCGCGCAGCCCCTGCAGGTTGGCCAGCGGCCCGGGCGTGCTCGTCAGCGTCGCCTTGAGCGCCAGCGCGGGGATGATCGGCTGCGCCGCGCCGCCGAAGCTCAACCCCTCGGCCGGCGTGGTGGCGCCGATGCTGATCGGCTGCGTCTGGATCGTGTTCAGGCACGGCGCCAGGTGCTTGGCCAGCAGCGACGGCAGCATCTCGCCGGCGTAGGTGTTGCCCATCAACTTCAGCACGTCCGGCTCCTTGGGGTGGATCGGCGTGTTGGTCATGAGGTGCCAGAACACCGTGCGATCCAGCACCGCCTGCGGCAGCGTCGCCCACGGCGCCGCCGCCGTGGAGCTGCGCCCGCGCATCGTGATGGGCGTCGGCGCCATCGTCGGGTCGGTGCTGTGCACGACCTTGGGATCGTCGTAGGTGCCGGGCACGTTGGCGTTGATCGGATCGCCCGAGCCCGAGGTGTTGAGGATGATGTACTGCGCTTTGCTCTGCGTGGCGCAGCCCGGCTGGGGACTGGCGGCCAGCGCGCGGCGCGGGTTCAGCAGGAACGACACCGGCAGACCGGTTGCCAGCGCGCGCAGCCCGATGTAGCCGCTGCCGAAGAGGGTCGACGTGATCGCTTGACGACGAGTGAGCATTTCCGGTGTCTCCTTCACATTCCGATCGAAACCGCGGAGGGTGCCTGGCACGCGACCACGAACGTCGACTTGAGCGCGTCGGAGGCGCTCGCTCCCTGCGCCATCGCGCCCGTGAAATGACCCTTGAGCAGCGTCGTCGCCGGCACCGCGCGCGGGTCGGAAGCGACCAGGCCCATCAAGTTACCGACGAAGTCGGCGATCGCGCCGTCGGGCGACGCGCTCGACCAGTACCTCACGCCCGGGACCTGCTTGGTGGCGGTCACGTCGATGATGCTCGCCGCGACCGACTCGCAGATGTTCTCGGTGCCGGCGCGGAAGAACAGCGTCGGCTGATTGGGCAGCACCGGCGCGGTCGAGCCGCGCCCGTAGCCGTCGGACGGAAGCCCCGAGACGATGAGCGGCACGGTCGCCGACAGCGCCTTCTTGGTGACGGCGTCGAGGCCGCACACGTCGGCGAAGCCGAGGCGGTTGTCGAGCGAGGCGCAGAAGTGGTCGCGGCGCGAGACCGCGACGATCTCGCCGTTGGCGGCCGAGGTCGCCGTCGGGCTGGCGTTGGTGGTGATCGGCGACGCCAGCAGCTCGCGAACCAGCACGTTCCAGGAGAAGCTCGACGCCTGGAACGCGGCGACAACGCGCTGGAACTCCGGATCGTCGGCGACGCAGGCCTCGGAGTTCGCGTAGTAGCAGAGCTTCTGCGCCCAGGCGCTGGGGAACAGCGGGTGCTGGACCAGCGTCGTACCGAGGTCGGTCATGGTCGCGACCGGCTGGATCACGCCGCGGAACGAGAACAGCCCCTTCTGCGCCGTGAGGGTCGTATCGAGCTGGTTGTGATAGTTCCAGGAGTAGTTGGCCGCGAAGATCGAGCGCAGCGGATCCAGCGTCTGGTGGCAGATGCTGCACTGAGGCTGCGACGCGTGGGTGGTGTCCAGCCCCGGCGGCGGGTTGCCCGGGGTGAGCGTGTTGTCGGTGCCGTCGACCGACGAGCCGAGCGCGACGATCAGCGTCTGATTCAAGGTGACGCGCATCTGGTTGCTGATGTTGGTCTGCCAGTTGGCGAAGAACGCCGGCGTGCTGAAGAAGCCGGTGCGCGGGATGGTCAGCACCAGCTCGGTCGCCGTGCGCAGCGACGGCAGATCCCAGAACGGCGTGACCGACTCGCCGGCGTTCGGCGGGCGGATCGTCACCATCGTCCAGTCGGCGAAGTCGGCGGTGGTCAGCTGGGCCGCCGTGGCGCTGCCGCCCGTGGGCGGGCATTGCACGCCGCTGCTGCTCTTGTGCCCGTCGAGCGAGCCGTAGAGCAGGTAGTGCAGCGTGACACCGCTGGCCGGGAAGGTGATCGGATCCTCCGTGCAACCGGCGACGGTGGGGTTGCTGGTCGCGACGTCGGGGTTGTACCAGTGCATGTAGTTCGGGCTCGACGGGTCGAGCGTGTCGGCGATCGGGATCGCTCCGGCTCCCGTCTCGGCGACGATCGACAGGCCCGCGTGCTGCTGCTTGAAGCGATCGGTGACCTTGCCGGTGTCGTCGACCTCCCAGACGTCGAGGAAGGCGTAGTACTCCTTCATCGCGGTCGTCATCATTACCTGCGTGGTGGTCATCCCCTCGGTCAGCGGGTGGCCCTCGGCGACGAGCTGCATCATCGTGCGCGCGAAGCTCTGCTGCGCGTTCTGCACCAGCAGCGGAGTCGTCGTGTTGTTGATGGCGATCTGTTTCGGATAGGCCTGGTCGGCGAAGTCGGCGGCGGTGACCTGCGTCTGCTGGAAGGCGAGCTCGAAGAAGCGCTTCATCTTCTCCTGGTACTGGGGCAGCTGCATCCAGCCGTCGATCAGCGTCTTCAGCGCCGTCGGGTCGGCAATGACCTGCTGGATCTCGGCGTCCGTGGGCGCCAGCCCCACGAGCAGATTCTTGACCTTGGCGACGTAGGTGTACGGCTGGTCGGCCTGGAAGGGCGGCGGCGCGGGAACGTCGGGCGAACCGCCGTCGGGCGACGAACCGTCCGCAGGCCCGCCACCGGTCTGTTTCTCGCTCACGCTTCCGCAGCCCGACACGAGGAGCGCGCCGAGCACGCCCGCCATCGCCAGGGGCAGGGGTGCGAAACCCCTTCCGCTCTCTATCGAGCGCTCACGATCTTTGTCGAGCCGCATGTCTTCTCCTCACGCTGGTCGGGCCCTGCTCTGCTGCGCCGTCGTCCGGCCGTGCGTCGCGGCCTCGAAATTCATCGAGGCATCGACACGTCGGCGCGACGACTTGACTCATCGACGGTCGTTGGGGGGCATTGCCGTGGCTTTGCTCCGACGTAAAGTTTTGTAAACGTGAGGATGGGAACCCTCGCGCCGCGACCGCACACGTCAATATGGACACATCTGGCCGCGCGGAGCTTCAATTGCCCGCGGTCGCGCGACGCAGATCACGCTCGTCGCGTGCTGGTCGTCTCTCTACCAAGGTGCGCGGAGGCCGACACCTCAGCCGTCGCTGTCGCCGTCCAGGAACTTGCGTCGCGCCGCCGGCGTCGGCAGCTGGCACGCGTCGTAACGTCCGAACCAGCGGTAGCGGCGTCGCGCGATCTGGTCGTAGCCAAGATCGAGCAGCGGCCGCGGCAAGACGCGCAGGAGCGACGCCAGCCGCCAGATCCCGCCGAGCTGCGCGAGGACGAAGAGCACGGCGCGGCCCTTGGACAGCAGCGTCGCGGATGGCTCACCGTAGCGCGCGACGACGTAGACCGTGTCGAGATCGCCGGCGTCGCGGCCGTACCCGCGCAGCAGATGGGTGGCGAGCTGGCTCTGCAGCGCGGCGAATCGAAATCGGTCGGCGCGATCGCGGCGCAACACGAACTGCACGAGCCGATCGCAGAGACCGCAGACGCCGTCGTAGAGCAGCAGGTTCGCCACCCGGCAATCTTACGGCGCGCTCCAGGGGGGCGCGACCAGCCGCTGCATGAGTCGGCCCGGCTCGTCGATGGGCCGGAAGCCCTCGCGCGCGTAGACGCCGTGCGCATCCTTGGTGCCCAGCATCCAGCGCGCGATCTCGCGATGCGCCGGGTGCGCGAGCGCGAACCGCACCAGCGCGCGGCCGAGGCCGTGGCCGCGGTGCGCCTCGGCGACGAACACGTCCATGAGATTCGCGAAGCGCGTGCAGTCCGAGACCACGCGCAGGTAGCCGACCTGCTCGCCCGCGGCGTCGTACGCGCCGGCGACCAGCGAGGAGCCGCCCGCCGCGCGCTCGACCGCGGCGCGCGGGATGCCGGGGCACCAGTACGAGCCGGCGAGCCACTCCGTGACGCGCGCGAAGTCGACACGTGAGCGATCGTCGCTGAGCACCCAGTCGCCGTGGCGTTGCTCGGCGACTGGCGCCGAGAGCGAGACGGGACCGGCGAGCGTGCGCGCGGGCGGCGCCCCGCGCGTTTCACTGGCGGGTTCGGGCGCACCGCTCGCGATCGCCAGCGGGATCACGCCAGCCCAGGCCGGCCAGGTGACGTCGCTCTCACCGTCGATGGGCGGTCCGGTGCGAATCTTCACCGACGCCTCGTCGAGCGGAAGCGCCAGGACCGACGTGGTCTTCAGCTCCTCGGCGCTGGGCGGCCGCGCGGTCTGCATCCGGCCTGGGACCAGGCGCTCGACCAGCGCTTCGAGCGCGCGCCGCTTTTCGGCGGCGTCGGTCACCAGCCGCGCGCGCCCGAGGATCACGGCCGAGCGATAGTTCATCGAGTGGTGGAACGCCGAGCGCGCCAGCACCAGGCCGTCGAGCAGCGTCACCGTCGCGCACAGATCGGCGCCGCCACCCGCGGCGCGCAGCATGCCGCTGGCGACCGCGCCGTGAACGTAGATCTGAGCGTCGATTCGCACATAGGTCGTGGGGATCGCCAGCGGCTGGCCACCGCCGGTGGTGAACGCGATGTGGACCACCCAGCCGGCGTCGAGGATCGCGTCCAGCGCCGCGCGATCCGCCTGCCCGCGCTCGGGGTGGCGGCGCAGGCGCGTGCGGTCGGTCGACGAAAGCGGCGGCGGGCTCGAGAGCGGCTTTTCCATGGCGCCAATCCTGCGCGGGCGGCGGACTATGCAGAAGGTCCAGTTCGTGAAATTCTCCTGGTCCAGATGTCTCCGCGCTGGCCCCTGCGATTTTCGCCCGACGATCTGGTTCGCGCCCCGGCCGGCTCGGACTCGGCCACCGGCGCGCCGGTCTATCGGCGCATCGCGCGGCTCCTGACCGACGAGATCCGGCGCGGGCGGCTGCGCGCCGGCGATCGGTTGCCGGCGACCCGCGAGCTGGCGCACGCGCTGGGCGTGAACCGCAACACCGTGGTGACCGCGTACGACGAGCTCAGCGGCGAAGGCTGGATCACGAGCGCGCCGGCCTCGGGCACGTTCGTGAGCGCGCGCCTGCCGGATCTCTCGCCGCGCCGGTTCGCGGCGGCCTCGGCGCCGCGTCCGGGCGTCCCCGGCGCGCCCGGCTTCGACCTTCCCCCCGAGCCGGCGGCGGAAGGGCCGTTGCCGCCGTCACGCGCGCGCAATGATCGTGCGGCCGACTTCGTCTTCGCCGGATCGAGTGTGATCGAATCGCCCGCGTCCGAGCTGCCGGCCGGGGGCATCTTTCTCTGGGGCGGCGTGCCCGATCTGACGCTGGTGCCGACCGCGGCGCTGGCGCGGGCGTACCGGCGGGCGCTGCGCAGCCGCGGCGGCGCCACGCTGGGCTACACCGACCCGTACGGTTTTCCGCGCCTGCGCGCCGCGGTCGCGAGCATGTTGTCGGCGACGCGCGGGCTGGCCGCCAGCGCCGCCGACGTGCTCATCACGCGCGGCAGCCAGATGGCGATCGACCTGGTTGCGCGCACGCTGATACGGCCCGGCGACCTGGTCGCGGTCGAGGAGCTCGGCTACCGGCGCGCCTGGGACGCGATCGTGCGCGCGGGCGCGCG
>CAZNCQ010000364.1:0-6505 GCA_964571275.1 uncultured Myxococcales bacterium
GGGTCGCGACAGATCGGGTTCACGATCATCTCGCTCACGTTCTCGCTGCTGGCGGTGTTGATTCCGTTGCTGTTCATGGGCGACGTCGTGGGCCGGCTATTCCGCGAGTTCGCCATCACGCTCGCGGTCGCGATCCTGATCTCGGCGGCGGTCTCGCTGACCTTCACGCCCATGCTGTGCGCGCGCCTGCTACGCCACGTGCCCGCGCACGAGCAAGGCCGCTTTCAGCGGGCCGGCGGACGGGTCTTCGATCGCGTCGTCGATCGCTACGGCGTCGTCCTCGGGTGGGTCCTCGCGCGACCGCGCGGCACGCTGGCGGTGTCGGTGGCCATGCCGCTGCTCACGTTGTTGCTGGCGTGGCGGATACCGAAGGGGTTCTTTCCAGCGCAGGACACCGGGGTCATACAGGCCGTCTGCCAGGCCGACCAGGCGGTCTCGTTCGCGGCGATGGCCGACCGGCAACAGGCGCTGGCGCGCGTGGTGTTGCGCGATCCGGCGGTCGAGAGCCTGTCCTCGATCGTCGGCATCGACGGCGTCAACACCACGCTCAACAGCGGCCGCCTGCTCATCAACCTCAAGCCCTTCGCGCAACGAAAGATCAGCGCGACCGACGTGATCCGCCGCCTGCAGCTCGCGTCGCGCGCCGCGCCCGGGGTCACCCTGTTCATGCAGCCGGTGCAGGATCTCACCGTCGAGGACCGCGTGAGCCGAACGCAGTTCCAGTACCTCGTCGAGAGCCTGGACGGCGCGGCGCTGGAACAAGCGGTGCCGCCGCTGCTCGAGCGCCTGCAAGCGTTGCCGCAGCTGACCGACGTGACCAGCAACCTGCAAGCCGGCGGGCTGCGCGCATTCGTCGAGGTCGATCGCGATCGCGCCGGGCAGCTCGGAATCACCCTGGCGGCGGTCGACGACGCGCTCTACAGCGCCTTCGGCCAGCGGTTCGTCACCACGATCTTCACCCCCACCAATCAGTACCGCGTGGTGCTCGAGGCGCGTCCGGCGCGCGCGTCGGGGCTGGCGGCCCTCGAGGACGTCTATCTGACGTCGAGCGGCGGGCGGCAGGTGCCGCTCGCGAGCATCGCCCGGGTCAGCGAAGCACCGGCGGCCCTCGCGGTCAGCCGGGAGATGCAGTTTCCCTCGGCAACCATCTCGTTCAACCTGGCCCCCGGCCATTCTCTCGGCGATGCCGTGGCCGCGATCGAGGCCGAGCGAGACGCGCTCAATCTCCCGGCGAGCGTGCAGACCCGCTTTCAGGGCGCAGCGCTGGCGTTCCGCGCCGCGCTCGACAACGAGCTCTACCTGATCCTGGCCGCGCTGGTGACGATGTACATCGTGCTCGGCGTCCTCTATGAGAGCTTCGTTCATCCGCTGACGATCCTGTCGACGCTGCCGTCCGCCGGCGTGGGGGCGCTGCTGGCACTGCTGCTCACGCGCAACGAGCTCAGCGTCATCGCCATCGTCGGCATCATCCTGCTCATCGGGATCGTGCAGAAGAACGCGATCATGATCATCGACTTCGCGCTCGAGGCGCAGCGCGCGCAGGGCAAGTCGGCGCTCGAGGCGATCCGTCAGGCTTGCCTGCTCCGCTTTCGGCCCATCGCCATGACGACCATGGCGGCCCTGTTGAGCGCGGTGCCGCTGTGCACGTGATCCTCTCGTTGATGGTGATTGCGCCGCCGGTGGATACCGGGGATTGCGCGGCGCGGGCCAGGGTGGGTGTTCGATTGCCGAATATGTGTGCGCTATAGAAGACGGCGGTCACGGGCTCCGTCTCGGCGAAGGTTCCGTAGACGAGACGCGCCCGTCTACCCGTTGACCGCGATCGCAGGGAGGGGGAGGATGATCCGCGAAAGCGAGCCGCCGTCTTGCCTGTCGACATCGCGCTGCGGCTGACCAGGGCTCGCGCCGCCGAGCTCCCCGCCGCGCTGTGGGCGTTCGTCTACTTCTTCGCCGTGCTGGCCTCTTACTACGTGCTGCGTCCGATCCGCGACGAGATCTCCATGCAGGTCGGTCCGGACGGGTTGCAGGTCCTGTTCTACGCGGCGACCGGCGCGATGCTGGGGCTGGTGCCCGCGTTCGGGTGGTTGACGCGCCGGTTCTCCCCGCAGCGCCTCTTGCCCTGGATCTACGCCTTCTGCGTGCTGAACCTGTTCGTGTTCTTCGTCGCGATGCGCGCCGACGGCGCGGGCGGCCCCGCCACCGCGCGGGTCTTCTACGTCTGGGTCAGCGTCTTCAACCTGTTCGTCGTGTCGGTGTTCTGGAGCTTCATGGCCGATATCTTCGACACCGAGCAGGCGCGCCGCCTCTACGGCTTCATCGCGGCGGGCGGGACGGTGGGCGCGCTGGCGGGGCCCCTGCTCACCAGCGAGCTGGTTCGGATCATCGGCGCCCGGTGGCTCATGCTGGTGTCGGCGGCGCTCCTGGGGCTGGCGATCGTCGCCATCGTGCGCCTGCGCGCCTGGGCCCACCGCCACCCGCGACGCGCGGACGCGCCGCCAGGCGTGGCAGCCGGCGCCGGCCAGGAGGCGAACGACGCCCGCGATACCGACGCGCGCCAGCCCATGCGCGGCGGCCTGTGGAGCGGGATCGTCGACGTGCTGCGCACGCCGTACCTGCTCGGCATCTGCGCCTTCCTGTTCGCCTACGCGTTGCTGTCGACCTTTCTTTACTTCCAGACCGCGCAGATCATGCCCCGCACCGTCGCCGACAGCGCCGCGCGCACGCAGCTCCTCGCGCGGGTCGACCTGGCGGTCAACGTGGCCGCGCTGCTCCTTCAGATATTCGCCTTTCGGCTGCTCATGTCGCGGCTGGGACTGCGGTTCGTCCTGGCGGCGCTGCCGGCCGTGTCGGTGATCGGCTTCGCGGTCTTCGCCCGACATCCGACGCTGTCGGTGTTACTGGCCTTCGGTCTGCTTCGTCGTTCCGGCGAGTACGCGCTCAGCAAGCCGGCGCGCGAGACCCTGTTCAACGCGATCCCCGTCGAGCAGAAGTACCGGGCCAAGAACGTGATCGACACGCTGGTCCACCGCATCGGCGACAGCGCGTCCGCGTCCGCCTTCGGCGGGCTGCGCGCGCTGGGCCTGACCACGAGCGCGATCGCCTGGCTGTCGGTTCCCGTTGCCGCGGCCTGGACCGCGGTCGCCCTGTGGCTGGCCGGCGAGGCTCAGCGGCGCGCGGCGGCGGATGCGCCTCCTCCTCACAGTTGCGCGTCGACGAACTGACCAAAGGTCTCGAAGGAAACGTCGGGCGCTTCGCACGCGCCAAAGCCATAGCGCATGTGAATGAAGGGAATGCGGCAGTCGCGGGCGGCCCGCTGGTCGCCCTCGGTGTCGCCCACGTAGATGGGGCTGCGCAATCCGTTTCGGTCGATCACAGCGCGTAGGTTGTCTGCCTTGGGTTTGCCCGTGTTGCCCCAGCATTCGAAGTCTTTGAACAGTGGCCTCAGCGTCGACCAGTCGAGGAACGTCTCGATGTACCCAGCCTGGCAGTTGCTGACGATGAACAGGGGAAGCTTGGCGCTCAGCTTGCCGAGCCCCGCGGGCACACCTTCGTAGAGCTCTCCGCCCAGCTCCGAGATGACGCGATTGTCCTCTTCCATCGTCCCGTGAATCAGAGCTTGCAAATGCTCTTCATTCAGGTCTCGAAACACGCTTCGAATACAGACCTCGTGGGGTTGTCCCGCGACGCCGCGGACGTCGTCTGCGACGATCTCCCTGAATGGGATCGCGTGCCTTCGCAGGACATTGTTCCAGCCGATGGCGCACGCCCGGCAGGTGTCCCAGAGTGTTCCGTCGAGATCGAAAATGATGGAGTCGATGGAACTCAGCTTCAGCCGACCAGCGCCGGGAGGACCTCGTCGATCGGCGTGGTGCCGTGGACCGTGCGGTCGCCCTTGGGCGTCAGCAGGCCGGCGGAGAAGCCGGCGTACATCTCGGTGAACGCCGCGGCGACGTCGGGCGGCACCCCCGCTTGCTGCAGCGCCGCCAGGTGGCCTGCGGCGGGGATGTCGACGACCGGCAGCGTCTTGCCGAGCAGCTTGCCGATCTTTTCGGCGAGCTGCCGCGACGAGTAGGCCGCTCCCACGACATCAATGACCTCGTTGCGCGCGGGCGGTGACCGGAGCGCCTTCGCGATGGCGTGTCCGACGTCCTGGGTGGCCACCTGGGGCGCCGGGATGTCGGCCGACGGCAGGAAGTTGGGAAAGATCCCGGCGTTCTTCGCCGCGGCAATGGCGCCGGCGATGTTCTCCTGAAACGAGCCGGCGCGGACGGCCACCAGCTTCGTTCCGGTGTCGCGAAATTTGTTTTCGGCGTAGTGCAGGCTCTTGATCGGGCCGTTCTTGTCCGCGCGGTCGGCACCGACCGAGGACAGGAGCACCACGAGCGGCACGCCGCCCCGCTTGATGCCGGCCGCGAGCGCGTCGGCGCTCTTCCGTTGCGCGCTGTAGATATCGCCGGTCGCGTAGTGCGGCGGGATCAAGGTGAAGAAGCCGTCGGCGCCCTTCACCGTCGATGCCACGAACTCGGCGTCGTCGAGCGAGCCGACCGCGACGTGGGCGCCGCGCGACGACCATTCGGCCCCCTTTTTCGAATCACGGACGATGACCGTGACCGCGTCGCCGGCGGCGATCAGATCGCGCGCGACGACGGAACCGACGTGACCCGTCACTCCAGCAACAACGAACTTCGACATGTGGTTCTCCTCTGGCTCGGAAGCTTGACCTTCAAGATCCCGAACCGCACGCCAACATTTGGCGAGACCCGAAAAGTGAGTTGAGCGTGACCTTGATTTGGCCTTCTGGTCGTAGTCGCCGGTGGGGCGCGGCTTTCCGAGCAAGTTTGGCCTTCGCGTCGGCAGGCCGCGCGCTAGCCGCCGCGCAAGGTGTGCCCGAAAAAGTCGACGCTGCGCTGCCAGGCTAGCTTGGCTGCGGCCGGCTCGTAGCGCGGCGTGGTGTCGTTGTTGAAGCCGTGCTGTGTCCCCGGGTAGTGGAACGCTCGGTACTTCACGCCGGCAGCTTTGAGCGCGCTCTCGTAGGCGGGCCAGGAGGCGTTGATCCGCTCGTCGGTCTCGGAGAAGTGGAGCAAGAGCGGCGCCTTGATCGCGGGGACCTTGTCGGCCGGCGGAGCGCTGCCGTAGAAGGGAACCGCGGCGCCGAGGTCGGGCAGGCGGGTGGCGAGGAAGTTCGCGATGCCACCGCCGTAGCAGAAGCCGATCACGCCCAGCTTGCCGTTGGCCTGAGGCAGGGCGCGCACGAAGCCGGCCGCGGCGACGAAGTCTTCGCGCGTCTTCGTCTGATCGAGCTTGGTGAAGAGCTCGCGCGCCCTGTCCTCCTCGCCGGGATATCCGCCGAGCGGGAAGAGCGCGTCGGGCGCGAAGGCCACGAAGCCCTCGAGCGCCAGCCGCCGCGCGATGTCCTCGATGTGCGGGTTGAGGCCGCGGTTCTCGTGCGCCACGACGATCGCGGGCCGCTTGGCTGCCGCGGCCGCCGGGACGACCAGGTAGCCGCGCCCCTTGCCGTAGCCGTGCGGCGAGGAAAACTCGACGTACTTGGCCTCGATGCGCGGATCGGTCTTGGCGACCTGCTGGGCTTCGGCGAAGCGGGGGCTGAGCGCATCGAGGAAGCTCGCCGCGGTGAGCCCGCCCACCGCGAACCTGGCCGCGCCCTCGAGGAACCCGCGCCGGTCGATGAGGTTGTGGACGTACTTGTCGAAGAGGTTCAGCACCTCCGGGGGAAAATCGCTGGCCTTGGTGAAGGGTCTCGTCTTGTCGTCTGCCATGGTTCCTTGTTCGATTGCGCGAAAGGGCTACCCCGCCGAGCGCGCGCCGGCTGCGCGCGCCGACTGATCCTGCGGGCGCGGCAGGCCGAGGTGGTCGCGCAATGTCGTGCCCGCGTATTCGGTGCGGAAGATGCCGCGCCTTTGCAGCTCCGGCACGACCAGGTTGACGAAGTCCTCCAGCGAGTCGGGCTGGAAAGACGGTTTGAGGTTGAAGCCGTCGGCGCCTTCGTTGACGAACCAATCCTCCAGCTGGTCGGCGACGTCGACCGGCGTGCCGACCACGATGCGATGTCCCTGCACGACGCTGAAGCGCAAGATGAGCTCGCGGATGCTCAGGTTCTCGCGCCGCGCCAGCGCCACGAGCTGGCGCCAGCGCCCGCGCCCGTTGACCGGCTCGGGCAGACCCTCGGGCAACGGATCATCGAGCGAGCACTGGGACAGATCGACGCCGTAGAACTGCTTGCGGCCCGACAGATCCACCGCTTCGCGGAACGACAGGTACTTCTCCTGCGCCTCCTGCCGCGACGATCCGATGTGGAAGAAGAGGCCGGGCGTGACCTTGAGGTGATCCGGCTCGCGCCCGTACTTGGCCAGACGCCCCTTCACGTCGGCGTAAAACGACTTGGCCTCTTCCAATGTCTGCGCCGCGGCGTAGATCACCTCGGCGTGCTTCGCGGCGAACTCGCGGCCGGTGTCGGAGTTGCCGGCCTGGAAGAAGACCGGGTAGC
>CAZNCQ010000365.1:0-6478 GCA_964571275.1 uncultured Myxococcales bacterium
AGCTCGAGCCGGCGCCGTAGGTGTAGCCCTTCTGCTCGCGCAGGTTGAAGTTGAGACGGCTCGTGAAGCTGCCGCCCAGGATCGCGTTCAGCGCGCCCAGCGCCGGCCGCTCGGGCGAGGTGCGCACCTCGCCCGGGCCGACCACGCGGATGATGCTCTGGGGCGCGGCCGGGCGATCGACCAGCACCAGGCGCGGCAGCGGCGGTGACGCCGGCGTCGGGCGCGACTCGGGGATGGGACGCGGCTCCCACACCCCAAACGCGCGCTCGAGCACGTCGGGCAGCGCCGCCAGGTCGAGGTCGCCGGTCACGACGATCGTCGCGTGGTTGGGCCGCCAGCGCTGCTCGTGAAACTGCCGCGCGTCGGCCACGGTCATCGAGCCGACGCTGCTCTCCAGCCCGTCGACCGGATGACCGTACGGGTGCCCGACGCCGAACAGCGTTCGGTCCGACAGCAAATTGGCCACCGCCTCAGGCTGATCGCGCCGCTGGGCGAGCGCGGTCAGGCGATCGTGCTGCACGCGGGTCCAGTCCGCATCGGTGAGCCGCGGCCGGATCGCGACGTCGGCTGCGATCGCCAGCGCGCGTGTCAGCTCTTTCGACGGCACTTGCAGCGTCAGCTGCGATCCGTCGCGGCCCGCGCCCACGTACAGGTCCGCGCCGATCTGCTCCAGATCCTCGGCGACCTCGAGCGCGCTGCGGGTCCCGGCGCCCTCGTCGAGCATCTCCGCCGTCGACGACGCCAGCCCCTCGCGCCCGGGTGGATCGCTGTCGGCACCCGAGCGGAGCATCAGGCTCATGGAGACGATCGGCGCCACCGCGCGCGCGATCGCGACCACCTCGAGCCCGTTGCTGAGCGTGAACTGCGTCGTCGCGGGCGTGCGCAGCGGTGGCAGTCCGCCGACCACGGGCTGCACCGCCATGTGCGCGGGCGTGTCGATCAAGCCGCCTCCGGATGCGCGTCGGGCGCCGCGTTCCCGTCGGGCACCGTGCGCAGCGCGAGGCGGTTGCGCCCGATCGTCGCCGCCAGCTCACCGCGCACCGACGCGCGATCCGCCGCCTCGTAACGCGTGAGATCGCGCTCGACACCGTCGGGGTCGCCGAACAGGTGCTGGTAGTGGTTCAGGACGTCGGCGCGCGTCTGCAGGTGATCGAGGCTCTTGTAGTAGTCGGCCAGGTGGCTGTTGCGCGCGCGATCGAGCTCGGCGTCGGTCGGACCCTGGCTGGTGAACGCGCGCAGCTCGTCGTCGACCGCCTGCTGAATCTGATCGAGCGTCACGCCCGGCTTGGCGGTCACGCCGACGTGGAACAGGCTGCCCAGCATCTGCGAGCTCTGGTACGCGAACGCGTCCTGCGCCAGCCGCCGTTCGAAGACCAGGCTCTTGTAGAGGCGGCTCGATTTTCCGCCGCCCAGGATCTGCGCCGCCAGGTCGAGATCCGCGTCGCCCGCGGCGAACAGCGGCGGCGAATGCCAGCACAGGCGCAGCCGCGACAGCTGCACGCGATCGGTGAGCGTGATCTCGCGGTTGGCGTCGAGCACGGCGGGCGGCGGCGTACGACGCGCGGGCGCGGGCCGCTTGGGGATCCAGCCGAAGTATCGCTCGACCAGCGCGCGCCCGGCGGTGAAATCGAAGTCGCCCGCCACCACCAGGCTGGCGTTCGACGGCAGGTAGTAGCGCTCGAAGAACGCGCGCACGTCGGCCACGCCCGCCGCCTCGAGATCCGCGTGCGACCCGATGGTCGGCCAGTGATATGGATGCGCCGCCGGGTACATCGCATCGGGGATCACAAGCTCGCTCTGCCCGTAGGGCCGGTTCTCGTACGACTGGCGGCGCTCGTTCTGCACGACCTTGAGCTGGCGCTCGAGCTCCTCCTCGGTGATCACGTCAGCCAGCGTGGCCAGGCGATCGGCCTCCAGCCACAGGCAGGTCTCGAGCAGGTTGGTCGGCCCGATCTCGTAGTAGTTCGTTCGGTCGTTGCTGGTCGTGCCGTTGTTGTGGCCGCCCCAGCTCTCCATGATCGAATCGAACGACGGGTACGGCGCGTTCTTCGAACCCATGAACATCAGGTGCTCGAAGAGGTGAGCGAACCCGGTACGCCCCGGTTCCTCGTCCTTGGAGCCGACGTGGTACCAGATGTTCACAGCGACGAGCGGGCTCGATCGATCCTCATGGAAGATCACGGTGAGACCGTTCGGCAGCACGAACTTTTCGAAAGGAATCTTGCGCATGTGGGGGGGCGTTCGCCGATCGACGTCGCGAGGTAACGAGGATCGCTCCTCATCGGTTTCGGGTTGGTTCACCATACAATGGTGCCGGTGCTCAAGTCATCAAGGTCCGGGCGGTATGAATGCAGCACCGGGCGTCCGGGGTGGCGGCTGGGACTCGCGGCGACGACGATCGGCCTCGCGCTGGCGATGCCGAACCGGGCTGCTGCCGACGGGGCGTTTCCGGATTCGATGCAGATCTTCGTCCCGGCCGACGCCCCCCACCGCATCATCCTGGGCACCAACTTCGGTCTGATCATCTCCGAGGACGACGGCGCGACCTGGGAGTGGACCTGCGAGCCGCGCAACGACGACAACACCATCATCTACCAGAAGGCGGCGGCGCCGTCGCAACGCATGTTCGGCGTGCTCATCGCCCACCCCATGGTCTACTCCGACGACCTGGCCTGCACCTGGACGCCGGTGGGCGGGTCACTGACCACGCTGGTCGCGCGCGACGCCTTCGCCGACCCGACGTCGGCCGAGAACGTGCTCGCGGTCGCGGTCGCGCCCGCCAACATGCTGATGGCGTCGTCGGTGTACCGCTCGACCGACGGCGGCGCCACCTTCGGACCGGCGCTGCTGAGCGGCCCGACCGGCGGCGACGTCCTGGGCGTGGAGAACGCGGTGAGCGATCCGGCGACGATGTATGTCGCGATGTACGCCACCGCGGACAATGCGCTGGATCCGATCCTCGCGCGCTCCACCGATAGCGGCGCAAACTGGATGCAGACGGATCTGAACGCCATGCTGGGCCCGGCCAGCATCCGCATCATCGCCGTCGACCCGACCGACCCGCGGCACCTGTTCCTGCGCGTCGGCATCAGCAGTGGCGGCGAGAAGCTGGGGGTGTCGACCGACGGTGGCCTCACCTTCACCGAGCCGGTGAGCGTCGACAGGCAGCTGACTGCGTTCGTTCGCCTCGCGAGCGGCACCATCCTGGTCGCCGGCCTCGACAACGACAACGGGCCGCTCGGCTTCCGGTCGACCGACGGCGGCGCGACCTTCGTCTCCTGGCCGAAGCCGCCACACCTGCGCGCGCTGGCCGAGCGCGACGGCAACCTCTACGCCGCCGCCGACAACTTCCTCGATATGTTCGCGGCCGGTGTCTCCACCGACGAGGGCGCGACCTGGACGCCGCTTCTGACCTATGACCAGGTCAAGCGGGTCAAGCCTTGCGTCCAGAGCACGTGCCAGGACGTCTGCGACAACCTGGCCGGCCTGACGCTCTGGCCGCAGGAGGTGTGTGGCGATGCGACGCCGGTGACCACCACGCCCAAGTCCGGATGTGGGTGCCGCGCCGCAAGCGGCGACGGCGACGGCGACGGCGACGGCGGCGCGGCTGCTTTCGCGATTGTTGTCGCCACCGCGGCCATCGCATCTCGGCGGCGCCGCCGACGGTAGGTCTCCCCACATTCCAAGGCGCGCGCCGCACAAGCGACCACGCCTCAAGACCGGGGCGCCATCTGCCGAAGCTGACCTCATGCAGCCCGCGATTCGCGAGCGCCTGGAGAAGTGTTCCAATCTGCCCAGCCTGCCCGCGGTCGCGTTGCAGGTCCTGCGCCTCTGCCAGGGAGAAGACCTGGATCTTGGCCAGATCGCCAAGGTGATCACCAACGACCCGGCGCTGTCGGCCAAGATGCTGCGGCTGGTGAACTCGCCGTCATATGGCCTGCGCCAGCAGGTGAAGACCATCTCGCACGCGCTGGCGTTGCTGGGTGTGAACGCGGTGCGCACGCTCGCGCTGTCGTTCTCGCTGGCCTCGGATCTCCGTCGCAAGACGCAGCCGGGGCTGGATCTGACCATGTACTGGAAGCGCTCGGCGCTGTCGGCGGTCGCCGGGCGCGAGCTCGCCATCGCCAACAAGATGGCGCCGGTCAAGGAGGAGGCGTTCCTGGCGGCGCTGCTCCAGGACATCGGCCGCCTGGCGCTGGCCCGCGTCGCCGGCGACATCTACGGACCGCTCTCGGAGCGGGCCGGCGGCGATCACGTCGTGCTCGAGATGCTCGAGCGTGGCGAGCTGGGCGCCGACCACGCCGAGGTCGGCCAGTGGCTGACCACGACCTGGAACCTTCCGGCCCCGCTGTGCATTTCGATCGCGCACAGCCATGGCTCGCCCCTGCCCGAGGGACTCAGCAACGACGTCGCGCGCCTGGCTCGCGTGGTCGCGGTCTCCGGGCTGCTGGCCGACATCTGGGTGCGCGACGACCCGCAGGAGGCGACCATCACCGCGCGCGAGCAGGCGCGAGCGCTGCTGGGAATGAACCCGCCGCAGCTGGACCCGGTGCTGAACAGCATCGCCGCCAGCATGGGCGAGGTGTCTTCGCTGTTCGAGATCGACCTCGGCTCGGCCGACGAGATCAACTCCGTGCTCGACGAGGCGCAGGAGACGCTGCTGATGGTCACGCTGGGCAACTCGCGTCAGGTGGCGTCGACGCGACAGGCGCTGGAGACGATGGAGGCGAAGACACGCGCGCTGGAGGAGGAGTCACAGCGCGATGCGCTCACCGGGCTCTTCAACCGCGCGCGGCTCGACAGCTTCATCGCCGCCGAGGTTCAGGCGGCGGCGCGCACGGGCAAGCCGCTGTCGCTGATCATCGCCGACGTCGACCACTTCAAGAAGGTCAACGACACCTACGGCCACCCCGCGGGCGACAAGGTGCTGACCGGCGTCGCCAATTGCCTGAAGACCAGGCTGCGGCCGCGCGACCTGGTGGCGCGCTACGGCGGCGAGGAGTTCGTTCTCGTGCTGCCCGAAACCGACGCCGAAGGCACGATGGTGGTCGCCGAGCGCGTGCGCCGCATGATCGAATCCGCGGTGCATCCGATCGGCAACGGGCAGACGTTGCGCGTGACGATGTCGCTCGGCTGCGCAACGCTCGGCGGCAAGTCGGCGTTCATCCTGCCCGAGGATTTGCTGGCGTCGGCCGACAAGGCGCTTTACGCCGCGAAGCGCGGCGGCCGCAACCAGGCGATCGCGTTCGAGTCCCTGCGCCCGGCGGCCGGTAGCGCCACGGGTTGACGACGGTCGCCGGCAACCGGCGCGCGCCACGCGCGGTTCACCGTCGCGGAAGGGCTCGACAGAGAATGGACCGGCGTGTAGATTCAACGTTCTTTGTTGACAGCGTTTTCGTGCACGGCTGGGCCCATAGCTCAGCGGTTAGAGCTGGCGGCTCATAACCGCCTGGTCCCTGGTTCGAATCCAGGTGGGCCCACAACTGGGACCGCGGTCGGTACGACACCGATGACCTGCGCGGCCGGCTGGGGGGCTTGCGCACCCAGCTGGACAGCCCCCGCGATCGGCGGCGTTGCCCTGGCCGCGGCACACGCTTTCGTCACCGCAATCCACAGAGCCACAGACGGAGGAAGTACCCTTGCGCGATCAGCTTAGGCGGCTGGAAGAGCTGCAACAACACGACGCCCGCATCCAGGAATTGGAGAACGCCCTCAAAGCCATCCCCGCCAAGCTCGCGACGACTGAGGCAGATCTGGCGCGAGTCGAAGCGATGCTGACCACCGAGCGCACCGCGCTCGGCGAGACCGAGCGCTACTACGCGGAGCAGAAAGGTTTGCTCGGCGACGACGAGCAGCAGGTGGCCGGTGCGAAGCACAAGCTGTCGCTGGCCAAGAACTCCAAGGAGTACATGGCGGCCCAGCGCGAGATCGAGCAGCGGCGCGAGAGCGTCGCGGGCCGCGAGGGCGAGATCTCGAAGCTGGTCGAGGCGGTCGACGCCAAGAAGAAGTTGCTGGCCGATCGCGCCGCCGACGTGCAGGCGCTCAAGGACTCGATCCAGAAGGACAGCGACGTGGCGCGCGCGCGCATGACCGAGCTGGAAGCCAAGATCGCCGCGCTCCGCGGCGAGCGGGACGCGCTGGCCGCCGGCGTCAAGCCCGAGGTGCTCAAGCGCTACGGAACGATTCGTATGCGCCGCGGCCTGGCCGTGGTCAGCGTGCGCAACGGGACCTGCCAGGGCTGCAACATGAACATCCCGCCGCAGCTCTACAACACGCTGCAGCGTGGCCAGACCATCGAGACCTGCCCGTCGTGTCATCGGATCATCTACTGGGAAGATCTGATGAAGAACGACGCTCCGGCGAGTACCTAGTCGAACCCGGCCCCGTGCTATAAGCGCTGTCTTCTCGCTGGAGTCGGACAGATGGTCGCGGCGGCGCCGCAAGGTTGCCGTCGAGGAAAGTCCGGGCTTCGTAGGGC
>CAZNCQ010000366.1:0-6441 GCA_964571275.1 uncultured Myxococcales bacterium
CGAGCTGCTCGAGAACGCCGCGCCGGGTGGCGTCCGAGAGCGCGGCGAACGAGGCGTCGAGGCCCGCACTGCCATACTGAACCATGTGGCTCAGTATGTAACACGCCGATCTGGGGCTCGCAAGCGCCCCTTGGGCCCCGCGCATCGGTAGCGTGAGACGCCCCGGACCAGATGATCACCGGGTTCGCGGTCAACCGCGATTCCTCCGCGCCGACTCCAATTTCCGTGGCGCTCAAGTAGGCAGTCAGGTCCCCCCGGATCCACTAGCGCCGTCCGATCGGCGCGAGCTAATCCATCAGCCGCCGCAAGCGGTGAAGCAGTTCCACCGATGCTTCGATCTCGCGCTTCCGAATCGAGACACTCTCGACGTTCACGCCCAGCGGAACGCCCTTGTCACGGGCATAGTCCCAGGCGTCGGCGAAGATTCGCTCGCAAAGGTCGACGGACGACACCAGGGGATCTGCCGCGTGACGCAGGTCATTTTCCAGCCAGCGTGGGAACGCGATGCCCAGCCATTTCATGAACGCCAGCGTCTTCTCCGAGCCGCACGGCGAAAGCGTCAGCACGATCGGCACGGGGGCCACGCCTCGCCGCCCCGCCTCGAGCGCGTAGTCCGATAGCAGCGACTTCGTCGAGGTCACGTCGTAGACGGCCTGGCTCACGAAGAAACGACAGCCCGCCGCCGTCTTGGCCAGGATGCGCGCGTGCTCGTCGCCGGTCTGCGCGTGCCGCTCGGCGATGGCGATGCCTCCTAGTAACAAACCCGGCGCGTGCTGCCGCGCCAGCGCGTACGCCTCCGTGAGGCGAAGCCTCGCTGGGGCGCGGCGGCTGGGCGCGCCGACCAGCACCGAAATGCCGGACTCCGCGGGCCGCGCCTGCTCCAGCCACCCCGCGAAGTCGGTCGCGCTGTCTCGACTGACGCAGCGATAGACGATCTTCGGCAGCGACAGGCCGCCCAGGTGGCCATGCGCATAGGCGTGCGGATCCAGCGTCGGCAGGAAGGGAAACGGCCGCGGCGTCGCCGTCCGCTCGGCCTCGTCCTGGAGGTCGTAGACAATCAGCCCATCCACCGGCAAGGCGGCCAGTCGCGCCTGTTGCTGGGCCACGATGGCCGGAAGCTCGCTGGGAGGCGTCGCCAGCTTCGGTGGCGCCAGGCCATAGAGGCAAATTCCGGCCTGGCATTCGATGATCTTGTTTCGTAGCGACACTCGATCACCATAGCGCATGCGCGCGCGGTGGCTTTGACAGGGGCATCCCGCCGACGTCCTAATCGGAGAGTGGCGAACTTGCGCTTCGAGGTACTCGCGAGTCCAGACACCGACGATCTCGACCAAGAACTTGCGAGCCGAGTCCTGCCGGTGGCGGAGCAGCAAATCGGGGAAGATGAGGCCTCGGTCAAGCGGCATGCCCGACATGCCCATCGACGGGCTCGACCCACGTCAACCGCGGTAGTGACCTGCTGGCGGAGTGGCGAACGCGCCGGATGATGCGGGAACGTCGCGTGCGTGTAGCAATGTAGCAAGCCGGCGTGACGAGGCGCCGGGGGCGGTGGAGACCGTCCAGGAGGCGATCGCCGAGTTGGACGCAGAGCGGATCGATGCCGCCAAGGCGCGTTTGACGGCGTTCGTGGCCGCCACACGGCGCGCATTTCCGGCGTAGCGAACGCAAGCGCCGGCGGTTCCCTCGTTCGATCGCGTTCATCGATCTCGCCACGATCATTCGCATCCTCGCTGTGGTAGTCGCGCAGCTCAGGACCAGAGAACGCCTCGTCCGGCACTCGGACGTATGCCGTCGTTTCGTCCGTGACCTGGACACTCTTCGTCCGCAACTCGGCAACGAGCGCGGCGCAGCGGTAGGGTGGAACTCGGTGAACTCCAACCCGCGTGTCCCAGAGAACGCCAGGAACTGTCGCGAGATCGAGGGGATCACCATCCCGCGTAAGCACGACGGTGCCCCGGTCGAAGGTCAAGCGCACGTCCCTTAGCTGAGCGAAAGACGTGCCAAGCGCGGCGCACCGATCCGGCTCCGGCAGACCTCCTGGATCGGCCTGGATGAGTCGGCGGTGGCCGGGCGAGCCTTGTTGCTTTGCTCGTACTACGCTATTAGCGTAGCGTATTCATCATGGAGCGACCGCTTCAAACCGTCGTCGAGACGGCCGAGTTTCTGGCGCGGTCGTCAAAGTTGATGTCTGACGAGCAGCGCGCCCGACTGGTGGAGATGTTGGCCCGGGATCCCGAATGCGGCGAGATCATGCGGGGAACCGGCGGGGTGCGAAAGATCCGCGTTGCACTGGCCGGACGTGGGAAGAGCGGCGGCGCGCGCGTGATCCACTATTTTCACAGTGAGAGGCTTCCCGATTCGCTTTGACTGTGTTCGCGAAGAACAAAAGGGCCAACCTGACACTGGCGGAACGAAACGCGATGGCCTTGGTTGTCAGGGCCATCAAGCATCAGTTTGAAGGGTGAATAGCATGAGCAAGAAGGCGTTCGATTCGATCATGGCGGGCCTCCAGGATGCGCTCGCATACACCAAGGACGACAAGACGCGCGGTCGGGCGACGGCTTTCGACGCGGGTGATCTCGACGTCGGGAAGGTGCGCGGCAAGGTCGGCCTCTCACAGGACGAGTTTGCGCGTGCCTTCGGCGTGAGCGTCGGTACGCTCCGAAACTGGGAACAGAGACGAGTTCGACCGGACGGACCTGCGCGTGTTCTGCTCACCGTGATCGATCGCGATCCGGTTTCCGTCTTGAAGGCGCTGCGAATCGGCCCGAAGAGAGCGGCGACTAAGCGTCGACGGGCGGCCTAGTCGATCGGACCCGGATACCCTACCCGGGTCCGCCGACCGACGCGTTCGGCAATATCATTAGGTTTTGTGGAGGCGCCGGGAGTCGAACCCGGGTTCGATCATTATCGCGGAGAATGCGGGAGCGATCGGGAGCATAGATTCGGGCGAAGAATCGGGGGCTTGCGGGGACACTGGCGGGACGGCAAGCGCGCCGGATGATGCGGGAACGTCGCGTGCGTGTAGCAGTGTAGCAAGCGGGACGACGCCCGCCGCGCTGCTCGAGGCCATCGACGCCGCGATCGCGGCTCTGGACGCTGGAGAGACCGACGATGCCAGGCACGGTTGCACGGGTTGGCGGAAGCGGTCCGGGCCAACCCTACCAGTCAAACTTCTGTGGCGACGTCTTGGCTACCCACCCGACACCCTTGCGGGTGACCGCACCCTCGACGGTTCCGCAGCCGTTGAACGCCACTCGGTTCGGTTGCTTGCGCCATTCGGCGCGCTCGACCCGCGCCGTGAACTGCCGGCCGCCGCCTCGATCCTCCTCGAATCCGACCAGCACCACGCCCTGCGTGGGTGCTTGCTGGGGCTTTTGCCCGATTCGGACGACCCACCCATGCGCCTGACAGGTGATGGTCTCGAGGGGCATCGGGTCGAAGCCAACGCCCTCGGCGTAGGTGAGGCCATGGGCCGTCGCTACTCCGCGAACGCAACCCTCTTCGAGGGTGGTGTAGTTGTCCGTGAACGGCCCGAGGATTCGCTGAACGGTCTCGAGGACGAGTGGACAATAGTCAACGCCGCCCGTGGCCGGTCGTGATGGTGCAGGCGCGACCGTTCCGGCGCAGCTGGTCAAAACCGCTAGGAAGATCCAGCGGCTCATTTCGGGGTTGCTTGCGCCACCGGGCCGAGATGAAACACCGGCTGTGACAAAATTCGAAAATCCGTGAGTTGCATCGTTTGCATGTTTACCTCGATGTCGTCGAACCGCCTTCCGCGGAGCGTACCCACCTTGATACGCGGGACGAGTGACGACAGAAGAGCGCCGATGGCGGAGCTGTTGCACCCGAAAATGTCCACGTGCTCGACGGTCGAGCCCATCAGCACTTGAGCAACCTGCTGCGCCGTGATCCGATGCAGTGGTAGCAGAGTGACACCGTCGGTGAGAGCATGTCCGTAGTAGATGAGACGCGTATAGCGGCCGCGCGCCAACAAGCTGCCGAGCGTCTGGACGTCGGGGACAAACCGGTAGTCGGCTCGCGCGAGGTCCGAGACTTCCGTCCCCGCGAAAGCGAGCAACGCGGTTCGCAAGAGTCGCTCGAAGTTCTCGCGAACTGCGCCCGCGAACGTCTTGGGCTCGAACTGCCACGTCTGGTGGAGATTCACACCAGTACGACTGAAGAGCTTGATCTTGTTCGGCGGTACTCCGTACGCGACCAACACGGACATGCTTAGCCTCCTATCCCACAGGAGGTATCGGTTGCAAGCTAGGCCGGTTGCTAACCAGCGGCGGATTCTAAAAAATTCTGGGGAGGTGCGCCCCTGAAGGTCGGCTCAGGGCACGCATCGATTTCGGCGGAGGGACGGGAGGGCGATCTGGAACACTCACCTGCCTGAGGATCCGAAGCCGAGTGGCGAAAGCCGCATCGCGGCGCTTCAGTGATCTCACCGCGTCGGCGCGGTCGTGGCACCACGATTACCCTTGCTGTCCCCGGCTGTGTGAGTAATATTTTACTCATCACCATGGCCCGGTTTCAAGCTCTCACCAACAACGTTCTCGACGCGGAGCTCGAGATGCTCCGCAAGCGGCTCGGCCTCGACCGTAGCCAGAAGGCCGAGCTCTTGCGTGAGGTCGCCAGTCTCGCTGCCTGGGTCGTTCGGCAGGCCGAGCAGGGACGGGAGATCCAAGCTCGAGACGCTCAGAACGTCGAGCCGCTCGTCCATCCCGCGCTGGAGCGCGTGCGTGCGCGCAAAGCGCGCCCCGTCGGGCAGTCCCTGACGCTGAGCGACAGCGAGGTCGAACGGCTGACTGCCGTGCTCGAGCGTCCGTTCAACCCGCCGGCAGGTCTTCGGGCCGTGCTCGCCAGCCTCGCAAAGGCCGGACGGCATCCTCCGAAGTTGCGGTGGAAGAAGGCCGTGGCCGCGTAGCCGATGCCAGTGCGGATCGAGGCGCTCGGGCCCGACCATCGGCCGCTCACGACCGGATTTCAGAACCAGCACTCGTCGCTGGTTGAATACCTGAAAAGGTACGCTCTTCGGCATGCCACCAAGGATCTCTTGGCCAGGACGTTCGTCGCGATCGACGACGCGCCGACCGGGCCCCGCCTGGCCGGCTATTTTAGTCTTGCGACGGTCAGTGTCGATCGGGCAGCGGCAGAGAGGCACCCGAATCTCACCCGCTTGCCCCGCTTTCCAATTCCCGGCGTTCTGCTCGCTCGGCTGGCGGTGGACACCCGCGTACAGGGGCAGGGCCTCGGGCAGTATCTATTCGAAGAGGCGCTGGGACTCACTCTGCAACTCGCCAAAGTCGGGCCGGTTGCGTTCCGTTTGCTTGTAACTGATGCGATTGACGCCACCGCCGCTCGGTTCTACGAACGGCACGGGCTCGTCCGCTTGAGCGACGAGTACCCGTGCCGCATGGTCCTCGACCTTCGGCCGATTCTCGAACCCTAGCGCCCAACGAAGGCCCCCGGTCCAACGCGGTCCCGGATTCGAGGAGACGAGAGACGATGCGGACTTACACGGCGACCCACCGATCGCTCGTCACGCTTCACGTCGGATCGAATGGGGTAGGCTGCGTGAATGTCCGGAGACGCGCACGTTCTCGATCATGACACGCTCGAGTTGCTGCGTGGCCGGCACTCGGCCTGGCGGCTGCTGCGCGCCGAGTACGCTCCGCTGATCATTGGCTTTCTACATCGTGCCTTCGTCGTGCCAAACGCTCGTTCGATCGCGCAACCGGAGCTGACGTCGCGGCTTGACGACTACCTCTTCGAGCTCCGCGAACGCCTCGGTGAGGGCGTCTACCCGCGTTCGGCGACCGAGTATCTGGATGCCTGGGCAAGTGACGATGCCGGCTATCTCCGCAAGTACTACCCAGCGGCCGGCGGCGACGAACCCACCTTCGATCTGACCCCGGCAGCAGAGAAGGCCATCGAGTGGGTGACCGGCCTGCGTACGGTCTCGATCGCCTCGGCACCGTCCCGTGGTTGCGAGATGCGGCCGTACTGTACTGGGGTGATATCGACACGCACGGATTCGCGATGCTCGATCGGTTGCGTGCTCTCTTGCCGCACACCCGTTCGTTCCTAAGCGTCCCGCGCACGTGCCTGTGGTGCTGACGCCCGCTGAGGCCGTGACTCTCCTGGCGGGCTTGACTGGCCCCACCGCGCTCGTGGGTTCCTTGCTTTACGGCGCCGGCCTGCGTCTGCTCGAAGCGCTTCGATTGCGCGTCAAGGACATCGATTTCGAACGGCGCGAGATCATTGTCCGGCGCGGAAAAGGCCAGAAGGACCGGCACACCGTGCTGCCCGGGAAGCTGGTCGACCCGTTGCGCGGTCACCTTGAGCTGGTGCACGCGCGTCACGGCGCGGACGTGGAGGAAGGCTGCGGCTTCGTGGAGCTACCCGAGGCCCTGCGCCGTAAATACCCCTCGGCTC
>CAZNCQ010000367.1:0-6428 GCA_964571275.1 uncultured Myxococcales bacterium
TCGACGCGGCGATGGCGCTGGTGCAGGCCGACGCGCGCTGGGGCGGCTACACCGCCGCGGCGAGGACGTTGATCGGCAACATCAAGCAGTACGAGACGGACAGCTGTAATGGCCTCAACGTCCTGCGCCCCGGCGACAAGTTCGGCGGCTGCAGCGATCCCAACAACATGGGCAAGGTCAACCCGTCGTACTTCGCGCCCGGCTACTACCGCGTGTTCGCCACCGTCGACACCGCCAACAAAGCGTTCTGGATCAAGCTCGCCGCCGACTCCTACACGTTGCTCGCGCAGTACCAGGCGAAGATGGGCGGCCTGGTGCCCGAGTGGGGCTTCGTCGACGGCACCATCAACGCCGGCGACGAGACGTATGGCTACAACGCCTGCCGCACGCCCTGGCGCATCGCGGTCGACTTTCTCTGGTACTGCACGCCCGAGGCGCGCACGTTCCTGCAGGGCATCAGCAACTACGTCGACGCGCACGGCGGCGTCGCGAGCGTGCCGTTCGACAAGAACAGCGCCTTCCTGGGTGCGTTTGCGCTGTCGGCGACGCCGCTCGGCCAGACCAAGCTCGACGCCTACGTCGCGAGCTGGCTCGGCGCGCAGACCGACGACATGCCGTACTTCCAGGCGACGTTGCGCCGCCTGTACCTGCACGCCGCCGCCGGCCAGTTCGCGTTGCCGCCGGCCGCGCCCACGCCCTGAAGCCCGTCGATCAGATCAGGCGCGCGGCCCGCGCCGCACGTCCAGGCCCGGACCGCCGGTGAGCTCGATGCGCGCGCCCGACACTGACCACCCGCCGTCGAACGGATCGCTCGCGAGCAGGAACGCGGTATCGAGATCGATCCAGTCGGCGCCGCCCAGCGCCGCCACCACGTGCGCCATCGCGAGCAAGCCCACGCGCGTCTCGACCATCGCGCCGGCCATCAACTTCAAGCCGGCGGCGCGCGCGCGGCGGCCGAGCGCCAAGGATGCGATCGGACCTCCGAGCTTGACCAGCTTGAGGTTGACTGCGTGCGCGGCGCGCGCGGCGATGATGCGATCCAGATCGGCGGCGCAGCGGAAGGACTCGTCGGCGACCACCGGCACCGGCGATCGCGCGGTGACCTCGGCCATGCCCGCCAGGTCGGCGGCGGCGCACGGCTGCTCGTAGCACTCGACGTCGAGGCCGTCGGCGAGCGCAGCGTCGAGCAGCGCCAGCGCGTCAGCGGCGCTGAACCCGGCGTTGGCGTCCAGGCGAAAACGCGCGCTGGGGATCGCGCCACCCACCGCGCGCAGCGACGCCCGATCGGCGCGCCAGTCGCGGCCGACCTTGACCTTGAAGCAATCGAATCCCGCGGCATGATGGCGGCGCGCCGCCTGGACCATGCGATCCGGATCGGAGATCGGCAGCGTGATGTCGGTGAAGAACACCGGCCGCGCCGGCGGCAGCGACTCGCCGCCGGCCAGCGCGCGCGCCACGGAAACCCCGGCGGCGCGGCACCAGGCGTCCAGGATCGCGCTCTCGACGCCGGCGCGCGCGACGGCGCTTTCAGGCAGTGCGCGCGCGACCGCCGAGGCCAGCGCCTGCCAGCGCTCCGGCGCCGCTTCCAGGCGCAGCCCGACCAGCGCGGGCGACGCCGCCGCGATCGCCGCGAGCAACTCGGGTTGGTCCTCGCGCGTGACCGGCGGCAACGCCGCCGCTTCACCCAGACCGACGGCGCGGCGTCCCGCCGCATCCTCGACGGTGGCACTGACCAGCGCCGCACGGGTGACGTCGATGCGCCCCGACGCGATCACGAACGGATCGCGCAGCGGAACCGACAGCGGCTCGACGTCGAGCGCCACCAGCGTCACCGCCGGCAGCTCGAACGATGCCGGCACGCCATCGCGCGCGCCGCTCATACCAATCGCCACTACCATCGGTTCTTGAGGCGCTCGATCTCGCGCCGATCGCGCTTGGTGGGTCGACCAGCGCCCTCGAAGGTGAGCGTGGGCGCGTTCTTCAACTGATACGCGAGCTTCTCCCGCGCCTCGCGGCTCGCGGCCGTCTCCTCGTACAGCGTCGCGGCGACCGACGCCGGCCCGCGCAGCTCGGCGAGCCCGCGCACGACGACCTGGTGCTCGTACGGCGGGCGGCGAATCGTGACGGTCTCGCCGGGCTGAACCTGATGCGCGCGTTTGGCGCGCTCGCCATTCACGTCGACCTTGCCGCCGTCGACCGCCTGCGCCGCCGCGGAGCGCGTCTTGAAGAAGCGCGCGGCCCACAACCACTTGTCGAGGCGCACGCGAGCGGGCGCATCCGAAGCGGGACCAGCAGCCATGCCCGACATTGTACGTCGGGTCAGGCGCGGCGCACGCCCGTCAGGGCGCCGAGACGGCCATCGAGATCGCGCGCACGCGCTGATAAGGTCCGGTGCCGCCGTTGGTGCCGTCGGCCACGTAGACCGTGAGGCCGTCCGGCGTCACGGCGATGCCCTCCTGGCCGAAGAACTCCGCGACGTTGCCGGCGCCGTCGGAGTAGCCGCCGGTGCCGTCGCCGGCCAGCGTCTGCACGCCGCCCGCGTTCAAACGCCGGATACGGTGGTTGCCTTGATCCGAGATGTAGATTGCGCCGCCGCTGTCGATGGCGACGTCTTCGGGCCAGAAGAAGCGCGCCTGCGTCACGTCGCCGTCGATCATGCCATTCACGCCGTCGCCGGCGAGCGTGCCGACGGTTCCGTCGAGCGCGACCGTGCGCAGGCGGTGATTGCCGTAGTCGGCGACGACCAGCGTTCCGTCGGCGCGCGCGACCAGGCCATAGGGCGTGTTGAATTGCGCCGAGGTCCCCTGGCCGTCGGCGTAGCCCGCACAGCCGTTACCGGCCAGCGTCGTCACCGCGGCGGTCTGCGGATCGAGCAGCAAGATGCGATGATTGCGGTAGTCGGACAGGGCCAAGCGCCCGTCGGACAGCAGCGCGACGCCGCGCGGGCGTCCGATGTCGGGCGCGACGACCGTCGCCGTCTGCGTCGGAACGTCGACGCGCCAGATCGTCCCCGACGTGCTCGACTTGGCCCCTTGCGGATCGAGGTCGGTGTCGACGTAGAGGACATCGTTGCTCGCGGCGACCAGACCGAACGGCTGGCTCAACTTGCCCATCGCGATCACGGTCGACGAGACACCAGCCGGTGTGAGCTGCCGGACCTGGTTGTTGTCGTATTCGACCACATACAGATCGCCGCCGGGAGCGAGCGCGACGCTGACAGGGTTGCTGAACCCGACCGACGCGCCGGTGCCGTCGGCGCGGCCCGACGCGCCGGATCCGGCCAGCGTCGAGACGTTCACGCCAGGGATGAAGTCGACGGTCGACCCGACGGGTGCGCCGGGTGCAGGGACGTCGGGACAGGACGAGGCGGTGTCGCCGCCGTTGCCGCCGGTATTGTTCGTGATGATGCTCGAACCGGCGCCTCCGGCGCCGCTCGGCGGATCGCTCGCGCCCGATCCACCGCCGCATGCGCCGATGCCGGCGGCGAGCCACATCGCCACGAGGCAAGGCAGCACCATCTTGCAACCGACGGCGATGCGTTTACCGTTGACGTCAAGTCGCGGCCGACCTTGATCGGCGCGCGTGCCGTGATTTCCGAAACCACTTGAAATGCGCCTCATCCCAGACCGACAGTTTGTCTGGGATGACAGGAGTCAAGGGCGGCGTCCGGTTGAAACCCTCGGGGCCTCATCCTCTCGCGGAGTTGCCGCGAAAATTGTCGTCACCATCGGTGTGTGTGTGATGTGCAACGCGTGTAGGCAACCCGCGCTCAACACGTACGTCTGACGAGCTCGACCACACTCGACGGACACGCCGCGCCGCAATCGTCGGTCATCGTCGTTGGTCGTTCTCGTTCGTCTCGTTGATCTTGGAAGCGGCTCTCAACGCGTCGGCGCGCCCGACGTGCCGCCCGCACCGACGGTCCCGCCCGCGCCCGCGCCACCGCTCGTCGTCGACGACGCGCGCGCTCGATCGGTCGATCGCGCGCGCTTCTTCGGCGCCGGAGTCGTCGCGGCGCGATGATGACGAGACGCCTCGCCTTCATCGCCTTTTGCCGCCGAGCCGACCTCCCGACCCGCTCCTTTGATCTGCTCGCCGAGCCCGCGGATGTTTTGCTCCGCGTGATTGACGACCTTCTTCCCGTGTTGCTTCTTGTCGGGACGATCGCGTTCGGTCTCGATCTTCTTTTCTAGCTCCTGTTCGTGCTTCTTGATGCGCGCCAGCGGGTGGTCGTCGTCCGCCTCTTGCGCATGCGCAGGCTCGCCAATGAACATCGTCGCCGCCCAGATCGCAAACATCACGGCGATCGCCAGCCATGACCAACCCGCGCATCCCCACGGCTTCGCCTGCCGCGCGATCATTCGACCCCCGCCACCCAGCGCAGCGCGCCGGTCAGGTGCTGCCGGAACACGGGATCGGCGTAGCTGTCCTGGGTGTGACCCATCGCCGTGTAAAGCGCACGGCCGCCCCCGGCCGTCGGATGCGCCCACGCGATCGGGTGGTCGGACCCCATCATCCCGCCGGTGTAGCTGCTCTCGTCGACGGTCGCGAGCACGGTCACCGAGTCGCGCGGGTTGGTTTGAAAGTCATACCACTCGTCGGTGCGCATCCACGGCGACGCGATGCCCGCCATCGCGGGATGCTCCGCGACCTCGACGTCGACATTGGCCGTCTGCACCGCGGGGTGCGCCTTGAAATAAGCGCCCACGAGCGTGCCGTAGAACGGCCAGTCGTACTCGGTGTCGGCGGCCGAGTGCACGCCCAGGTACCCGCCGCCCGCGCCGACCCAGGCCTCGAAGGCTGCCTGCTGATCGTCATCGAGCACGTCACCCGTCGTCAGCAAGAAGACCACCACGCGGAAGCGCGCGAGGTTGTCCGCATTGAACTCGGTCGGATCCTCGGTGGCCTCGACCGTGAAGCCGCCGCTGTCCTGCAATTCGGTCAGCGCTTGAATCGCGGCCGGGATCGAATCGTGGCGAAACCCCACCGTGCGGCTGAACAGCAGCACCGGAAACGGCCCGGCAGCGGCCTCGTCTGCGGGCGCGTCCGGAAGAACGTCGGCGCTGCCGTCAGTGACGATGACGTCGGTCCCGCTCGACCGCCCGCTGCGGCAGGCGCCGAGCGCGACGACCCACAACAGAAAGGTGTGGCGGCGCATCGCGGTGATGCTGGCAGAGGCGCCGCGCGCGCGCCAGCGTCATCTCTTGCACCACCCTACATCGCCCCTCCATCACACCGCCCCTCCATCACATCCGAACGACACCGTCGGACAGCATGTGGGCGGCCGTCGCACGCGGCGCGTCCAAAGTGCTAAGGTGAGCGCGCGGGATTTCCGCGGGAGGCGATCATGTCCGACGAAGCCAGCAGCGCCATCGACACCGAAGCCGTCATCACCGTCCTGAATCGCATCCTGGAGCTGGAGCTGGCGGGTGTCGTCCGCTACCTGCACTACAGCTTCATGATCTTCGGTCACAACCGGATCCCGATCTGCGCGTGGTTTCGCCAGCAGTCGGACGAGGGGAAGCTGCACGCGGTCCTGGCCGGCGAGCACGTCACGTCACTCGGCGGCCACCCCTCGCTCAAGATTGGCACGCTGCTCGAGACCCACAAGCACACGGTCGACGACATCCTGACCGAGGCGAGCGACCACGAGAAGGTCGGCCTCGACGAGTACCGCAAGCTGCTCAAGCTGGTGACCGACAAGAACATGATGCTCGAGGAGTACGCGCGCGCCCAGATTGCTGCCGAGGAGCAGCATCTGGCGGAGATCAGCAAAATGATGAGACGTCATTAGGCGACGCGTTTAGTAATTGCTGTATTCCCAACAACAATGATTCACAACATTGTTGTCGGGCGCGCAACGATCGCAAACCCACTCGGACCCCATTTGGCGGGCTCGAGACGACATGGTGCTTCCTGAAGGCCCGGTCCGCCTAGCCTCCTACAGTGGCGGCACACCAGCTGCATCGTCTGGAAACAATCGCGCAGCGCTCGGCAACGCAGAACGCCGGCGCGCAGCGGTTGCTTCAAGGAGGTTTCGATGCAGATGTCCAGCGTCCGGAGATGGATTGGTTCGCCGTCACCCATTGGTGTCGCTGCCGCGCTGGCGCTCGCCGCGCCACTGGCGCTCGGCGCCTGTGACATCGGCGTCGGCCCGGACACCGTCAGCACCGAAGCGGCTGCCGTCAGCCTGACCAGCAACTTCTCGAACTCGGCGGGCGCGCATGCGACGGTCAGCACCACCGGCTCGATCGATCAGAGCAACGCCTTCTTCCAGAGCCTGGGCACCAACGGCCGCTCGTGCGTGACCTGCCACGATGCCTCGACCGCCTGGTCGATCACGCCGGCCAGCGTGCAGGCCCGGTTCAACGCCACCAACGGCACCGACCCGATCTTCCGCCTCAACGACGGCGCCAACGCGCCCAACC
>CAZNCQ010000368.1:0-6408 GCA_964571275.1 uncultured Myxococcales bacterium
TGCGTGCTGCACGAGCGCGCCTGCGCCGAAGCGGTCGCGGGCGCGGGCGGCGATCTCTTCGACGAGACCTTGCCGGTGCTCGAGGACTGGGATCTCTGGATTCGGCTCTCGCGTCGTTACGCGTTCGTGCACGTGCCGCGCGTCACCTGCCGATTCACCGTGCGCACGGACGGCTCCAGCGTCACCACGCTGCGCCAGCGCACCTTCGCCGACACCGAGCAGCTCCTTCGCCGCCGCTACCAGCGCGAGATCGCGCGCGCGCCGCGCGCGCTACAGGCGCTCTACCAGAGCCTGATCCCCGGGCTGCGCACGCTGATCGTCGGTGGGCAGGCCGCGCACGCCGCCGAGCAGCTGGCGGTCTTCGTCGAGAGCTACCCCGAATGCCTCGAGGCGTGTCGCGATCTGGCCGCGATCCGCGCGATGGCCGCGCCACCGTCGCCGGTCGCGCCGCCCGTGTCGGGCCTGGTCGGTCCCTGAGCCACGCGGGTGCCGCCCGCGCGCGCCCGTCAGCGCTTCGCGAGCACCGCGGGCAGCTTGCCCGCCTGGGTCACCCACCCGCGAACCTGCGCCGCGCTGGGCGCGGGGTTGGCGATGCGGCGCGACTTGTTGATGGCCGCGACCTTCTTGGCGAGCGCCGCTGGATCCGTCGTCGCGAGATCCGGGACCGACCTCACGCCCGCCGCGTCGAGCAGCATCACGAACTCGGGACCGATGTCGCTGAGGCGCAGGAGATCAGCGCAGCGCGCGAGTTGATCCACGCGTGCGCCGCCGAGGCCGGTCTGCTTCGCCAGCTGCTTCCGCTGACCCGCGTCCGCCGCATGGCGAAGCAAGTCGTCGGTGCTGTGGATGCCGGCGCCGTGCAGCCTGCGCGCCTCGCGATCCTTGATGAGCTTGGGGATCTCGGAGACGTTGTAGGGATTCGCGCCAGCGCGCGCAGGCGCCAGCAGCAGCGCGGCCAGCGCGAGCGAGACCGGAAGCAACAGCGACAGATGAGATCGCGAACGGAGCGACATGGCGAGGATGCGGCGCATGATACCGCAGACCGCGCCGGGCCTCCGCGGCCGCGATTCAGCGAGCGCGGAAGGCGGGCAGCAGATCGATCACCGCGCCGTTGGCAGGAATCGTCGGCGGGCTGTGCTTGATAACCTCGAGTGGGCCGCCGAGCTCGATCCACATCTTTCCGCCCGGCTTCAGCACGCGCGCCATCTCCGTGAGCGCGGCGAGGGGATCGGGCAATCGATCCAGTGGGGTCTTGCAGGTCACGGTGTCGTAGGTCTCGTCGGGCGTGACCAGCCGGACGCGCGGGTCGTACTCGAGCGCGCGCACGGTGTCGGGCAGCGCGGCGGCGACCGCGGCCGTCGCCCGCGACAGATAGGCCTCGGTCGCGGCGGCCGCAGGCAGGGGGATCGCCGTCGGTGCTTGCCAGACGGGCGCGGCAGTGATCGGCGTGGGCGGAACCCACGTCGGCATCGGCGCCGGCATCGGGGCCGGGGCCCCGGCTGGCGACGCGGCAGCGTTGGCGAGCTTGACCGCAACCTCGACATTCGACGGATCCACGCCCAGCGCCGCGCGATAGAACGCCCCGGCGTCGTCGTTCCGGTGCAGGGCAAGGCTGATGTCGCCCGCCAGCGCCAGCGCCTCGGCGTCGCGCGGTGCGCGCGTCAGGAACGGCTCGAGGGTCCGCAGCGCCTCGCCCGGTGTGCCTGTCTCGAGGAGGACGCGCGTCAGGTTGTGCCCGGCTTGGCGGTTGGTGGGCTCGATGGTCAGCGCCACCACCAGCGCCGCCTTTGCGGCCGTGAGCCGGCCGGCATCGCGGTGCAGGACGCCGAGGTCATTCCAGGCCTCGGCGGTCGCCGGTTGCTTGTCGACGAAGCGCTCGATCTCGGCGACAGCGGCGTCGAGCTGGCCTGACGCGAGCAGCGCCTCGGCCGTGCGAAGCACCTCGCTGTAGAGCGGCGCGCCGAGGAGCGCCGAGGTCGTCGGCGGTAGTATCACGGTGCGCGCGGCGGATGGGAAGGGCGCGGCGATCGGCGCGGCGGGCGCGGCCGAGGTCGGGCTCAGGGCCAGCGCAGCAGGCGGTTTTCCGATCGCGGTCGCGATCGCGTTGCGATTCTCGCGAATATCGGTGTGGAAGGGATCCAGCTCCAGCGCGCGGCGGCTTTCACGGTCGGCGTCGACCAGGCGGCCGGCGGCGTGATAAAGCACCGCCAGGTCGTTGTGCGCTTCGGCGCATTCAGTGTTCGCGGCGGTCAGCCGCTCGAGCTCGACGACGGCGTCGGGAAACCGCCCAGCATCGAGCAGTCGCTGAACCGGCACGAAGCTCTGCTTGTAGGCGCGGGTACGTTCTTCGGTCATCGCCATCAGTGTGTCCTTCCTTTGCGTGGCGCAAGAGCAAAGCAAGCGAGGTGCCAGAGAGAAGTTGCCCGCGCGCGCGATACTTGCGCCCGCGCGCGCGTCAGAAGGTTGGCGGCGCCAAATTTCTGGCGCGCCTAGAGGCTCTTGAGCTCCGCCAGGGCGCTTCTCGCGGCCTCGACGTTGCCGAGGCCGAGCTCCGCCTTCGCGAGCTGCGCCAGCACTGGAGCGCGCTCCGGGGCGGTGTCGAGCGCCCTCATCAAGTGAATGCGCGCCTGGCGAAAGTGCTTGAGCTCGATGTACCCGCGCCCGATCAGCATGTTCGTCAGCCAGAGCTCGGCGTCGTGCTGGAGGCTTCGCTCGAGCAGGCTGACCGCTTTCTCGAACTGCTGGTTGCCGATCGCAACCAACGCGAGGCGCGCGACCGGCAGCGCGAACGAGCTGTTGCGGAGCGCGGCGTCCTCGTACAGCTCGCACGCCTCCTCGAGCCGTCCTTGCGCCTCGGCCATCTCCGCCAGGCGGCACTGCGCGGCGCCGAGGCTCGGCGCGATCTGCCGGCAGCGTTCGAACGCCGTCACCGCCCCCGACAGATCGCCGCGCGACTGCAGATGCGCACCGATCTGGAACGCGACGTTGCAAGAACGCGGGCTCAGATCCTCGGCGCGGCGCAGCCCGCGCAGAGCGCGTTCGCCGTCGGCTTCGACGCCGGCGAGAAAAAGATGCGCGAGGTAGAAGTCGGGCGCGAGCCGCGTGGCCTCCGCGAAGCGGCGCCGCGCCTCGTCGGTGCTCCCGGCCTGTTGCAGGACCAGTCCCTCGTACAGCAGCCGCTCGACCTCGCCTTCACCGAACGCGCAGTAGCGCGATCCCTCGAACGTGCGCGCGCCCGGCTGCGGCGCTGCCAGCGCGCCTTCGACCGGCGTCAGGTTGCGCCCGCCGCGGTCGAAGGCCAGCGACGCCGCCATCGACAGGTAGAATCCGAGCCGGTCGCGCGCGTGCTCGCGCTCGATCCGTCCGGCCGCGAGCTCCTGCGCCGCGCGCTGCACGATCGCCGCGCGCTCGTCGGGCTGCGCGAGCGCGCGCTCGATCGCGGCGTCCAGCTCACCGAGGTCGCGGAACAGAAACCCGTTCTCGCCGTCGCGGATCGTCGCCGTGTACGGTTCGAGCGCCGAGCAGATCGCCAGCGCGCCGCCCGCCGTGTACTCCAGGAACTTCACGTCGGAGCGGCAGCGGTTGAACTCGGTCGGCAGCAGCGGGCCAAGGCCGATCTGCAACCCGCTCACGAACGCGCGGTAAGCGTCGATGCTGCCGCCAAAGGTGAACTCGAACTGCCGCGGCGGCACCCAGGCGAAGAGATCGCGCAGCGACGAGTCGCCCATGATCGCGAGCGTGACCTCGGGGTGGCGCAAAAGCGTTCCGCGCAGCACCGGGATGACCCACTTGATGTCTTCGCGGTGCCCGAGCGAGCCGCCCCAGCCGATGCGCACGCGGCCGTTCGCCGCAGCGCTCGGCGCGGAGGTCGCGGGCGGATCCCACAGCTGGTTCGCGAACACCGCGCGCCGCGCGTTCAGGTGGCCGAAGCGCTGTGCGAGGGCCTCGACAGTCAGCTGCAGGCAATCAGCCTGCCGCGCCAGCTGCGACGACAGGCTGCGCGAGATCAGGTTCGCCGCCAGGTACGCCGTCGGGTTCCACGGCTGCGGCGCCAGGAAATGATCGTTGATCTCGTAGGCCGTCAGCCGCCGCCGTCGCCGCCGCGCCTCGATGATGGGCAGGAAGTCGGCGTCGACGACGTCACACAGCACCAGCACCTCGGCGTCGTCGAAGAGCGCGTGCACCGCCGGCGTGAGCAGCGAGCCGCTGACCACGGTGACGCCCTCGAGCTCGCCGAGCGCGCGGCACGGCTGGCGCGTGCGGTAGACGTGGTCCCCTTGCTGCCCGCGGTTGGGAGATTCCAGGTGGAGGATCAGCATCGCCCGCCGTTCACGAACGGCGCGAGATCATCGCCTGCGTCCCCGTCCCCGCCGGCGCGCTGGCCGGGGCGGACGGATCCCCCGCGGGGGCCGCAGCCGCGAAGTGCGCCGCTTCCTCCTTCAGCTCCTCGTCGAACAGCTCGTGCATCAGGCGTGACACCTGCGCCGCTGCGCCGGTGATGTGCGGCAGCAGCGCCGTCGCGAACTCGCCGGCGGTCTGGTAGCGCGTCGCGGGGTCGACCTGCAGCGCCTTGGCGACGATCTCCGCGCACGGCGCCGGCAGCGCGGCGATGCGCGCCTGCTCGCCGACGTCGGGTCCGGTCGCGGCGCGCACCAGGAGCTCGTAAGTGGTGTTGCCGCGATAGAGCACCTCGCCGGTCAGGCAGTAAAAGATCACCAGCCCCATCGAGAACAGATCGGCGCGCGCGTCGACATCGGCACCGCGCGCCTGCTCGGGCGACATGAAGCTGACGTTACCTTTGACCACGCCCTGCTGGGTCTTGCTGACGCGGCCCTCGGCCTTGACGATGCCGAAGTCGAACAGCTTGACCTCGCCGCGTGCCGACACCAGCACGTTGTTGGGCGAGACGTCGCGGTGGACGATGCCGAGGGGGTTGCCGTGGTCACCGAGCTTGGTGTGCGCGTACTCGAGCGCCTTCAGCGTTTCGTGCGCGACGTGCAGCACCACGGTGTAGGGCAGCGCGGTGCCGTGGCGTTCGACCATGCGCGCGGCGATGCGGCCCATGTCGCGGCCGAGGATGTACTCCTGCGCCAGGAAGTATTCATCGCCGACCTTGCCGAAGTCGAACACCGGGATGATGTTCGAGTGGACCAGCGTCGAGCCGAGCTTCGCCTCGTCGATGAACTGCGCCACGACCGTCGCGTCGCGCGCCAGCTCGGCGCGCAGGCGCTTGACCACGAACGTGCGGCGGAAACCCTCGGCGCCGAAGGTCACGGCCGTGTAGACCTCGGCCATGCCGCCCGCGCCCAGCCGATCCAGCAACGTGTAGCGCCCGAAGGTGGCCGCGCCTTCGCCAGTGGGAGCCCCGCCTGCCGTCGGCCGAGCGCCAGTGTGCAACGCGGTCGCGGCGTCGCCGAGCCCGGCGGTGGTGCCGCCCGTGACGACGCCGGCGCCGCTGGTCGTCCCGCGCGCCGGAGTGGCCGGCAGCTCGCCACCGAGCCCCGGCACGGTGTTGCCGACGGTCAGGCGCGGATCGGTGGCGCTCCCCGGCGCGGGCGTGCGCCGGAGGCCCCAGGTGAAGAAGAGGGCGAGCGCCGCCGCGAGCGCGCAGGCGCCCCAGATGGCATAACGGGCCGTGGAGCCGGCGCTGGCGGCGTCGGGCGCGGCGGCGCCGAAGCTCCACATCCACAGGCCGGGCGCAAGCCGGCTCACGACCGCCGCCCAGCTGCCGTCCGGCGCCAGGAACAGCGGGCCCTTGCCCTCGGAGCCGACCGCCCGGCGCAAGCGTTCGCGCTCGGAGTCGTCGCCGCTCTCCAGCACCGGCGCCTTGCCGTCGCTGAGCAGCACCGCGCCGCGCGCCTTCTCGGCCAGCGAGCGCACCGCGGCCTCGTCGATCGGCTTGGCCAGCACCAGCACCGGCGCGATCGCGCGCTCGGGGACCGGGGCGAGGGTGGCGGCGGCTGCATAGGGCCAGCCCTTGCCCATCACGATCTCGGCGATCGGCTCGCGGCGCGCGCGGGCCGCGCGCACCAGCGCCTCGCCCCCGAACTCGGCGGCCTGCATCCCTTCCAGCACGTCGAGCTTCTCGCCATCGAGCGCGATCGCGTAGACCTTGAACTCGTCGCGGAACGGCTGCCACCAGACCTCGTTGCGAAACAGGTCTTGTAGCGTGGCCGCGTCGACGTTGCCCTGCAGCGCGGCGGCCAGGCGCGGGTTGGCGGCAGCGTTCTGGACCTTGAGCTTCAGCTCGGCGACGCGGGCGCCGAGGCCGTCGCTGGCGCGCAGGCCGGCGGCTTCGGCGGCGCGCTGCGCATCCTCGCGCACGGCGCGCGCGCGGCCCGCGTCGATGGCGTTCGTTCCCGCCGCGGCAAGCCCGAGGAGGCCGGCCGCCGCGATCAGCCCCCAGAA
>CAZNCQ010000369.1:0-6404 GCA_964571275.1 uncultured Myxococcales bacterium
CGCGGCACCCTCGTTCATGAAGCGCTCCGATGAAATTCGCGTTCCCAGTCGGGGATCAGGTTCGCCTTGGCGACCTGCTCGACGGGAAGCTGGTAAGACCGGCCCTCACATTCGATCTCGACGACGCCATCGCGGGCACCGCGGATCGTTCCTGAGAAATTGCGCCTCCCCTCGACCCCGTCCGCGAGCTTGATGCGCGCGCTCTTCCCCGAAAACCGTGCAAAGTCTCGTTCTCGCCGAAGGGGCCGATCAAGCCCCGGCGAGCTCACTTCCAGTTGGTACGCATGAGAAATGAGATCAGCGACGTCGAGCGCGGCCGAGATGTCGCGGCTCACACGTTCGCAATCAGAATGCGAAACAGGCGCCTTCCCTTGCTGTTCCGGCGCACTATCGATGAATAGGCGGACCACCCATCCAGTGGGCTCCCGTCCAGATTGGACTTCGACCAGATCGAACCCGGCGTCCCTGACGTAGGGTTCGGCTAGCGTCCACAAGTCCTGTATGTCCTTTCGCATCGGTGTTTCGTTTGGGTTTCGGAAGTGTCGACTCGCGATCTCTTTGGGCAAAAAAAAGGCGGGCTCGCGGGCCCGCCCTTTTGAGGAGGCAACGCAGAATTTCAGGCTGCGGGTTATAACACGGTGATTTGGGCCGCGCAAGGAAGCTGCTTTCGGCTAAGTTTTGGAAGTTCCAACGGATTCTGCCACGGCTCCGGCGTGGTACCGGCCGGCGTGGTACGTTGCATGCTGCATGTCGCACCTCACCGTCGCTGCAATCCAGCTGACGTCCACGGATGACGTCGGCAAGAACCTGGACATCTGCGCGCGACTCATCGGCGAGGCGGCGGCATCGGGAGCGAAGCTGATCGGGCTCCCCGAGAACTTCGCCTACCTCGGCAGCGACCGCGACCACCGGCTGACTTTGGCCGAGCGCGTTGGGGCCGAGCACGTCGGGCCAAATTCGAACGGAGCGGGCGTGAAGCCGGGTTTGGGACCGATTCTGAGCGCGATGCAGCGCGCGGCGCGGCAGGCCCGCGCCTGGTTGCTCCTCGGAGGTTTCCCCGAGATGAGCGATACGCCGGCAGCGCCCGGCGGTCTGCAACGCATTCGCAACACTTCGGTGCTTCTGTCCCCCGACGGAGACGTGACGGCGGTCTATCGCAAGATCCACCTCTTCGACGTCGACGTGCCCGGTGGCCTGCGCTTCCGCGAGTCGGAGGCGATCGAACCCGGCGCCGACGTCGTCGTCGCCGAGACCCCTTGGGGCGGGCTCGGCCTCACGATCTGTTACGACCTGCGCTTCCCGGAGCTCTACCGCACGATCGCCGCACGAGGCGCACGCGTGTGCGCGGTGCCGTCGGCGTTCACGCTCGAGACGGGCAAGGACCACTGGCACGTGCTGCTGCGGGCACGCGCGATCGAGAACCAGCTCTACGTCTTCGCTCCCGCTCAGCGCGGGCTCCATGGCGGCCAGCGACGGAGTTACGGCCACGCGCTGGTCGTCGATCCGTGGGGCGTGGTGATCGCCGAGTGTGGCGATCACGAAGGCTTCGCGCTGGCGACGCTCGACTTCGACTACCAGGACCAGGTCAGGCGCGACCTGCCCTGCCTGTCGCATCGCCAGCTCTGACGCCGGCGCTGCCGCCGGCACCGACCGCGGCGCTTGCGTCACCGCGAGGGACCTGTGAACCTCGAGCGATGGCGGCGAACATCGAGCGAGTCAACGATGACGACCGATTTGATCTGATCGTGATCGGCTCGGGTCCGGCGGGCGAGAAAGGCGCGGTTCAGGCCGCCTACTTCGGCAAGAAGGTCGCGATCGTCGAGAAGGCCGCCGAGGTCGGCGGCGCGTGCGTGCACACGGGGACGCTGCCCTCGAAGACGCTGCGCGAGGCGGCGCTCTACGTCACCGGGTTCCAGCGACGCAACCTCTACGGCATGACTCTGGAGATCGATCGCGATGCCAGCCTGCGCCAGCTCATGGGGCGGCTGCATGCGGTGACCGCGCAGCAGGTCGCGCAGATCGCGCGCAACCTCGACCGGCACGGCGTGGCGACGATCGCCGGCGCCGCCGAGCTCGTCGGACCGCAAGAGCTGGTCGTGCGCGCACCGGGCTCGCCCGCGACGGAGCGCCGCCTGACCGCCGACGCGATCCTCATCGCCACCGGCAGCTCGCCGTTGCGGCCGCCAGGGGTCCCCTTCGACGACACCGACGTCGAGGACTCCGACACGATCCTCGATCTCGACCGCATCCCGCTGTCGCTCGCCGTGGTGGGCGGCGGCGTGATCGGGTGCGAGTACGCCTGTCTGTTCGCGGCGCTCGGCACGAGGATCACCATCATCGAGGGGCGCGATTCGCTGATGGGCTTCCTCGACGCCGAGATGTCGCGCGGTCTGCGCAGCGCGCTCGAGCGCGAGGGGCATCAAGTGCTGCTCGGTGACGCCGTGCTCGGCATCGAGCGGATCAAGGGTGGGCCGTTGCACGTCGCGCTCAAGTCCGGCAAGCGGCTCGAGGTCGACAAGGTGCTCTACTCGGCGGGGCGCGCCGGCAACACCGCCGGGCTCGGGCTCGAGCGCGCCGGCGTGAAGCTGGACGCCAAGGGGCGCATCCTGGTCAACGAGCACTTCCAGACGTCGGCGCCGCGGATCTATGCCGCCGGCGACGTCGTCGGCAATCCGGCGCTGGCGTCGGTATCGATGGAGCAAGGCCGCGTCGCCATGTGCCACGCGTTCGGCTTTCCTTACAAGACCAAGGTCTCGCCGCTCACGCCGTTCGGCGTGTACACCATCCCCGAGATCTCGATGGTCGGCGCGACGGAGGACGACCTGCGCGCGCGCGGCGTCGCCTATGAAGTGGGCCGCGCGGCCTATCACGACAACGCCCGCGGCCAGATCATCGGCGAGCCCGACGGCGCAATGAAGCTGCTGTTCGCGCCCGACACCAAGCAGCTGCTCGGCGTGCACATCATCGGTGATCGCGCCACGGAGCTGGTGCACATCGGGCAGATGGTGATGGAGCACGGCGGCAGCATCGACGTCTTCATCGACGGCGTGTTCAACTTTCCGACGCTGTCGGAGATCTACAAGTACGCTGCCTATGACGGGCTCGGCCGGCTTGCGCACCGCGCGGCGGGCGCGCCCATCACGAAGCCCGCGTGACGCGCGCGCCCGGGGCTACGACTCGGCGCGATCACCGTCGGCCGGCTCGGCGGGCGGCGCGGGCGGCGCGGGCGGCGCGGGAAACATCACCGACACCAGCGACGCGCCCAGGATCAGCCCGGCGACGACGACCAGCGACACCCAGTCGGGGATGGGAAAGCGATCCGTGATGAGCATCTTCACGCCGACGAAGGCCAGCACCAGCGCCAGCGCCGACTTCAGGAACCGCAGCTTGCGCACCAGGCTGGCGACCAGGAAGCAGAGCGCACGCAGGCCGAGCACGGCGAAGATGTTCGAGGTGTAGACGATGAACACGTCGCGGGTCACGCCGAACACCGCCGGGATCGAGTCGACGGCGAAGACCACGTCGGTCGCCTCGATCACCACCAGCACCATCAGCAGGGGCGTGGCCATGAGCCGCCCGTCGCGCCTCACGAGGAAGTGCCCGCCCGCGTACTCCGACGTCACCGGGATCAGCCGGCGAAACAGGCCCAGCACCGGGTTGCGTTCCGGGTACACCTGCTCGTCCGTGCCGAACATGAGCCGCACGGCGGTGATCACCAGGAAGACGCCGAACACGTAGACCACCCAGTGGAAGAGCGCCAGCAGCGCCGCGCCCACCACGATGAACAGGCCGCGCGTGAGGAACGCGCCGATGATGCCCCAGAACAGCACGCGGTGCTGCAGCTTCTCCGGCACGGCGAAGTACGAGAACGCCGCGAGAAAAACGAAGATGTTGTCGACCGAGAGCGCCTTCTCGATCAACCAGGCCTGAAAGAACTCGAGACCTCGGTTGGCGCCGTACTGGACGTAGACCAGCACGTTGAAGAGCAGCGCGAGGACGATCCAGACCAGCGACCAGACCGCGGCCTCGCGAACGCGGACCACGTGCGGGCGGCGGTGAAAGATCCCGAGATCGATCCCGAGCATCAGCGTCACGACGACACCGAAGATGGCCCAGAGGACCGGCCCCCCGACGCTGGTCATTTGGGCGAAGGCCCGGGCTGCATATGAACCGTCGTTTCGGGCGCCTGGTGCGACGGCGACGGCGACGGCGGCGCCACGGATTCGAGAATGCGGCTGAAGAATCCACCGCTGCTCCGCTTGAGCGCGACCACGGCCATCAGCGCCAGGATCAGGAGCACCGCCCGGCGGAGGTTCCGCCAGGGCACGAGAGCGAGGTACGTCTTTTCTCCCGCCTGTGCCGCGCGCCGGCTTCCCGCGGGCAACTCACCTCGGGAACCCGAGCCGGGAGCCGGTTCGTCGATCGACATGACCCCGGACCGAGTATTACCGAACTTCAGCTCTCGCGCCTGCGGTAAAGATGCTTGACCTTGAGGCGGGTGCGCCGGTTACCACGAAAGGTGTCGAGCTCCGCGCTGGCGACCAGGTCGAGGCACGCGCCCTGTCCCGGATCGCGGTCGGCCATTCCGAATGCGATGGCGTCGCCGGTTGCGCCCCGGTGGCGGAGCGTGAGCATCAGGTGGCCCTTCCCCACCAGACGCGTCGACTCGGCGGTGACGCCGGCGAGCGCGAAGATCGGCTGGGCATTGGCCGCGCCGAACGGCGCCAGCCGTCCCAGCTCCTCGGCGGCGCGGATGTCCAGTTCGTGGAGCTCGACGACCGCGTCCACGACCAGCGCGGGCCGCACCGAGACGCCGAGACGCCGTTCTGTCTCGCGGACGAAAGCGCGCCGAAACGGCTCGAGGCGGTCGATGCCCAGGCTCATACCGGCGGCCGCGGCATGACCACCATAGCGCGACAGGTGCTCCGCGCAGCCGGTCAGCGCTTCATAGAGGTTGAACCCCGGCACGGTCCGCGCCGAGCCGCGGCCCTGCCCCGCCTCGAAGCCAATCACGATCGCCGGGCGCGCGTACTTTTCGACCAGCTTGGCGGCGACGATGCCGACCACGCCCGCGTGCCAGCCTTCGGCGCCGACCACCAGCGCGGCGTCTGTCTCGTGCCGCTCGCACGCGGCCAGCGCTTCGGTCCATACCTGTTCCTGGATCATTTGCCGCTGCCGGTTGCAGTCGTCGAGCTCGGCGGCGAGCCGCTCCGCCGTCGCCTCGTCGGCGGCCAGCAGGAGATCCAGCGCCAGCTGCGCCTCGCCCAGGCGGCCCGCGGCGTTCAAGCGCGGCGCCAGGCGGAAGCTCACGTGCTCGGCGGTGATCGGCTCGTCGGGCTCGATGCCGGCGAGCGCCGCCAGCGCGCGCAGGCCCGGCCGCTTGCGCGTCGACGCGATCCGCAGACCAGCGGCGACCAGGATGCGGTTCTCGTCGACGAGCGGCACGAGATCGGCCACCGTCCCCAGCGCGACCAGATCGAGCAGATCGCGCGGGTCGAAGCGGACCGCATCGACGGCCAGACGCGTGCGCAGCGCGCCGGCCAGGTAAAACGCGACGCCGCACGAGGCGAGCCCCTTGAACGGAAATCGGTCGTCGGGGCGGTGCGGGTTGATGAGCGCGAAGGCCGCGCTCTCGCCCGACGGCACCTGGTGGTGGTCGATCACGATCGCGTCGATGCCGCGCGCGCGCGCCGCCGCCAGCGCATCGTGATCGCTGGTGCCACAGTCGCCCGTGACCAGAACGCGGCACCCTTCGTCGGCGAAGCGCGCGACGTCGTCGGTGCCGACGCCGTAGCCGGAGCGGCGGTTGGCGACGCGCGCGATCACGTCGCCGCCCAGCGCGCGCAGCGCGCCTGCCAGCACCGCCGCCGTGGTCACGCCGTCGACGTCGTAGTCGCCGAAGATCGCGATCCGCTCGCGGCCCGCCAGCGCCTGCGCCAGGCGATCCAGCGTCCGTTCGAGATCGACCATCCCTTCGGGAGGGCGCAGATCGGCCAGGCGTGGCGCCAGGAAGCGTGCGGCGCGTGCCGAATCACCGAACCCGCGGCCGAGCAGGATCGCCGCCGTCAGCCGACTCACCCCGATCTCGGCCGCCAGAGCGGCGGCGCGCGCCTCGTCGATCGGCTGCGCCTGCCAGCCGACGGGACCGTCGGCGGGCCAGGAGCTCATCGGCGACATGGCGCACGATAGCACGCTTCATCTCGCCAATACCGCTCGGTAACCGGCGCCGAGATCAGCGGCCGTGCGCTACGGCTCGACTTCGGAGTCTTCGTCTCGCTTCGGACGACGCGCGTTGCGCTCGGCGCGCGCGGGCGCCTGGCGCTTCTGGCTCGCGAGGTACTTCTCGTTCAGCCAGATCAGGATCGGGCTCGCGATGAAGATCGACGAGTAGGTGCCGACGATGA